>JAFGRB010000416.1 GCA_016935365.1 Deltaproteobacteria bacterium
GTGCACCCACTGATGGCTCCAACCCTGCGCAGGTGGTCACAGGCCCATCGGGGCCTCTCGCTCTGCCGTAAGTGAGGAACTCCTGGCTCTGCCAGGCGGGCCTTGCGTTGTCTGCCCGGCTGGGCCTATACTCCTTGCCCGAGATTCTAGCCGGCCTTCTCAGGAGCTGCTTTGGTCGAGAGCGGAAGACGCGTCGACAAGCCGCCGCGCAGAGTCGCGCTGGTCCAGACGGCCTTCGTGGGCGACGTGGTCTTCGCTTCGCCGCTCGTGCACGCCATCAAGACCAAGTACCCCCAGTCCTCGCTGGCCATGATGGTCCGGCCGGACAAGGCGGAGCTGGCCGCCTGCATCCCGGGCGTGGACGAGGTGGTCTCGTTCGACAAGCGGGGCAGCGAGTCCGGCATCGGCGGCCTGGTGCGCGCTGCGCGCAAGCTGCGAAGAGGCGACTTCGACCTGCTGATCTCGCCGCATCGCTCCTCCCGCACGGCCATTCTCGCCGGGATGTCGGGCGTGGCCGATCGGCTGGGCTACTGGGAAGGCCTGGGCAAGCTGTTTTACAACCTGGGCATGCGGCCGCGGGCCGGCGAGCCATGCAGCCTCCTCCAGGACCTGGCTCTGCTGAAGCAGATCGGGATCGAGTCGCCCAACCCCCGGCTGCGGCTCAGGGCGCCCGGATCCCAGCTGCGCTATCGACAGGACTTCTATCAGCGCAACCGGCTAGCGGACGATGCGCGCCTGGTAGGCATGTGCATCGGCTCCCTCTGGCCCACGAAACGCTGGCCGCCCGTCTACTTCGCCAGCCTGGCGGGCTTCCTCTCGGAGCGCAACTACCATCCGGTGATGTTCGGGGGGCCGGAGGAGCAGGGCATCGCCCGTCAGATCGAGCCGATGGCGAAGGGATCGCTGCTCAGCTGTGTGGGCAACAGCCTGGTCGAGTCGGCGGCCATGCTCGAGTGCTGCGAGATGGTCGTCGGAGGAGACACGGGCCTGACGCACATGGCTCGCGCGCTCGGCGTCAAGACGGTGATCATCTACGGGCCGACCGACCCGCGAATGCACTACTTCGGGGATGGCTGCAAGGTGCTCACGGCGCATGTCAAATGCCGCCCCTGCAGCCGGCACGGGCACATGCGCTGCCCTGAACGCCACCACGACTGCATGCGGCTGGTGAGCCCGGAGAAGGTCATCGAGGCCTTGCGCGAGATCGCGGGGCTGCAGACTCCAGCTCCAGCCGCGATTTCCCGGCCGGAAGAGAGCCAGCCGGATCTCGCTTCCCGGTGAGCCGCGTGTCCGATGCGATGCCCGCGAGAGGCGCTGGACGCGAGCGAGCGCAGCGTGTCTTTCACTGGGCTGCGCGCCGGCTCTTCTCCGGCCGCACAGGCCGAGTTGCAGATGGCTCGATCGAGCGATTGCTCGTCGTGCGCGTCGATGAGCGGATCGGGAACCTGATCACGCTCCAGTCCATGATCGACGCGCTGCGGGAAGGCCTGCCGGGGCTCGCGCTGGGCCTGCTGGCCAGCGTCCGGGTGCGGCGGGTGGCCGAGAGCCTGACCGGTGTGGATCGCCTTCATCTCGTGGATAAGCGCTGGTTCTTCGCCAGGCCTGCCCGGTGGTTCCGCACCGTGCGGGCGTTGCGGCGTGAAGCCTACCAGGTGTGCATCGATGCCAGCGCCTGGCACGTCTTCTCCTTCACCCATGCAGCCCTGTCCTACTACTCCGGCGCGCCGGTGCGCATCGGCTACCGCCGGGAGGTGGGGGGCGCATTCCACTCCGTGCAGGTCGATCCCGGGCCGGCGAGGGAGCACGAGCTGAAACAGCGGATGCGCCTGCTGGCACCGCTGGGGATCGACGCCGATCCGCCGCAGCTGCGAACGGGGCTCGGCCTGGAGGGCGTGGAGGGCTGGCGCGGATGGCTCGAGGATCTCCGCCTGGGGGCTCTTCGCATCGGGCTCTGGCCGGGGGCTCGAAAGCTGGAGCGGCGCTGGCCGGTGCCTTTCTTCGTGCAGCTGGCTCGAAAGCTGCAGCAGCGCCAGGGTGCCGATCTCGTCGTCCTGTGGGGGCCGGGAGAGGAGGAGCTTCGGGATCATGTCGCTTCCGCGATCCGCGAGGGCGTCGTGACAGCGCCGCGGACCGATCTCGACGAGCTGGCCGGGCTGATGCGCTGCCTAGACCTGGTGATCGTCAACGACACGGGCCCCATGCACCTGGCGGTCGCCGTGGGCACGCCCACGCTGGCCCTTTTCGCCTCGGGCGATCCCAGGCGCTGGTGCCATCCCTATCCCCACGTGCGCAGCCTCGCGGCGCCGGGCGCCGATCCTCGAGAGGTGGAGCAGGCCGCTGCGGCGGCGGCAAGGCTGCTCGGGAGAACGCGTTGACAGGTGCCGCTGCCGAGCGGTAAGGGAGAGAGCCATGGGAGCCTGCCTGCCACCCGATCCGGCCCGCGTCGTGCTGGGCGTCCTGTTCGCGGACGCGGAGATCCTGGAGCGGGCGCGAGGCCGGCTGGTGGAGGTGCTCGGCCCTGTCCAGCGCGTCGGAGACGAGATGGACTTCACCTGGACCCGCTACTATGAGGCCGAGATGGGTCCCGGACTGCGGCGGTGCTTTCTGTCTGCCGGGGCGCTGGTGCCGCGTGAGATCCTGGCCGACCTGAAGCGCTGGACCAATCGGCTCGAGAGCGAGCTGGCCCATCCGGACGGGCGGCGTCGGATCAACATCGATCCCGGCCTCATGAGCCTGGACAACTTCGTCCTGGCCACGACCAAGAGCCAGCCGCATCGGCTTTACCTGCGGGACGGCATCTTCGCCGAGGTCACGCTCGTCTACACGCGGGGCGGCTTTCAGCCCCTGGAGCGCACCTATCCGGACTACCGATCGGAGGAGGTGCGCAAGCTGATGGACGGCATCCGGAAGGAGTACAAGCGCGACCTGCGAGCAGGCTCGAAGGTTCTCGTTGCGTTTGCGATCCGGGGAGAGGTGAGCACGTGAGGAGCATGACGGGTTACGGCAGGGCCGACGGCCTGATCAGCGGCAGACCGGTGCTGGTCGAGATCCGGAGCTTCAACCATCGGTACCGGGACGTCCGGCTCTCGTTGCCGCGCGAGTGGTTGGCCGTCGAGATCGATGTGGATCGCTTGATCCGGGAACGGATCGGGCGGGGACGCCTCGAGTGTCAGGTTCGGCGCTCGATCGGGGAGAAGGGTGCCGATCCACCCAGGCTGGATATCGAGCTGGCCGCTGCGTACTTCGGTCTCCTCGGGCAGATCGCCGAGCGGCTCGGAATGGACGAGGCTCCCACGCTGGAGATGGTGGCGCGATCGGAGGGTGTGCTCGAGCGCGGAGGCGACGAGGAGGAGCCGGAGGCGATCCGCGGCGGCCTTTTGGATCTCGTCTCCGAGGCGCTCGTGGCACTCGATGCCTCGCGGGCCGCCGAAGGAGCGAGGCTGGCGGCCGCGCTCGCGGATCTGCTCGCGGGCGTACGCCAGGGCGTCAGCCGCATCGTCTCGCTGGCACCCGAGGAGCAGGCCGCGCTCGAGGAGAGGACCGCAGCGCGGATCCGGAGCTTGGCCGGCCAGGCCGACTTTCCCGAGGAGCGGCTCGTCCAGGAGATGGCCGTGCTGGCAGAGCGCTGCGATGTGACCGAGGAGCTTGCCAGGCTCGAGAGCCACATCCAGCAGTTCGACGACTTGATGGCGAGTGACGGAACGATCGGCCGGGAGCTGGACTTCATGCTGCAGGAGATGAACCGCGAGGTGACCACCCTGTGCTCGAAGTTTCGATCTGCGGACGTGGTGCACTTGGGCGTATCGATCAAGGCGGAGATCGAGAAGATCCGCGAGCAGGTGCAGAACGTGGAGTGATGAAGCGGGAGCGAGACATGCGCGCCGGGAGGCTCATCGTGGTGTCGGCGCCCAGCGGGGTCGGCAAGTCGACGGTCTGCCAGCGGCTGCGAGACCGACATGCCGAGCTGGCGATATCCGTGTCCTTCACGACGCGCTGTCCGCGGGGGCGTGAGCGGGATGGCGTGGAGTATCACTTCGTCGAGGAAGCGACATTCGATCGCATGATCGCGGCCGGTGCGTTTCTCGAGTGGGCGGACGTGCACGGTGCTCGCTACGGTACGGCGCGCGAAGACGTCGAGCGTCTCCTGGCTGACGGCAAGGATGTGCTCTTCGACATCGATGTGCAGGGTGGACGCCAGATCAAGAGCGCCAGGCCAGATGCGCTGCTCGTCTTTCTCTTGCCGCCATCCGTCGAGGAATGGGTGCGCAGGTTGCGGGGCAGGGCCACGGAGACGCCCGACGAGATCGAGCGCCGCTTGAGAGCGGGCGTGCAGGAACTCGAGGCGGGACGGCGCTACGATCGGCTGGTCGTCAACGGCGATCTGGATTCGACGATCGAGGAGCTGGAGGATCTCTGCTGCGGGGAGGACCGATCCGGACCCGCAGCGCACACAGCGTTGCTCGATGGCCTGCTCTTCGAGGCGCGGCGGATGCTAAGCTAGTGGGCTGAGATGGAAGGGGAATTCCATGATTCCACCCGGCCGCGTTTTTTCCTTGACAAAGATCGGGCCTTGCTCTATCTAGTGCAGCCTCGAAGTCGACCGCTCTTTGAATCCAGCCGCTAGATGATGAAAAGGCGCTTTTTTTTGCTTGACTGAGACTGGGGGCCGGGATACAATGGGCGGTCACTTGTTGGCGTGCGGCAAACCCTGTCGTGCAAGATTCGGTCTTTGAAAACCGGAAAGCAGCAGACGAGAAAACGACTGCGGGATTCTCCGTAGATCGATGTCCCGGCGGTTCACCGTCGTCCTCTATGGACAGGCGGATGAGAGACCGCACGCGGATTCCGAACTCGAGAGCTGCATCACGAAGTGAGGCAGCTCTTACCAGGTTTGAACTGGAGAGTTTGATCCTGGCTCAGAACGAACGCTGGCGGCGTGCCTAACACATGCAAGTCGTACGAGAAAGCACCTTCGGGTGTGAGTAAAGTGGCGCACGGGTGAGTAACACGTGAGTAATCTGCCCTCGGGCCTGGGACAACACCCCGAAAGGGGTGCTAATACCGGATAAGACCACACCTGGTTCGCCAGGAGTGGGAAAAGGTGGCCTCTCCTTGGAAGCTATCACCTGAGGATGAGCTCGCGGCCCATCAGCCTGATGGTGAGGTAACGGCTCACCATGGCAAAGACGGGTAGCTGGTCTGAGAGGATGGTCAGCCACACTGGAACTGAGACACGGTCCAGACTCCTACGGGAGGCAGCAGTGGGGAATA
>JAFGRB010000417.1 GCA_016935365.1 Deltaproteobacteria bacterium
TCGCAGTCGGTCTCGCAGTCGGTGGGCGGCAGCGTGCAGTGGCCATCCTCGCAGCGCTCGCCGGCCGCGTAGTCGCAGTCGCAGTCGGTCTCGCAGTCGGTGGGCGGCGGCTCGTCCGGCACCGCGCAGAAGCCGTCCTCGCAGACCTCGCCCGCCTCACAGTCGCAGCGGTGCGCGCAGGGCGTCCGGCAGGCGTGATCGGCGCACAGGTCGCCCTCGGGGCAGTCGGCGTCGCTGCAGCACGCGAATTCGCACGCGCACTCGTGGTCCTGGCAGGCATAGCCCTCGGGACAGTCGGCGTCGCTGCAGCATGCGTACGCGCAGCCGGGCACGCACGCGTGCTGCTGGCAGCTGTGGCCCGCGGGGCAGTCGGCGTCCTCGTAGCAGATGGTCACGCACTGGCCGTCGAGGCAGACCTGGCCGGCCTGGCAGTCGCTGCTGTGCTGGCAGCCGACCTGCGGCTCGTCGACGCACCGGCCCTCCTCGCAGGCCTGGCCGTCAGGGCAGTCCGCATCGAACCGGCAATCCGGCTCGCAGCCGCAGGGCGAGGTGCGGAAGAGGTGGAAAGAGACCTCGAGGCTGCCCTCGTCGGAGCTCACGGTCGCGCTGCCGCTGATCTCACTGGCGGACAGCAGCCGGGCCTCGAAGGTCGCATCGTATACCCTCTCGTAGCCGGTCGCGTCCACGATCTGGCCCTGGAGCTGATCGCGGTCCCGGATGCCGGTGACCGTGACCTGGAACCACTCGTCGTAGCCGTTGCGGTCCAGCCGGGCCAGGCCCTGGGCCTCGCCGTAGACGTGATCCTCGTAGAAGTCCAGCATCACCTCCACCCTGCCCTGGACGCCGTCGCCCGAGAACGAGCCTACGAACAGGGGATCGATGCCCTGCCACTCGGGCGTGTAGCCCTCCGGATCGCCCAGGCACTCGTCGGTCAGGGGGCAGCCCTCGACCACCTCCACGCAGTAGCTGTTGGGGTGACAGACCTGGCCCATTGCGCAGTCCGCGTCGCTCTCGCACCAGCCCGAATACTCGCACGGCTCACCATACGGGCAAGCCGGGTCCTCGTAGCAGCCGTAGCCGTATCCGCAGCACGGATCGCTGCACTCGCAGTCCCCGAGGCACCAGTTGTTGCAGGCGAGCGCCCCTAGAGCCAGGGCACAGGACAGAGCCAGCCAGAGCGAGCGGTACATGATCTCCTCCTCCGCGTTCGAAGTGGCCCGACGTTCGACATCTGGCCCATGAGTCGCCGCGCGGAGGCCGGCGTTCAAAAAAACGCTGCGGCCGTCACCTGCGGGTCCGGAGGTAGCCCTGCTTGGCCTGGGGGGCCAGCCGGCCGGCGGGCCAGCGGCTGAGGTACTCGCGGTAGATCCGCTGCGCCTCCCGGGACCGGCCCGTCCTCTCCAGGCAGGCCGCCTTGAGCAGCATGGCCCGATCCTTGTCGGGGCTGTCCGGATCGCCGAGGAAGTTGTCGAGCATGCGAAGCGCGGCGCCGTGATCGCCGCGTTCCATGGCCGCGCGGATCTCGTCGAAGATCCAGCCGCTGTCTTGGTAGAGCTGCGCCACCAGCGCCTCGACCGTGTCGGCGCCCGGCCGGCCGGGCTGGGCTGCCGCCTCGTCCGGGGCGGGCGGCGCGCTCGGGCTGCCCGGCTCGGTGCGCGCCGCGGGCTGTCCGGCCGCGGGCCGATCTCCCGGCCTGGCCGCGGACTCCGGGCGCCTTTTCCGGGGAGGCGGCGCAGCCGGGGGTTTGCCCGCCGCGGCGCGGCTCTGGATCCGCTCGTCACCGCGGGCGAAGCTGGCCTGCTGGCCGGCGTGCACGAGCAGCGGCTCGGGCCCCGGCTCCCGGGGCTTGAGCTCCACGATCCCGCGATCCACCTCCAGGTTCATCCGGCCGTCGGCAGCGAGCCAGACCGCAAAGCGGGTGCCCCGGACGATGGCGCTTCCCGGCCCGGCCGAGACGATGAAGACCTGGCCGGGCAGCCTCGGCCGGACGTCGCAGCTCAGCTCTCCGGCGAGCAGGTCCAGCTGGGCTCCGGACTCGCCGAGCGCCGCGAAGCGCAAGCGGGAGTCGGCCTCGAGCAGGATCCGGCTTCCGTCCCCGAGCTCGAGCGCCGCCCAGGAGGCGTCCCCGGTCAACAGGCAGTCGCCGGTCCCGATCCCGGGGGCCGCGGCGGCGGGCAGGCTGCCCGCCGAGCCGGGCGGCTGGACCCGGACCATGCCCTTCATGGCCGCGATGCGCGCGCCCGGCCCCGGCGGGGCCGGGCTCGTCGGTGCGTCCGGCCGGCCGCCCAGCGAGACGGCCAGCAGGACGAGCAGGGCCGCTGCTGCGGCTGCGGCCGGGATCCACAGCCACTTCCAGCGACGGGCGCGCTCCCGCTGTCCGGCCGGCTCGAAGCCGCGGCTCCACTCCGGCTCCGGCTCCGTCGCCTCGCGCACCTGCCGGCAGAGATCCGCGGCCTCGGCCAGCTCGGCCACGGCCGCCCGGCAGCTCGGGCAGCTCTCCAGGTGGGCCCGGAACGCCGCGGCCCGCCCGGCCTCCATCTCGCCCCAGGCAAAGGAGACGCGATCGTCTTCGTCGTACGGGCAGCGGGTCGCGCTCATGGCCTGTTCCGATCTCGCTTCTGTCTCACCAGCTGCCGGGCGAGCTCCCGGCGGGCGTGGAAGAGACGGGTCCGCACGGTCGGGACCGGGATATCGAGCAGCCGGCCGATCTCGTCGGCCGGAACCTCCATCAAATCGTGCAGGATCAGCACGTTGCGCTTGGCCTCCTTGAGCTTGGCCAGGGCCCGCTGCAGCCGGCTCACGGCCTGCCGGTGCATGGCCTGCTCGCTCGGATCGGCGCCCGGGTGGACCAGGGGCCCGGCGGCCTCGAGGTCGGCGATCTCCCGCCGGCGCTGCTTGCGCCTCAGGTGATCCATGGCCACGTGCACGCAGATCCTGTACAGCCAGGTGGAGAACCGCGACCGGCCCTCGAAGCGGCCCAGGCTCCGGTGCACCTTGATGAAGACCGTCTGCACCAGGTCCTCCAGGTCCTGGGAGGGCCCCAGGATGCGGCAGAGAATCCGCCAGGCGTCCCGGCGATAGCTCAGATAGAGCCGATGCCAGCAGGCCGGGTCGCCCCCGGCACAGCCGCGGACGAGCTCCAGTTCCTCCTCTGCCGAGAGCTGGTCCCGTCTATCGCCCATCGCCCCTTTCCGGGATCGGAGGGCGCTCCGATCCATTCGTCGCCGCGCCGCGGCGCCGCGTTCAAGAAAGGATACACCGGCAGCGCGCCGGGGGCCACTTGCGATTCCAGGCCAGCTGGGCGAACATGGGCAGGGAGTCGAGAGGAGCGGGCCGCGATGTGCGATCCCTTGGTGCCAGGTCGTGAAGGAGCGGGGGATATCGGCCGATCGGGCCCGCGGGCCCGATGGGGCCTCTGGCTCTGCGCGAGCCTGCTCGCGGCCGGCTGCTGGGGGGAGCCGGGCGAGCTCGGCCTGGACGAGGCGGGCCTGCGGCTCTCGGGTGCGCCGCAGCGCGCGTACCCGGGGCTCGCCGAGACCGAGTCCTACATCCTGCTGCAGGTGCCGGAGCGCGGCCGGCGGGACGTGCTGGGGCGCGTGCTTAGCATCGACCGGGTCGACGGCGCGCGGGTTTGGGCCTACGCCTCGCCCGCCGAGCTCAAACGGCTCGAGTCCAAGGGCATCCCGTACGTGCGCCTCGCCCACCCGGGTATCAACCCGGGTGCGCGCATGGGGCTGTACGGGCGGGGCGGGCGGCTGCTATGGGACCGCTACCCGACCTACGCCGAGTACGGCCAGTTCCTGCAGCAGCTCGCCGACGACTACCCGGATCTCTGCCGGCTCGTCGACCTCGGCCAGAGCACCAACCAGAGCCGGCCGCACACCATCTGGGCGCTGAAGATCACCGACAACCCGGACGCCGACGAGGACGAGCCCGAGGTCTTCTACACCGCCACCATGCACGGCGACGAGACCGTCGGCTACGTGCTCATGCTCCGGCTGGCGGACGAGCTGCTCGCGGGTTACGGCACCGACGCGGAGCTGACCGCGCTGGTCGACGAGCTCGAGATCTGGATCAATCCGCTCGCCAACCCGGACGGGACGTACTTCTCCTCCGACAGCACGGTCAACGGCGCGATCCGCTCCTTCACGACCAGCACCGGCCGCGACGCCTGGGTGGATCCCAACCGCAACTTCCCGGATCCGCTCTATGGCGATCACCCCGACGGCGAGTCCTGGTGGACCGAGACCCAGCACATGATGGCCTTCGCCGCCGAGCACGGCTTCGCGCTGTCGGCCAACTTCCACGGCGGCTCCGAGGTGGTCAACTACCCCTGGGATCACAAGCCGGGCGCCCACCCGGACGAGGACTGGTTCATCCAGCTCTCGCGCGCCTACGCCGACCGGTGCCACGTCGACGGCCCTGCCGGCTACATGCGCGAGCTCGACGACGGGATCACCAACGGCTACGACTGGTACATGATCGACGGCGGCCGGCAGGACTACACGACCTACTTCCACCGCGGCCGCGAGGTGACCATCGAGCTGTCGATGACCAAGAACCCGGCCGCCTCCACCCTCGAGACCTACTGGACGGCCAACCGCAAGGCCCTGATCGACTATCTGGGCTGGGCGCTGGGCGGCGTGCGCGGGCTGGTCACCGACCCGCAGGGCGCAGCGCTGCACGCCACGGTCACGGTCGTCGGGCACGACGCGAGCGCGGAGCGCTCCGAGGTGCAGAGCGATCCAGCCGTGGGCGACTACCACCGCCTGCTGCTGCCCGGCAGCTACGACCTGCGCTTCGCGGCCGACGGCTACGTGAGCCAGGAGGTAGGCGGCGTGGTCGTGGGCTCGGGGCCGGCCACCCGGCTCGACGTGGTGCTCCAGCCGGCATCCAGGCTCGATCTGCGCGGCCAGGTCACAGATGATCGCGGCCTGCCCGTGCCCGCCGTCGCGGTCGAGCTGGTCGGAAGCGCCCGGCCGGCCCTCGCCACCAGCCGCAGCGGGACCTTCGTGCTGCGCGACATCCCGGCCGATCTCTACACCTTCCGGCTCTCGCGGGCCGGCTTCGAGACCGCCGAGTTGGCGCGCAGCGTGGGTCCGGAGAGCAGCCGGCAGGACTTCGTGCTGCGCCGGGTGCACGCCTTCTACGAGACGGATCTCGAGTCGGACGACGGCGGGCTCGGGGCCAGCGGATCGCCCTCGCCCGGCTGGCAGTGGGGCGCGGTGAACGGGGCGCACTCCGGTTCACGCGCCTGGGCCACGGCGCTTGCGGGCGACTACCCGGACGACGCGCTCTGGCGGCTCACGCTCGGCCCGATCGTGCTGCCGTCCGTGATCCCGGAGCTCGTCTTCTGGCAGCGCTACGAGATCGAGTCCGGCTGGGATGGCGGCAACCTGTCGATCGCGGTCGACGAGGAGCCCTTCTGCCTGCTCGAGCCCGAGCAGGGCTACCCCCACGACGCGATCGACGCCCTGGGCGGGCCGGGCTACTCGGGCACGTCGGACGGCTGGGTGCAGGCGCGCTTCGACCTGAGCGCTTACGCCGGCAAGCGCGTCCGGCTGCGCTGGACCTTCGCCTCCGACGTCTCGGAGACCGGGCCGGGCTGGTTCGTAGACGACATCCAGCTCACGGGCCGCAAGCGACCCTGAGGCGTGCTTTTGTGTCGAGGGATGTGAGTGATGCAGAAGATACTGTGTCGAAGAACATACAATAGTCGTGGCTTCTTTCTCTTCATACTGTGTGCCTTCTCTCTGGTGAAGAATCCTGCGAGAGCAGATTGCTTCGAAGGAAAGAACACCATCGTGCATCAAGTCGAGAATGATCCCGGCGATACCAGCCCTCCTGGACAGGTGACGCTGGAGTCGATCGAGGTGGTTCGCGGCCAGGAAGTCGAGGGGACCCTTTGTCTGTCGATCGGATCGCTCGGGTTCCTTGTGGAGCCCGCAGCTGGCGATGTGGACGAGGAGAGCTCGCTCGGGTATCTCGTCGAGTGGCTGTCTGGCAGTCCCGAGACGGATCGTTTCGTGGAAGGTCAAGGGCCCGGTGTTGCGCTTCGGTCGGTAGATGGAGTTGTGTGGTTGAATTTCTTGGATAGACGCGAGGAGCCGTTGTCCGGAGCATTCCGGATCGCGGCTGTCGACGAGGCGGGAAATCAAGGCCCGTTCTCGAACGAGGTGGTGGCGGAGCATCTCGGTGTGTCTTCTGGAGGATGTTCTACAGCGGGAGGCGGAAGCTCCGGGCTACCGGGCGTATTTGCGGTTTTTGGCCTTGGGGTTCTTCTATTGAGAACCAGGCAAGGGGGGCAAGGCCCTCCTTGAAATCCCTCGGGGGACGAGAACACGATTCGTGCTTCCTGGGCTTGGAGGGAGTCCGAAGAGCACTCTGTCCGATGTCTCGGCGGACCGGATTGTGGTTCGCGGCGTTCGGATTTTATGTAGACTGAGATTCATGCGCGCTCATCGGATATCGATTCCCGCCGCTTGCCTGGCCTCGATCCTCTGCTTGCCCGGCGCGGCACGGGCCTTCGACTGGCACGTGGCGCCGGGCGGGGTGGACGGCGCCGACGGCAGCGAGGCCGCGCCGCTCGAGACGCTCGCGCACGCCATCTCCCGGGCCGCGGAGGGCGATCGCATCCTGCTGCGCCGCGGCGGGTGCTATGCGGCCAGCGGGGTCGAGATCGGCCGCAGCTTGACCGTGGCGGCTTACGGCCAGGGCGTGAATCCGATCTTGACCGCGAGCTTCGAGCTCCCGCTGCCGGGCAGCTGGGCGCAGAACGCGGCCGTGCGCACCGGCGAGATCGCCGAACGGGTGCTGGCCTGCTACGTGGACGGCCGCTTCGTCCCCCTGGCTCGCTACCCGAACCAGGGCTTCTTGCAGATCGACAACGACGACGATCCGGATCGCATCGTCGACGCCGAGCTGGCCGAGCGGGCGGGCGTGGCCGCGGGCCGCTGGACCGGCGCCCAGGTCCGCTGGCGGCGCTGGAGCTGGTGGTGGGAGACGCGGCCGATCGAGAGCCACAGCGCGGTCGACACCCTCGAGCTCGGCGAGGAGGGGCGCTTCGACGACCCGTTCAGCGATCCCGGCTCGGGCTACTTCATCGACGACGACCTGGACGAGTTGGACGCGCCGGGCGAGTGGGTCTGGGAGGACGGCAGGCTCTACCTCTACCCGCCCGACTGGGCCGAGCCGGACAGCATGGAGGTCCGGGTGGTCACGAGCGCGGAGACCGGCGTCACGGCCTCCGGCGCCTCCTTCGCCGACGTCCAGTTCCAGCGCTTCGCGGGCACGGCCCTGCAGCTGAGCCGGGGACCCGTTCGGATCGAGCGCTGCACCTTCGCCGAGATCGAGACCGATGCGATCCGCTACACCTGGGACGCCCAGCCGTTCACCGTGCGCGGCTCGGTCTTTCGCGACGTCCGCAACGTGGCCATCCAGGGCTGGGCCGACGCGGCGGGGCCTGCGGGCACGCGGATCGAGCGCAACCTCTTCTTGCGCATCGGCATGCAGCCCGGCTATGGGGGCAGCGGCTCCTGGCACGCGGCCGGCGTCATCCTGGGCAACGCGAACGCGGCCACCTTCCAGCTCAACCGGGTCATCGACACCGGCTACGCCGGCGTCATCCTCGGCAGCGACGGCCAGACCGTGGCGCGCAACGTCTTCGTGCGCACCATGGGCACGCTCAACGACGGCGCCGCGGTCTACACCAACTGCAACGCCTCCGAGATCCGGGAGAACATCATCCTCGACACCATCGGCGCGCTCGACACTTCACACCCCTGGTACCCGCTCGGCCACGGGATCTGGCCCGAGTTCCTGAGCGACTTTCGCGACTCGGTCATCGTCGACAACACCATCTACGGCTCGAGCGGCCACGGCATCATGCTGCCCAACAACTTCCACTGCGAGATCGCCCGCAACGTCGCCGTGGACAACCGCCGCGCGGGCCTCGGCCTGTCCGGAGACGCCGGCGATGCGCAGCAGCACGTCATCCGGGCCAACACCCTGGCGGCCGTCGTGCCCAGCCGCAGGATCCAGCGCCCCGAGAACCTCTCCCCCTGGTGGCTTCCGCCGTACGAGCCGCCCACGCCCGTGGCGCTCTCGTACGAGCCCGCGGTCGACTACGGCCAGATGGACGAGACCTGCTTCATCGCCCCGGCCGAGGGCGCGGGCGTGATCCGCGCCGAGGGCCAGGACGACTTCGACTCGCTGGCCGACTGGTGCGCGGCCGCCTCCTGGGCGAGCGAGGCCGGAAGCCGCGTCGTGCGCGGCCACGCTATCCTGCTCTTCAACGACACCGAGGCGAGCGTCGAGATGCCCGTACCCGAAGGCGCCTGGACGCATCCCGACGGGAGCCCGGTCGAAGGCGCGCTGTCCCTGGAGCCGTTTCGAAGCGCGGTGCTGGTCAGCGCGCAGCAGACCGGCACCGAGCCTGCGTACCGCGCCGCCTCGGGGATCGACTACCGGTCCGACACGCCCACCAGCGCGCCGCTCACGCCCGAGCCCGAGATCGCCGTCACGCGAGCGGGCGCGCCGATCGCAGACGGCGGCAGCGACGAGCTGGGTCCGATCGCGCTCGGCGCCGCGCACGCGCTCGTCTACACCATCGCCAACGCGGGCGGCGTGGCGCTGCACCTCACGCTGCCGGTCGCGATCGAAGGGCAGCGGGGCTGCGAGGTGGCGGTCGAGCGCGAGCCCGCAGCCGAGATCCCCTCCGGCGGCGCGACCGAGCTCGCGCTGTCGGTCCGCCCGACCGCGCCGGGCGCCTGGAGCTTCGGTGTCTCCTTCGCCACCGACGACGCCGACGAGAACCCCTGCGACTGGACGGTGCGCGGCACGGCCAGCCAGGCCATAGACGGCGGGAGCGACGGCGGCGAGCCGGGCATCGACGGCGGTGAGCCAGGCTCCGACGGGCCCGGCCAGGGCGTGCGCGGAGGCTGCGGCTGCAGCGGCGCGCGGCCCGGGCAGGGGCTGATCGCGCTCGTCGGTCTGCTCGGCCTGTGCCGGCGGCGAGCCGAGCTCCTGGGAGGCTAGGCATGGAAATCGTCATCGGCCTGATCCTCGTCCTCGTCCTGGTGGCCTCAGCGCTGTGGGTGTTCATGCCCTACTTCAAGGACAAGGCCAAGGCGGACGATCGGGCGGAGCGGATCCTGGAAAACCTGCCGAAGCTGCTGCCTGCCCGAGTCCAGCGGGAGCCGGACAGCCTGACCCAGCGCCGTCTCGACGAGAGCCAGCGAAACAAGGTGCTGATCCTGGAGTACGAGGACTTCGAGGCCCGCTTGATCCTGAGTCGCAGTACCGAGCTTCGGGTCGTCAACTACGGGGCCAAAGGCCAGCTGGACGAACACCGCTTGCTGGACCTGCTCTGGGAGCCGCTCGGGGTGCGCCTGTTCGAGATCTACGTTGCACCCGAGGGCTACATCGGTGCAGAGGCGTGCGCGCACGAGCCGCTGGATGACGTCTGGGCGCGGGGGCGAGGCTTGATCGTCGCCGGATCCGAGAAGATGCGCGACCTCGTGCAGGACGAGGCGGTCCGGCGGGCGCTCGAGGGCCTGAACGAGATGACCCGGCGGAGGTTCTGCATCGACATGCCGGGTACGAGCATGCGTTTTCGCTTTCCCGAATGGCCGGGCAAGGTGGCCTGGCTGCAGCGCTACGTCGAGCTGTGCCGGGTCGTCGCGCAGGCCTACCTGGCGCAGTGCGAGCCGGCCAGCGACCCGAGCCGGGATTGAGCAATCCGCGTTGTTCGCAGGTTCGCTTGCAGTGCGGGTTTGCTCAAGTCAGGAAAAGAAAAGGCGCCTCTCGATTTCCCGTAATGTAGCGGGTTCGCGCTGATTGCCTCGTCTGGATGCGCCTGTCGAGGCACTCCGCGCCTCA
>JAFGRB010000418.1 GCA_016935365.1 Deltaproteobacteria bacterium
CCGGCTCGAGGGCGACTGGCAGGAGCAGATCGCGCTCGGGCGCCAGATCCTCGACTGGCGCGAGCGCGGGCTCATCCGCGTCTGAGCATTTCGTGTCGGGACGTCGGGACGGATCGACCCGATGCTGGACGGGGTTGCCGCCGGTGGCAGAGCTTGATCTGGGTGGCGCGTTCGATCATCATCGTGACGGCGGGCAGTACGCCACACTCCACCTCGGCGTGCTGCGGTCGCTAGCCCGACCCGTCGAGGTCACGATGGAGTCGTCAGAGCACGCACCGACCGACCGCAACGTCTATGTCAAGATGGAGCTGTCCATGGGCGGCCCGGCCTTGCCCGACCGGGGTGGCTCCATCGAGATCTGGCTGCGCGGTGAGCGATTCCGGGTGCGGGACCACACCGGCCGGATGTTCGGCGAGATCTGCGCCGACCTCGTCGCGCGCCGTGGCCTCGGCGAGCCGCCCGCGACGATCGAGGAGATCATGGACATCCACGGCGCGGCCCTGCGCCCCAGGCGCGACGCCGTCCAGCTGTTCGGAGATCTCGCCACCCAGCGCGGGTGGGTTGCGACCGAAGGAGAGGAGCCCTGGCCGATCCCGGCAACGAAGCTCGCTGGCATCGCCCACCAGATCTTCGCCGGCGAGCCGGCTGCCAGCCTCGAGCGCGTTGGCAGCCCGACGCGGCTCGGGCGCCCGTGCGTCGAGTACCGCGGCCTGGTCGACGGTGAGACCCAAGGCGTCGCCTGGCAGAACCAGGTCCACCGCATCGTGTCACCGCCGTATCTCTTGCTAGATGACGTGCGCGCCGCCAAGGTGCCTGACTGGTACTACGTGCGCGAGGTGGTCGAGCTCGTCGAGGGCCACGTCGCCGATGCGGAGGTGCGGCCGCCAGACGATCGGTAGCTGCTCGAAGGGTGCTGTCACACCGGCGAGCCTATAGAAAGAGACAACGAGGGCCTGGCCATGATACATGAGAGGCGCATGTTTTATCCATTGAGGATCTACAGGAGAATGGGCGGTGAGCCAGGCTACTTTGGACAGCAGTGGACACGGTCCTCTTGGCAGTGACCGACTACTCATGGGAGGATGGGCATGCGCACGTTCATGGCAATGACCGTCGTCATCGGTCTCCTGACGACAACCGGCTGCAAGAAAAACGCCCTGGAGATGTGCAAGTCCGCTTCGGACTGTGAGCTCGAGTGCCCCGAGGGGACCGGGATCCATACGGTCACCCTCGACAAGCTCGACCACCCGGAAAAGGCCTTGTTGGAGCTCGCCATCGGAGAGGAACTCGACGAGAGCGACATCGGCAGCTCATTCAAGTACTGCGCAAAGGATGGCGGCAAGAAGCCCCATGGCCAGTTCGCGGGGTTCGATCCCAGAGGAGCGAGAGTCCACTTTCATCAGATGACCAATGGACGGCCCAAGTACGGTTGGTTCAGGGAGACGGGCAAGGCGACCGACGAGAGGAAAGAGAGACCCGATGAGGCCGCCGAGAAGACGAACGATGCGGGCGAGCCCGGGACACATGACGAGTGCGAGAAATATGCCGACTGCCATTTGATGGGCAAGTGCACGTCGAAGGATGGCAAGTGCACGGTCTCTTCCGACGCGGACTGCGTAAAATCGGTCTCTTGCAAGGAGCGAGGCCTATGCTCGGCAAATGCCGGGGTGTGCATCGCAAGGACCGATGCCGACTGCAAGACGTCGTCCAACTGTAAGACCGGGGGCGAGTGCACCGCGAAGGACGGCAAGTGCATCGCTGCAAGCACCGAGATCTGCAAGGGCGCGTACGTTTGCTCCAGCTCCGGTTACTGTACCGAAAAGGACGGCAAGTGCATCGCCATGAACGATGAGGACTGCAAGCAGTCGGACGACTGCGAGTACCTTGGAAGGTGCACGGCCAAGGAGGGCAAGTGCATCATAGGAACCGACGCCGACTGCAAGCAGTCGAACAGCTGCAAGTACTCTGGCGAGTGCACAGCCGAGGACGGCAAGTGCATCGCGACGAGGGACGAGGACTGCGCGCAGTCAGATGGGTGCAAGTACAGTGGCAGGTGCACTGCAAAGGACGGCAAGTGCATCATCTTGAGCGATGTGTTCTGCAAGAAGCAAAAACTATGCAAGGGCAGTGGTCTGTGTACTCTGAAGGATGGTAGATGTGTCGCCATGACCGATGCCGAATGCAAGCAGTCGGACGTATGCAAGCTCGTCGGTGGATGCACGGCCGAGAAGGGCAAGTGCGTGGCTTCGAGCAAAGAGGACTGCGAGCAGTCGGAGACCTGCAAGAAGTCCGGCAAGTGCAAGCCATGGTATGGTATCTGTGTTGAGTAGGAGCGTTCTTGGACTCGAGATGAGGCCGGTCCACGCGCCTCGCGATGCCAGCAGGTCAGAGGCTCGAGCGGGCTGGCCCCGCCCCAGGCGGTGAGCTCCACTGCTGGGTGCCAGGGTGTGGTTGTAGGGCCGGGCCGTGAGCGGCTCGAGGATCCTGGCGGCCAGGGTCTTGTTGCCGCCTATCGCCTCGGGGACGTGGTCTCGCTGGAGCGTTCGGAAAGGCCGAGCCCCGCGCGAGCCGGCTTGACAGGCGGACGTGGATCGGAGAAGTCTGCTTCTCTATGAGCGACTCATCCGATCTGAAGATCGCCTTCCTGGGCGGCGGCAGCACCCAGTTCGCGCCCGGCCTGATCGTTGACTTCATCCATGCCCGGGAGCTGTACGGAAGCCGGCTCGTGCTGGTGGACGTGGACGAGGAGAAGCTGGAGAAGGTCTTCCGGCTGGGCAAGCGCCTGCTCGAAGCCGGAGGGGCTGACTATGCGCTCTCGCGTACCTCCGACCGGCGCGAGGCGCTCGCCGGGGCCGACTTCGTCGTCGTGAGCGTGGAGGTCGACCGCTTCGCGACCTGGGAGCAGGACCGGCGCATCCCCGCCGAGCTCGGCATCGCCCAGGCCCTGGGCGAGAACGGCGGGCCGGGCGGCCTGTTCCACGCCCTGCGCCAGATCCCGGGCGTGGTCGAGATCTGCGAGGACGCGCAGCGCCTGTGCCCCGAGGCGCTGGTGCTCAACCTGTCCAACCCCATGAGCCGCGTGCTGCAGGCCGTGCGCGACTACACCGGCGTGCGCTTCATCGGCCTGTGCCACGAGATCCGGGGCGGCAACGAGTACCTGTGCCGCCTGCTGGGCCTGCCGCGGGAGCGGCTCCGGGTGGTCGCGGCCGGCCTCAACCACTTCTCCTGGTACCAGGAGATCCGCGATGCGGACACGGGCCGGGACCTCTACCCCGAGGTGCGGGCGCGGGTCCAGAGGAGCGCGGAGCCGGATCGGCTGCTGGTGGCCGACATCCTGCGGCAGACCGGGCACCTGTCCATCACCACCGACAGCCACGTGGGCGAGTACCTGGCCGGCGGCCACGTCTGGAAAAGCGCCTGGGCGCCCGAGGTCGAGCCGCTCGCCTTCTTCGAGTCCTACAAGGCCGAGATCGCGGAGATCGAGTCTCGCATGCAGGCGGTGCTCGCCGGCGAGCAGCCGGCCGAGCAGCTGCTCGAGGAGCCGTCCGGCGAGATCGTGACCGAGATGATCGAGCGGGTCGCGCTCGGCCGCAAGCAGGGCTACGACGCGTTCAACCTGCCGAACGACGGCCTGATCCCCAACCTGCCCGCCGGCTGCATCGCCGAGGTCCCGGGCTGGCTCGACGGAGCGCGCTTCGGCGGGCGGGCCGTCGAGCCTTTGCCGCCGCTGCTGGCCGGCTGGTGCGGCGTGCAGGCCGCCATCCACGCGCTCAACGCCCGGGCCGCGATGGAGGGCGATCGGAGGGCCGCCCTGGAGGCGCTGCTGCTCGACCCGGTCGTGCCGGACCGCTTCACGGCCGAGCGATGCCTGGAGGCCATGCTGGACGCGAATCGCGCCTACCTGCCGCGCTTCTTCGTCTAGGGGGCGTCATGCTGCGCAAGGTCTCGTGGATCTTCTGGAGCGGGGAGGAGCGGCGCGTGCGCGCCCTGGTCCGGCTCGTCGCCCAGATGCTCCTCTATCTCGCGGTCCATATCCCGCTGGCGCTCCTGATCGGCTACCTGGCCATGCTCGCGGGCGATCTGCCCGGCGATCAGCTGTCGATGGATGCGCTGATCTCCATGGCCGCGGGCAGGCCCGTCTACGGGGCCGTCTTCATCCTGGCCCAGGTCCTGGCCGCGGTGCTCAGCGTCTGGGCGGCGACGCGCTTTCTGGACCGGCGGCCCTTCCGGTCCCTGGGCTTTCGTCTGAACGGGCGCTGGTGGCTGGACTACGCCTTCGGCCTGTTCACGGGTGCGGCGGTGGCGGCCGGCGTCTTTCTCGCCGAGCTGGCCGCGGGCTGGATCGAGCTCGTCGAGACCTGCTGGACGGCGGAGGCCGGGGCGAGCTTCGCGTCGCTGACCGGGGTCGCGCTGCTGGCGATGATCGCGGTCGGCTTCTGGGAGGAGATGGTCGGCCGCGGCTACCAGATCCGGAACCTGGCCGAGGGGCTGAACCTGCCCGCGCTGGGCGCGCGCGGGGCCATCGCCGTGGCCTGCGCCGGGACCTCGCTGCTGTTCGGCTTCGGCCACGCGTTCAACCCCCACGCGAGCCTGATAAGCAGCCTGTCCATCGTGGCCTTCGGACTGCTCTTTGCCGGCGCGTATGTGCTCACCGGGCAGCTGGGGATATCCATGGGCATGCACACGGGCTGGAACTTCTTTACCGGCAGCGTCTTCGGCTTCGCCGTCAGCGGGCGCGAGTCGCACGCGAGCCTGATCGCCATCTCGCAGCAGGGGCCGGAGCGCTGGACCGGGGGCGCCTTCGGCCCGGAGGCCGGGCTGGTCTCCCTGGCAGCCTGCCTGCTCGCCGGCGCGCTGGTCGTCGGCTGGGTGCGGCTGGTCCACGGCCAGCTGAGGGTGGAGACCTCGCTGGCTTCTTTGCTCAGCGACCGAACTTGATCATGCCGCTGGAGAAGGACAGCGAGTAGCTCGTCCCTCCCTGGCATTCGATCGCCGCCTCGAACTTCTCGACCTGGAGGCTTTCGTGTCTCGAGACGTCGAGAGCCTTGATGAGCGACTCGAGGCAGGCGGCGGTCTTCTGACAGCCCGCGGTCTTCGGGCGGCTCTCGAGCCCGCCCGTCTCGATGCGGCCGCGGGCAACGGAGACCGTGAGCTCGGCCGCGCACTTCTGGCCGGAGAGCGCACAGCACTCGACCACCCGCTCGGAGGCCTTCTTCAGCGCCGAGTGCACCGTCATCTGGGCGAGGTCCTCGACCAGCCGGTCCAGGTCGTCGTCTCGCTCGGGCTCGAACTCGAGCTCCGCCTGCACGACGACCGCCTCGCGACCTAGCCGCTCGACGGCGCTTCGCACGCCCGAGCCGTCGGGCGTGTCCGGCACCTTCACGACCCAGCCCCGGTCACCGGGCTTCCGGATGAAGGCCTGGCCCTCGACGGCGTCGAGCGCCTTTCGGATGTCCGCGTAGGCCGCCTCTTTCTTGAAACGGACCGAGAGCTTGTTCGCGTGATAGCGCCGGCCGTCCTCGGCCCGGATCCAGTGGGGCTCGAGGTCCGGGCCGGCGAGCTGGATCGTCTGTCCGGTGGGCAGCCATCTCGGAAAGACCTTCAGGCGGAAGACGGGGCCGGTGACCGAAGCCCCGCCGCCTTCGGCCCTGGCGACGAGGAGGATCTCGCCCGGCTGCGCGGAGCCGGTGAGTCGGGCCGAGCAGGCGCAGGACAGCAGGTCGGGCTTGTCCTCGATGTCCTCGGCGCGGAGCGCGCAGACCGGCTCGCCCAGCGGCATCGCCTTCTCGTCCGCCCGATACAGCTCGATGGTCTTCAGATCCCTTGCGGAGGCGCGCTCGAGGTACTGCCGGAAATGGACCTCCCCGGTCTCGCCCGAATGGATGGCGTCCGGCGAGGCGCGCAGCGCTCCGATCAGGATGGGCTGGGCGCGCTCGGGCTGGCAGGCGGACAGGGACGCGATCAGCACTCCGAGCCAGATCCAGCGCAGCATGGCAGCTCTCCGATCGTTTTCGAGCAAGCGTCCCCTGCAGTATACTCGAGAATCCCTGGAGGTGCCCGAGATGCTTGTCTGGCTGTGCGTGCTGCTGGCGGCTGCGAGTACCTGCGAGGCCGAGCTGCAGGCCGTGAGGGAGGCGTCCGAGCGATTCGAGTCGGAGCGGGCGAAGCTGGGTCCGGGAAGCGCGCCGCTCGAGATGGGGCCGGCCGCCCGGGAGCTCGAGCGCAGCGCCGAGCGCTTCCTGCGGAGCTGCCCGGCCCACCCCGAGCAGATCTCCGTACGCTACTCGCTGGGCAGGCTCTTCTACCAGCACAACCGCTTCGAGCCCGCCCTGGCGATCTTCGAGCAGATCATCAGCACGAGCCCCGAGCACCCGCTCGCAGAGTACGCGGCGAACCTCAGCCTGGACGTGCTCCACATGCAGGGGGACCTCGCCGGCCTGGAGCGCCTGCTGCGGCGCTACCAGAAGAACGCCGCCCTGATGCGCCGCCGCGAGCTGCGCGAGAGCCTCGACAAGATCCTGCCGGGCGTGCTGCTTCGCCGCGCGGATCAGGAGCTGACCGCGGCCCGCGAGCCCGGGGCGGTTCGGAAGGCCGCCGAGCGTTTCCTGGCGGTCGCGGACGGCTTTCCCGCCCACCCGCTCGCCGACGCCGCGCTCTACAACGCGGCGCTCGCGTTCGAGCGGGCGGGCGACGCCGGGCGCGCCCGGGCCGCCCGCCTGCGCTTGCTCCGCTCCCATCCGAAGAGCGATCTCGCCGCCCGCGTCCGGAAGCAGCTGGGCGGAGAGTGAGACAAGGAGGTTCATCATGTCCGAGCTATACGCCGTCTCCGTCCTGAGCAAGACCGAGACCCGGGTAGACTTCCACGTGCAGGTGGTCCACCCGGACTCCATGCACATCCCCAGCAGCAAGACCTTCGCCATGCAGCTGCTCTTCGATCCCATCCACGACTGGCAGATAGGCAAGGACGAGAAGCGGCTGGCAAGGGCTCCGCTGGCCGCCCAGATGGACCTCAACGACTACCTGAACGAGGCCTGGATCAGGAAGAACGCGAGCGGCTTCATCAAGTCGGTCAAGCGATCCGAGGTCACGGGCCGCCCGCCCAAGGCGGCGGAGCGCGACGGCGAGCACCCGTACTGGCGGGATGCGAGCCGCTGGATGAGCGGAAAGCTCAGCGTGACCGTGCACCACCCGGCCTGGATCCAGCACCTCGAGCCCTCGCTCTCCTTCGAGACCGCGGCCTACGACCAGGGGGAGGCGCTTCCGTGGAAAGGAGAGCCCCTGGCGCCGGGGGCCGGCGAGCAGGAGCCGCCGAGCGCGTCCGTCGATCCCACCGTGGGCATGCTGCGCCTGGGCCTGGAGATGTTCTCGGCGAGCTACCAGCCCGAGGGTGCGCCCAGGACGGTGCTTGTGCCCTACCACGGGCTGTCCAAGTACGAGGTGGTGGAGAAGCTCGAGGGCGAAGGCCTGTGCGTCCGCAAGCTCAAGGCCTGGATGGGCAAGCCCGTGGTCTACCGCGGCAGCTACTCCGAGGAGCTGGGCACCCCGGTCAAGGTGACCCGCAGGGAGATCCGCTTCTTCCACTGCCGCGAGGGATCCCACGGGATGAGCGGCGAGGGCTGGGGCTCGCTCTCGGCGGTGGGGCTCCTGCGCTTCAAGGGAAGCAAGGCGCGCCTGGTGGACAAGCCCTCCTACGACGACATCTACCGCTACCCCGGCCACCGGGTCGAGGTCCTGGACAAGAAGGAGCGGCAGGTGGATCTCCGGCTCTCGTACCGCGAGCCGGGGGCGGTCTTCGAGAACAGGAGCGATGCCCTGTGCCTGCTCTACCAGGCGGTCGAGGAGCTGAGCGGCGGCTTCGGCGACAGCGCCATGGAGCGCTCGCCCGTGGCCAGGCTCATCAAGGCCGAGTCGGAGCTGACCGGCATCTGGCGAGACGAGATGTTCTCCGAGCTCGCCGGCGGGGTGATCGAGCGGGTCGCGGTGCTCGCGGAGCGCCGCGGAAAGCGGCCCGACTTCGACACCATGACGGACCAGGCGATCGTCGACTTCTTCGAGAACCCCGGCTGGCCCGGCAAGGACGTCCGGATTGCAGTGTTCGAGCCGGCCTGGATCCTGCACCTCAAGCCCGGCATGCGCTACAACACCCCCCTGGCGGGCTTGAAGAAGGAGCTGCCCTGGAAGGGCGAGCCCCGGCGGGCCAGCGACCGGCTGGTGCCGGTGCCCGTCGACGATCCCATGCTGGGCTTCACCAAGCGCAAGAAGCCCAGGAAGGACTGGCCGGCGGCCTTCGCGCTCGAGCCCGATCGCAACGACGACAACTACCTGCCCTGGCCGAGGTACACCCGCAAGCAGATCACGGATGACAGGCTGTCCGGTCTCCTGGGCGAGCCGGTGGTGGTGGAGTGGCGCGCAGGCCCGGGAGAGCGGAAGCAGACCCGCCTGTCCAACCTGGTGGCCTTCGACGCGAAGAAGCTGTCTTTGGAGACCAGCTACGGGAGCGAGGACCGGCTGCCGCGCGAGTCGGTGCAGGGTATCGGCCGGGCCCGGGTCTGCAGGGCGGTCTGGCTGGCCAAGGGGCAGAAGGCGCCGAGGCCCGCCGGCTAGCGGAAATCTAAGGTGATTCGCTCGGCTCCTGATGCGCGCTGAGGGAGAGGATGATGGACATGCCAAAGCGCGAAAAGGTCCACAGAGACACAGGCGGGCATGACAGGATCTCGGAGATTCGCGTCGCCGGCATGCGGTCGATCGAGCGGCTTGTGATCCACATCGACGGGCTCGCCGTCCTGCTGGGCGAGAACGGCTCGGGCAAGAGCACCATCGTCGAGGCCTGCGAGCTCCTTCGCAGGTCTCATCGGTCCGGCTTCCTCGATGCCTTCCACCGGCTGCATGCCGGCTGCACCGGCCTGGCAAGCGACGCCTTGAGGCTGGGTGTGACCATCGTCGGCAGCGGGCCGGACCTCCACTATGATTTCAGTCTGCTGCGCAAGGGCGTCAGGACCGTGATACGGAGCGAGGAGCTTCGGGTTGGCAGAGGCAATCGGCCCCGGTTCGTGCTGAAGCGAACGCGCACCAGGGCAAAGATCCTGAGCCCGGCAAAGAACCGGCTGGTTGAGCGCAAGGAATACGATCGAGAGCAACTCTTGCTCCCGTTGCTTCTAGCCGAGGATGACGAGCCGTGCGGACCAGGTGCCAGGGCTGTCCGCGCCCTGGAGGGGATCGAGATACACTTGCCTTTCGTGCGCGGTCCTGCCTGCGTCCAGACGACCGACCGCATCGAGCTGTTGGAAAACGGCCTGGCGAATGCCTCCTACCAGCTCAAGAACGCGTGCTCACCAAAGCACTGGAGAGAGACTCTGGACTACATCAAGCTCGGGCTGGGCGACGAGGTCGAGGATGTGAGCACCGAGGGCGATCCAGGCGGTGGAGGGTTCGCCCTCAGCATCAAGTTCACAGGACGAAGGCCCGAACCCGCGACCATGATGTCCGATGGCATGCTCGCCTACCTGGCGCTCATCGCGGTCCTGCGCCTGAAGAAGCGCCGCAGCCTGCTGGTCTTCGACGAGCCGGATCTTCACCTGCATCCGCACCTGCTCCGACGCGTGGTAGGCTTCTTCGAGACCGCTGCCCAGAGCCAGCCCGTGCTGATCGCGACGCAGTCGGACCAGCTCCTGGACGCACTCGCGAGCCCAGCACGCACGGTGCACATCTGCCGTCTCGACGACCAGCGCCGCACGAGGCTGTACAGGCCGGACGCCAGCGCGCTCGAACGCTGGTTGGAACGTTACCGAGGCATCGGCGAGCTGCGCAGCCAGTGGTACGAGGACCTTGTCCTCGGAGAGGAGGAGTCCTGATGCCTCTCACGCGACGGCGTGCTGCTGGCGAATGGACTGGATAGAATGTTCGAGCACCCGTTCTGCCACCAGAGCCCAGTCCGCTCGGCGAGGGCGAAGCGGACCTGTGCCCGCGCGGCGAGCAGCCAGTAGAGCCAGCCGCTGCCTGTGAGAAACCAGACTTCGCCAACATACAAACCGAAGGGATGTTTCAAGGGCTGCCGCTGCGGCAGGTCCTGCATTCCATGTTGGAAAAAGTGTCGCAAGTAGGCTATCAATAAACCAGCCGACAAGCCGCTTGGTGGCTGCAGATCCTCCGCTTCAACCCTCACAGGAATCGGAGATCGAATCGTCGGTGGCATGACCAGTATAGACGGCTCTGGGATGCTCAAGACGAGAGACAGACAATGAACGGACTCGATGCAGAGTTACTCCCTCTCACCAGAAGGATCGATGAGATCTGTGGAAGCCCCGGGAGGCTGCGAGCTGTCGAAGTACCGGCCCCGTAACCGTTCAGCCCACTCGAGCGGCCTGAGGGCAGGCTGAGGCGGGAAGGAGCCCGAAACGCCCATGCTGGCCGGGCGAAAAAA
>JAFGRB010000419.1 GCA_016935365.1 Deltaproteobacteria bacterium
TGAGGATGCGGACGGCGACGGCTGCGACGACTGCGCCATCGGAACGGACGACTTCGGACCGCAAGCCGACAACGACCCGGCCAACGACGGTCCGGATACCGACGGGGACGGGTTGTGCGACGACGGGGATGAAGACATCGACAACGATGGCGTGCTCGACATCGACGACACCGATCCGAGCGACCCCGACGTGTGTGCGGATGTGGACGGCGACGGCTGCGACGACTGCGCCGTCGGCACCGATGACTTCGGCCCGCTTGCCGACAACGATCCCGACAACGACGGCGACGACATGGACGAGGACGGGCTGTGCGACGATGGAGACGACGACATCGACGGCGACAACATCGCCAACCAGGACGAAGGCGCGTATGAACCGACGCCTGCGGACACCGACCAGGACGGAACGCCGGACTATCTGGACGACGACTCGGACGGTGACGGCATTCTCGACAGGGACGAGGCGGGTGACGAGGACACGGGGACACCGCCGGCGGATACCGACGATGACGGCACACCGGACTTCCAGGCTCTAGACAGCGATGGCGACTCCGTGGTCGACGCCGAGGAGGCGGGCGATGATGAGCTGACCACTCCGCCGGTGGACACGGACGATGACGGCGCACCCGATTTCCAGGACACGGACAGCGATGACGACGGCGTGCTGGACGTCGACGACAACTGCCGGTTGGTGGCCAATCCGGATCAAGAGGACTCCGACGCAGACGGCATCGGCGACGAGTGCCAGGACGACGACGACGGCGACGGCGTGCTTGACGCGGATGACAACTGTCCGAAGGTCGCCAACCCAGAGCAAGAGGACTGGGACGAGGATGACATCGGCGACGTGTGCGACGACAGCGATGAGGACGGCGTGGTCGACGCCGAGGACAACTGCCAGGTCGACGCAAACCCGAATCAGGAGGACGCGGACGGCGACGGCGTGGGTGATGCCTGCGACACGGATGCGCACCCCGCCGGAGGCGGTTGCGGCTGCAACATGCACAAGAGCACCTGGCCTGGCATGCTGCTGCTCGGTCTGCTGGTGATCGGCCTGTACTGGAAGCGCTGGCGAGCGGTCTAGCTCCGCAGGCCCGAAAGAACCTTTTTTCGAGGTGGCGCACATCGGCGCCAGGGGGCTGCCCTCGGCCTATCTAGGGTTCGTTTCCGTTCCGGACAGTTGGGCCCGTTCGCGGGCGTGGCGCGAGCCTTGCTTTGTTGGGGGCTCTGGCGAGGAAAGGAGGTCCGAAACCATGCGATCGTTTCCCCATGTGCTTGTCGTTCTGGCCAGCCTCGGTCTGCTGTGGGCCGAGGCCCCCAGCCGGCCTGCAGACGATCCGACAATTGACGAGGCGGCCGAGGCGGCTGGCACCCAGCTTGCCAAGCGCCGCAAGGTCCGGCCGGCCGCGTCCAGGGCCGACGACGGGGTCCTGCCGGCGAGCCCCGGCGGCCGGACCCGGATCACCCTGGGAGAGGTCTACATCAAGGGGCAGACCGCCCGGGCCGGCGAGGTACACGTGCTGCACCGCAAGCCCGTCGGCCTGAGCAGCCTGGTCCGCCTGCGGAGGGCATATCGATCCGAGATCATCCAGACCGTCTTCCCCGACAAGCAGGCGAGCCGCGAGTGAGCTGCGGCTCGAGGGCCGTCAGGGATCGATCCGGTAGCGAACCGCGCGACGGCTGTATGTCATGTGCCCGTTGTTGGCGGGGTCGTCGTTGAAGTTGTACGGAACGAAGTAGACGTAGCTGCCGTCGAAGCACCCGTACTTCATGCCCTTGGTCTTGAGCCCGCCGGTCTCTCCTGCATCGAAGGCCGACCAGGCCGAGCGGGCCTTGAAGTCGCCCTGGGTGTCGAAGCGGAGCACATTGGCGTGGAAGGTGCCATAGGGCGAGGCATCCTGCTGATAGGGAATGAAGTAGACATAGCGACCGTCGAACTCCGCGCCCACGTAACCCTTGGTCACCAGGCCGTCGACGTCGGGCACGTCGGCCGCGCTCCAGCTGACGGCGGAATCGAATGCGGCGGTCGTGTCGTAACGCAGGACCCGGGCGTGCTGGCTCGACAGGTCGTCCCGGAAGGGCACGAAGGTGACGTACCTGCCGTCGAACACGGCCCCCTTGTACCCGATCGTGGAAAGGCCGTCGACCGAGGAGGCGTCGAAGGCGCTCCAGCTGTCCGGGGAGGAGAAGCCGCCGCCCCGGGTGTCGAAGCGGAGGACGTTCCCGTGAAAGGTGTCGCCTCCGTTGCTGAAAGGGGCGAAGTACAAGTAGCGCCCGTCGAAGGTCCCGCCGTAGTAGCCCTTCGTCACGAGGCCGTCGATGGCGCCGACGTCGTAGAGCTCCCAGCTCGCTGGAGAGCTGAGGCCGGCCGACGTGTCGTAGCGGAGCGCGATTCCGTGGGCGAAGCTCTGGTCTCCATAGGGGACGAAGTAGACGTATCTCTGGCCGTCGTACACCGCGCCGTCGTAGCCGCTGTTCGCAGGCATGCCGGGCAGCGTGCCCGCATCGAACGCGCTCCAGGAGGAGCTGGCGGTGAAGCCGGCGCCCTGGGTGTCGTAGACCAGCACCCTCGCGTGGCGGACGCTGCCGTCGATGTAGGGGGCGAAGTAGACATGGCGCCCGTCGAAGGCCCCGCCAGCATAGCCCACGGTCGGTCTGGCCGGATCGCCGAGCGTGTCTCCGGCGTCGTAGGCGTCCCAGGCCGCGTCGCTCGTGAAGTCCGCCTGCGTGTCGAAGCGCAGCACCACTCCGTGGAAGTCGGTGGTCCGATTCCCGTTCCGGCAGGGGACATAGTAGACATAGCGCCCGTCGAAGACGGCGCCGTAGTAGCCCCTGGCCTTGGCGCTGAGCGCCTGGTCCGTGAACGTCGGCGCGTGGGCCGACCAGTTGGCCGGATCCTTGAAGCCGGACACGGGAAGGTCTTCGTCCGCCGGTCCGTCTCCACCCGCGTCGGCGTTCCCGTCTGTCACGTTGCCTGCATCGTGGTCGTTCTCGCCGGTCGAGCCGGAGCAGGCCGCCAGGAGAAGTGAAACCACCAGCCCGAGCGCAAGACCTGCCAGCACCCGCTCTTTTCTCATGTTCATCCTCCCAAAACCTCGTGCCACCCATACTCGGCGCAGGGGTGCCGCAAGTCAATGACTTGGGAGCGAAACAAGCCCGGCCGGAAGCCCCGGCCGGGCAGATGGAATCTGGCGGAAGTGCATGGGAATCGAACCCACCCGACGCGTTCCTCACACGTCGCACCGGGTTTGAAGCCCGGGAGGCCCACCAGTGACCTTGGCACTTCCAGCACGCAAGATAGGCGTCTGGCACTCGCTTGTCAATCCATGCGCACCGGACCTGTGCTAGACTGGTGTTCATGTGGGCTGCGAAGGGCTGGCGAGCTTCGCTCTGCGCCCTGCTGCTGGCCGCCTGCTCGGCGGCGGAGCAGGGCACCGACGGGGGAGCGCCCGATGCCGGCACGCCGATCACGCCGGCCGACTGCCTCTCCGACCGCGGCTGCACCATCCCGCTGGTCTCCGCCCACCGGGGCCTGTGCGCTGCCGAGCCCGAGAACACGCTGGCGGCCTTCGCCTCCTGCGAGGCGGCCGGGGTGCCCATGGTGGAGGTCGACTGCCGGGAGACGGCCGACGGGGCCGTGGTGATCATGCACGACAGCGACGTCGTGCGCACCACCGATGGCGAGACGCGCTACCCCGGCCGGACCGAGGTGGCCTCGCTTTCCCTCGCCGAGTTCGAGGCGCTGGTGATCGACGACCCGCGCTGCGAGACCGATCCGGACGGTCAGGCGGACCGCTGCCACCCGCCGACGCTGGCCGCCCTGCTCGAGGCGAGCTCGGAGCGGCTGCTGCTGGACATCGACTTCAAGGCCGGCGATCCGCATACGCTGGCCGAGGTGATCCTGGCGCACGGGGCGGCCGGGCGGGTGCTGTTCTTCGACGCCGACACCGACAGCCTGCTCGCCTACCGGGAGCGGATCCCGGACGGGCTGGTCATGCCCCGGGCCCATGAGCCGGCCGAGTTCCAGGCCCTGCTCGACGAGCTGGGCAGCGAGCTCGATTTGCGCTGGATGCACGGCGACCCGACCGGCATCGCCGAGGTGGCCGCCGTGCTCGACCCGCACGAGGTGCGGTTGTATCTGAACTCCTTCGAGTCGGTGGACATCTGGGTGGTGGCCGCGGAGCTGCTCGAGGATCCCGAGCAGAAGGCCGGTTACCTCGACCGGGCCTGGGATGCCCTGGAGCAGATGCGCGCCGAGGGCGCCGACTGCTTCGGTACCGACTTCGCCGCGCACTACGCGGCGTATCTCTACCCGGACGGCTTCGGCAACTGAGAATCCGCGCATCTTCGCGCCCGATGCGATAGAATGGACACCATGAACACGAGGATGCCGATTCTCTTCTCGTGCCTCGCTGTGTGTCTGGTCCTCGGGCCGGGCTGCGGTGGCGACACGGCCGCCAACCAGCCCCCGGTGGCCGTGGCCGGCTTCGACGTGGAGGCCGTGCTCGGCGATGTGATCCAGCTCGACGGCAGCGCGAGTTTCGACCCGGATGGAGACAGCCTCGTCTTCGCCTGGGAGGTGCTCTACGCCCCCCCCGAGGCCTGGATCGTCGAGGGGCTGATCGCGGACGCCGATCGCGCCCTGGCTCGCTTCACGCCCAGCGAGCAGGGCGAGTGGACGATCGGGCTGACGGTCAGCGACGCGGCCGGGGCGACCGGTGTGGACAGCCTGCAGGTGACGGTGCGCGGCGAGCCGTGCACGCAGGACATCGAGTGCGACGATCGGCGGTTCTGTACCGGGATCGAGACCTGTGCAGACGGGATCTGCCAGCCGGGCACGCCCGTGGACTGCTCGGCGCTGGATGCGACCTGCGCGAGCGGGGTCTGCGACGAGGAGCAGGACGCCTGTGCGGCCGAGCCGCTGGCTGCGGGCAGCCCGTGCGAGGACGGCCTGTTCTGCACGGTCGAGGACGCCTGCGACGGGTATGGTGCGTGCAGCGGCGCGCCGCGCGAGTGCGCGGCCGCCGATTCCTGCAGACCGCAGCGCTGTGACGAGCAGGCCGGCGCCTGCGTGGAGGACACGCCTCTGGAGGACGGCATGCCCTGCGACGACGGCCTGTACTGCAACGTGGGCGAGACCTGCCTGGACGGGAGCTGCCAGGGCGGAGCGCCGCGCGAGTGCACGGCCGCGGCCGGAAGCTGCATCGAGGGCGTGTGCGACGAGCAGGCCGGCGCCTGCGTGGGCGAGACGCTGCCGGATGGCAGCGACTGCGACGACGGCGATGCGTGCACGCTCGGGGACGCCTGTGAGTCGGGCGAGTGCGTGGGCGCTCCGGTCGACTGTACGTCGCTCGACAGCGCCTGCACCCGGGGCGTGTGCGATCCGCGAAGCGGCGAGTGCACAGCCGAGCAGCTCGAGGACGGCAGCCCGTGCGAGGACGGCGCGTTCTGCAACCATCCCGACACCTGCCAGGCGGGCGCGTGCCAGCCGGGCCCGCAGCGGAGCTGCGTCGAGCTCGCCGACGAGTGCAACGCGGGCGTATGCGACGAGCAGGCCGATGCCTGTACGGCCGTGCCGGTGCGCGACGACGAGTTCTGCGATGACGGGCTGTTCTGCACCGTGGGCACGACCTGCCGCGACGGCGCCTGCGCGGGCGGTGCACCCTATCCCTGCCCGGACAGCGAGGACGGCTGCAGCCTGGGGCGCTGCGACGAGGAGGCCAGGGCCTGCGCGAGCGACGTGGCCCCGGACGGCGCGGAGTGCGACGACGGCGACGACTGCACCGTGGGCGACACGTGTCGGGCAGGCGTCTGCCAGCCCGGCGGGCCCTGTCCGCTCGGCTGCAACACCGACTACGACCCGCCCACTTGCTACCAGGTCCAGGCCTCGAACGCCGAGCCGTCCTTGCTGTGCGTCCCCCTGGCCGGCTCTCTGGAGCTCACCTCCGGCGAGGCCGTGCTCGACACCGATGCCGGCACGCTCGACGGCGAGCCGGTGCCGACCTACATGGCCTGGCCCCAGTCCGATCCGGGTGCCCGCGAGCTCGGCGTGTTCTCCTTCGAGCGGATCGAGATCGGCGCGGGCACGACCTTGCGCATCACCGGCTCGCGCCCCTGCGTGCTGCTCGCTTGCGAGGATGCGGTGATCGACGGGATCCTGGACGCCTCGGCCCGGGGCGAGGACGGCGGCCCCGGCGGCTACGACGGGGGTGCCAGCCGGCGCGCGGGTGGGGGCTATGCCGGGGCCGGGGGCGGGGCCGGGAGCTCCCAGACCAGAGACCCGTACCGCGAGACCGGCGGCGGCGGCGGCGGCAACGGGGGCGCGGGCGGTGCAGGCGGCGATTCTGACACCCAGACAGGCGGCGCGGGCGGCGCCGCCTCTGGCCCGGAGGGCGCCGCGCCGCTCGTGGGCGGCGGGGGGGGCGGCGGCGGCGGCAGCTCGAACCGGCGCCGGGGCGGCCCGGGCGGGGGCGGGGGCGGCGGGCTGCAGATCACGGCCGGAGGCGAGATCCAGCTCGGCGCAAGCGGCCGCGTGCTGGCTGCCGGGGCGGGCGGCCAGCCGGGCCAGCCGGACTGGAGCGCGGGCGGCGGCGGCGGCGCGGGCGGCGCGATTCTGCTCGAGGCGGTCGAGCTGACGATCGCAGGCCAGCTCGAAGCCGGCGGCGGCGGCGGCGGCGGCGCGGACACGTCTTCGGACGGCGCGTGCGCCGCAGGCACGCCCGAGGCCGGCCAGGACGGCCAGCCGGACGCGGCCGCGGCCGGCGGACAGGGCTGCGACACGGCGGGCGAAGACGGCGGCGCGGGCGGTGCGGGCGGCTGCTGTGCAGCAGCCGAGCACGATGGCGAGAAGCCTCCCGAGGCCTTCGTCTCTGGCGGCGGCGGCGGCGGCGCGGGCCGCATCCGCATCCACTCCTATCAAGGCACCGGGGTCAGCATCAGCGGCAGCACCAATCCGGACTGCCAGCAGAGCGGCTCGGCCTGCACCCAGGGCGAGATCCAGATCTGGTAATCCCTACCCCCTGGCTCCCGCATCGACCACGCGGGCGTCGGCGAAGGCGAGGCGTTCCTGCATGACGCGGATCGCCTCGGGGCTGCTGTCGATCAGCACGGCCGAGCGGCCGAGCCTCGCCGCGGCCTCGCCCAGAGTGCCGCTGCCGGCGAAGAAGTCGAGCAGGCGATCGCCTGCCTTCGAGTGGACCTTGACGATGCGCTCGATGATCCCGAGCGGCTTCTGGGTGGCGTAGCCCGTGCGCTCGCGGCCATGGGTCGGCACGATGGTGTGCCACCATACGTCGGTCGGCGTCTTGCCGCGGGCGGCCTTGTCCTTGCCGGCGAGCCCGGGGGCCATGTAGGGGATGCGGTCCATGGCCTCGAAGTCGAAGGTGTAGGACTTGGGATCCCTGGTGTACCAGAGGATGTTGTCGTGCTTGGCCGACCAGCGCGTCTTGGAGCGGCCGCCGAAGTCGTAGGCCCAGATGATCTCGTTCTGGAAGCAGTCGCGGCCGAAGATCGCATCCAGCAGCACCTTGCAGTAGTGGACCTCGCGGTAGTCGATGTGCAAGAAGAAGCTGCCGGTCGGCGCGAGCACGCGGTGAGCCTGCTCGAGGCGTGGGGCGAGGAAGTCGAGGTAGTCGTCGAAGGCGTCTTCGAAGCCGGAGCGGCCGATGGCCTGGCTACGGTAGCGCCGGCCCCCGAAGCCGACCCGGTCGCCGCCTTGCGGGTCGGCGACCGTGCGAAGGCGGGTCCGCTCTTGGGTCTTGCCGGTGTTGAAGGGCGGATCGATGTAGATCAGATCGAAGGCGCTGTCTTCGAAGCGCGCGAGCAGGGGCAGGTTGTCGCCGAGGAGGATCTCGATCCGGGCGGGTGGCATGCGGGCTACCATAGACCGCCACGCGAGGGCTTGCAATCCCGACTGCGCGGCCGGTAGGCTGCAGGCGATGTTCGGCATCTGGAGAGCCTGGAGGCGGAGGCGGCTCGCGCGCGAGCCCGTGCCGGACACCTGGCGCGCCATTCTGGCGAGCCGGGTGCCGTTCTACCGCAACCTGCCGGCAGCCGAGCAGGAACGCTTCTGCGAGCTGGTGTGGATTTTCGGCCGGGAGAAGCACTTCATCGGCGCGGGGGGGCTCGAGATCACCGACGAGCATCGGGCGGTGATCTCGGCCTGCGCCGTGCGGCTGGCGATGAACCTGGACCTCTCGCGCTACGACCGGCTGACCGAGATCCTGGTCTACCCCTACGTCTACACGCACCCGGAGGGCGGAGCCATCTTCGGCGAGGCCCACGCCTGGGGCACGGTCGTGCTGAGCTGGCCGGCGGTGCTGCAGGGGCTCGCCGATCCGGGCGACGGGCTCGAGACCGGCGCCCACGAGTTCGCCCACGTGCTCGACCGGGTCGACGGCGCTTTCGACGGCACGCCCGAGCTTCGCGCCCGGGCGGACTACGCGCCCTGGGTCGAGGCCATGAGCCGACGCTTTCTCGGCCTGCAGCGTCGGCAGAAGGCCGAGCGCCGCGTGCTGCGGCGCTACGGGGCGACGAACGAGGCCGAGTTCTTCGCCGTGGCCACCGAGAGCTTCTTCGAGAAGCCGCGCCAGATGAAGGAGCGCACCCCGGATCTGTACGCCGTGCTGCAGGCATTCTATGGCGGCGACCCGGCCGCGACCGCCGATCCCGCCCAGGCCGTGCCTCGGCCGCGCAAGATCCAGCGCAACGATCCATGCCCCTGCGGCAGCGGCAAGAAGTACAAGCGCTGCTGCGGACGATAGCGCCTGGGACAGATCGGGTTGACTTCTGCAAACCGGTCTATTAAACTGGTTTAGTCTGTCAGGGACAGGGTCTCAAGATGATTGGCAAGAAGGATGAGATCGGTGCCTTTGAAGCAAAAACCCACCTCGCCGAGCTGCTTCGCGAGGCCGAGAGCGGGCGCTCATTCACGATCCGCAGGCGCGGGAAAGCGGTGGCCCGTCTGGTGCCTGCGGGTGGGGAGGACGAGGAGCCTGACTTCCTGGAGGTCCTGGCTGCATTCCGGGAGATCCGCGAGAGGGTGGGCTCCGGGCTGAGCATCCGCGAGCTGATCGAAGAAGGGCGCCGATTCTGATGGACTTGGTGCTCGACTGCTCCATGGCCCTGGCCTGGGCCATTCCCGACGAGGGTTCCGAGGCCGCCGACCGCCTGCTCTCCGGCTTGGAAAGAGGCAGCAGACTCTGGATTCCCGCGCTCTGGTGGTACGAGCTGTCCAACGCCCTGACGGTGGCTCAGCGGCGAGGGCGGTTGAGTGATTCGGATCTTCTTCGCCTGATCGAGCTGTATCGCACGCTGCCTCTTTTCACGGACACCCTTCTCGGCGCCGAGGCCGTCTTCCGCTTTCGGGTGCTGGCACAACGATACAAGCTCTCCGCCTACGATGCCGCCTACCTGGAGTTGGCCCAGCGAAGAGGCTTGGGACTGATGACGCTGGACGGGGGGCTCGCCAAGGCCGCGCGCGGGGCTGGGATCCCCTTGCCTCGGACCTAGCAAAGGATCCCCCTTGCGGCCAAGCGGCCAAGCGGCCAAAGGCTGCGTTGACCGCGGGGCTCACTCGTGCTTCAATCCGGGCCGCGGGCCGCGGTGGGCCATGCGTTTCGACGGCCTGCAGGGGAGGTGGAAGATGCGAGAGCGGATCCTTGTCTGTGCCCTGCTGGGGCTCGCGCTATCAGGCCCGGCCCGGTCCGGGGAGCAGGTCGCGCCCGGTGAGAACCTGGTCGTCCAGGGCATACCGCCCGTCCCGTCCGAGCTGGCCTCCGAGCTCGATCGCTACCAGAACGTGCGCCGGGCGCGCCTTCTGGACTGGCTGCCGAGGGGCCGGGGCATGCTCATCGCGACGCGCTTCGCCGAGACCGAGCAGGTTCACCGGGTGGCGAGCGCGCTCGGGCAGCGCGAGCAGCTCACCTTCGAGCCCGACCGCATCGCCTGGGCGGTCGCCTGCCCGAGCAAGGACAGCCAAACGCTGCTCTTCGGCATGGACCAAGGCGGCACGGAGCGCTATCAGATCTTCCGCCTGGAGCCGGGCAAGGAGCCGGTCCAGCTCACGCCGGGCAAGGGCCGCAACATGCGGCCGGTGTACAACCGCGCCGGGACCCGGATCGCGTACAGCTCGACCCGGCGCAACGGGGCGGACTTCGACATCTACCTGATGGATCCGGCCCGGCCCACCGAGCAGAAGCTGCTCGTCGAGGTCAGCGGCCTGCACCTGCCGCTCGATTTCTCGCCGGACGACAAGACCCTGCTGGTGATGCACTACGTGTCGATCGCCGAGAGCCACCTCTACGTGGTCGACGTGGCCTCGGGCGAGAAGAAAGCGCTCAGCCCGCCAGCGGAAAAGGGCGTCTCCTACCGCAAGGCGCTGTTCGATGCGAAGGGCAAGCGCATCTACCTGAGCTCGGATCGCGGATGGGAGTTCGTGCGCCTGGGCTACGTCGAGGCGAAGTCGGCCGGCACGGGCGAGTTCGAGCCCAAGTGGGTGACACCCCAGGTCGACTGGGACGTGGAGGACTTCTCTCTCTGCTCGGACGGCAGCCTGGTGGCCTACGTCACGAACACCGACGGGGTGAGCGAGCTGCACCTGGCCACGCCGGCGGGCCGACGCCAGAAGAAGTCCCCCGTCTTGCCGCGAGGCGTCATCCAGGGCATCCAGTTCCAGCGGGACGGCCGGTTGCTGGCCATCGACATCCAGGCCAGCCGGCTGCCCGGCGACGTCTTCGTCTACGACCCGAAGAAGCAGAAGGTCGAGCGCTGGACCGCCTCCGAATCGGGCGTCCTGGATCTCGAGGCGCTCGCCGAGCCGGAGCTGATCCATTACCCGACCTTCGACCAGGACGGCGCCGAGCCGCGCAAGATCCCGGCCTTCGTCTACCTGCCCCCGAAGGATCGCTTCAAGCCGCCCTACCCGGTGCTCGTCTCCATCCACGGCGGCCCCGAGGGCCAGGCGCGGCCGGTCTTCCTCGGCCAGGCCAACTACCGGATCCAGCAGATGGGCATCGCGCTCGTGCTGCCCAACGTGCGCGGCTCGGCCGGCTACGGCAAGACGTACCTGGCACTCGACAACGCCAAGCAACGCGAGAATGCAGTGCGCGACATCGGCGCGCTGCTCGACGCCATCGCCTCGCGCCCCGACCTGGACGCCGAGCGCGTCGCGGTCAGCGGAGGCTCCTACGGCGGGTATATGAGCCTCGCCAGCCTGATCTCCTTCGGCGCGCGCATCAAGGCGGGCATCGACTACGTGGGCATCTCCCACTTCGTCACCTTCCTGGAGCATACGGAATCCTATCGCCAGGACTTGCGGCGGGTGGAGTACGGCGATGAGCGCGATCCGGATACGCGCATCTTCCTGGACATGATCTCACCGCTCAACAACGCCGAGCGGATCGATACGCCGCTGTTCGTCATCCAGGGCGCCAACGATCCGCGCGTGCCCGCCTCCGAGGCGGAGCAGATCGTGGCCAAGGTACGCGAGCGCGGCGGTGCGGTCTGGTACCTGCTGGCCAAGGACGAGGGCCACGGCTTCGTCAAGAAGCGCAACCGCGACTTTCTCAATCTGGCCATGGTGCTGTTCTTGAAGCAGCACCTGCTGAGATGAGCGCTGGAGGCTGACATGATCGAACCGACCCGCGACCCCGAACAGCTCGCCGTCCACACGCTGCGCATGCTGGCCGCCGACGCCGTGGAGCAGGCCCGAAGCGGCCATCCCGGCATGCCCATGGGCATGGCCGACGGCGCCTTCGTGCTCTTCCAGCGCTTTCTGCGCCACGACCCGACCCGGCCCGACTGGCCAGGCCGGGATCGCTTCGTGCTCTCGGCCGGGCACGGCTCCGCGCTGCTATATGCCCTGCTGCACCTCTACGGATACGGCGTGAGCCTGGACGACCTGAAGCGCTTTCGCCAGTGGGGCAGCTGCACGCCGGGCCACCCCGAGCGCGGCTGCGCCCCGGGCGTGGAGATGACCACCGGCCCGCTCGGCCAGGGCTTCGCCACCGGCGTGGGCCTTGCCCTTGCCAGCAGCCACATCCACGAGAGGCTGGGCGGCGGCGCATTCTCGCCGGCCGACTGGCGCGTCTGGGCCATCGTCTCGGACGGCGATCTCATGGAGGGCGTGGCGAGCGAGGCCGCCTCCCTGGCCGGACACCTGCGGCTCGGCAAGCTGGTCTACCTCTACGACGACAACCGGATCTCGATCGAGGGCTCGACCGAGCTCAGCTTCGGCGAGGACGTGGCCGGGCGCTTCGAGGCCTACGGCTGGCATGTCCAGAAGGTGGACGGCCACGACCGGCAGGCGCTGGCCGCGGCCTGTGAGGCGGCCAGGGACGAGATCGAGCGGCCGTCGCTCATCTGCGCCCGGACCCACATCGCCTACGGCAGCCCGGGCAAGCAGGACTCGGCCGACTCCCACGGCGCACCGCTGGGCGCAGACGAGCTGCGCGAGACCAAGCGAGCGCTCGGCTGGCCCGAGGAGCCCGCGTTCTTCGTGCCGGATGAGGCGCGCGCGCTGGTCGAGCGCCGCCGAGCCGAACTGGCCTCCGAGCGGGAGGCCTGGGAGGCCGAGCTCGCGCGCTGGAAGGCCGCTTGCCCTGACGGGGCCGCGCTCTGGGAGCAGCTGTCGCGCGCCGATCTGCCCGCGGGCCTGCTCGACGAGCTGATCGAAGCGGCCGCCGGCGAGAGCGCGGCCACGCGGGCGCTGTCGGGCAAGGTGCTGCAGCGGGCAGCGAAGCTGGTGCCGGGGCTGCTGGGCGGCTCGGCCGACCTGGCGCCGTCGAACAAGACGGCCATCAAGGACGGGGGCTCGGTGGCCGCGAGCTCGTTCGGCGGCCGGAACATCCACTTCGGGGTGCGCGAGCACGCCATGGGCGCCATGCTCAACGGCATGGCCCTGGCGGGGCTGGTGCCGTACGGCGGCACCTTCCTGGTCTTTGCCGACTACTTGCGGCCCGCCATCCGCCTGGCCGCGCTGATGGAGCTGGGCGCGATCTACGTGCTGACCCACGACTCGATCTTCGTGGGCGAGGACGGGCCGACCCACCAGCCGATCGAGCAGCTCGCCAGCCTGCGCTGCATTCCCGGCCTGGCGGTCTACCGGCCCGCCGATGCGCTCGAGACGGCCGCCGGCTGGACGCTGGCCCTGCGCAGGCGCCGCGGCCCGACCGCCCTGGTGCTCAGCCGGCAAAAGCTGCCCGCGCTCGAGCGCCCGGCGGGCTTCCGTCCCGATCACGCCCTGCAAGGCGCATACGTGCTGGTGCCCGAGCGGGAAGGGAAGCGGGCGGTCGTCGTGGCCAGCGGCTCCGAGCTCGCGCCGGCAGCCGCTGCAGCGCGCGAGCTGGGCGTGCGGGCGGTGTCCATGCCGTCGGTGGAGTGCTTTTTCGAGCTGGGTGCGTCCGAGCGGGACGCGATCGTGCCGGCGGGCTGGAAGGTGGCCGTGGTCGAGGCGAGCCGCGATCCGGGCTGGGCCCGCGTCGCCGGGCGCGACGGGCTGGTGATCGGCATGCAGGGCTTCGGGGCCTCGGCGCCCGGCGATGAGCTGGGCGAACGCTTCGGCCTGGACGCGGGCTCCATCCAGCGAAGCCTGGCGGACTGGCTCGCGGGCTGAGCACGGGGAGAAAGTGCGCGGCTTCGAGCGAGCGGGAGGAGGGATGAGCAGACGGAGATGGACCTCGGCAGCTGGCCTGGCGGCCGCGATCGCGCTTCTCGCGGGGGCGCCCAGCGCCGGGGCCGAGGATCCGCCCCGCAGCGCGATGAACTCCGTGTTCGCCGAGGGTCTCGGTCCGGGCCTGTGGTACTCGGCCAACTACGAGCGGTTGATCATCGACGATCTCGGGGCTCGGCTGGGCTTTTCCTACATGCAGGTCTCGGCGTCCGTCCCCGGCTCGAGCGCTTCGATCTCCTGGGTCACCTTCCCGCTCACGGTGAGCTACCTCGGGCTCGGCTCGGGCAGCCACTCCTTCGAGGTCGGGGCTGGCGCGACGTTGGCCTATGCCACCGGGGAGGCGAGCGCCTTCGGCAGCAGCGCCTCGGGCGCCGGCGTGACGGGCTGGGGCTCGTTCCTCTTCGGCTACCGATATCATCCGCGCAGCACCGGCTTCCATTTCCGGGTGGGCCTGTGCGGCCTGTTCGGGCCGGGCATGCCGCTCGGATCGAGCGAGTTCGGCTTCCTGCCCTTCGGATACATCAGCTTCGGGGCCACCTTCGGCTTCGGGGAGGAGCCCGCCCCCGAGAAAAAGGCCTCCGAGCCCGAGCCGAAGCCCGAGCCGAAGCCCGAGAAGAAGCCCGAGAAGAAGCCCGAGAAGAAGCCCGAGCCGAGGCCCGAGCCGAGGCCTGAGCCGAAGCCCGGGCCGAAGCCCGGGCCGAAGCCCCAGGCCAGGCCCGAGCCGAAGCCTGCGCCCAGGCCGACACCCAAACCCGAGCCGAAGCCCAAGGCCGCGCCGGCACACGCGCGCGTCAAGCCCGCGGCCCGGATCCGCCTGGTGCCCAAGGACCTTCTCAAGCGCGTGAGGTTCGGCGAGACCGACCGGGACGACGTGCTCGATGCCTTCGGCATGCCCAGAGACATGGATCAGAACAAGATCGGCATGGTCTTCCGCTACCAGGCCAGGACCTTCCCTGGCTTCCTCCAGGTCTCCTTCCAGTTCGGCTCGAACAAGATCCTGAAGTGGATCCACGTGCACCTGGCCGCGCGCATTTCCCGAGAGCAGGTCGAGGCGCGCTACGGCAAGCCCGCTTCCGTGGCCAGGGCGGCCAAGGGCTACAAGGTGCTCGTCTACCCGCGCCGCGGGTGGAAGGTCTTCATCAAGGACGACGAGGTGCGCTCGGTTCGCGTCGAAGGGCGCTAGTCCCAAGAGATCACTTCGCAGCGGCCAGGTGGACTCTCTTCTCCACCAGGCGCAGCCTGCCGATCAGCACCAGATTCTTCAGCGCATTGGCCAGCTTGACCGATTGAGCGTGGACCTCGGCAGGCGAGGCGAGGGGGCTGGGGGCGATGCGGATCTCGCCGCGGCTGGGCTTGGGCTTGAGCACCGCGGGCAGGGCGCGGAGCTGTCCGTCGATCAGGATGGCGAGCGGCCGGTGCAGGTGGCTCTTGTAGAGCTTGGAGAAAGCCGAGCGCGAGGAGGGATCCATCTCGGCGGAGACGGCCTGGATGCCGCTGGGGGGCTCCATCATCAGGCGCACGTTGCTCAGCCTGGGGTTGGCGACCGCGGGCGGGTCGACGACCAGAAAGGCCAGCGCACCTCTCTCGCCTTCCATGAGAACCAGGCGCCGACCTGCAGGCAGTGTCAGCCCGTTGGTGAAGGACATAAGCAACTCGCAGCGCTCGGCCATCAGATAGCCGATCTCGGAGACCTTGCCGTGCTTGAAGTCGCCGAAACGATCCGTTCCTACCTGCACGCTGCCATCGGCGGGCAGCTTGCCCGCCAGGGAGGCGAAGAACGCCTGGCCCGGGTCGACCGCCGTGATGGCGATCTCGGGCGGATGCAGCAGCAGCCGCTCCGCCCGCGCGGCCTCCTCGTCCGAGCCGACCGCCACGCGCACCAGCAGCCTGCGCTGCTCGCGCAGCTCGACCTCCGGTGTGAAGTCGAAGGCCTCCAGGCGCTTGCGGATCCGATCGGCGATGTGATCGGGCTCGTCCGCGTCGTGGGTGAGCGCCAGCAGGAAGCCGGCCTGGCCTGCTGGAACCTCCAGGGGCTCTTGCTCCTTCGGGCAGGCCGCCGCGCCGAGCGCCACGGCCAGGGCTGCGAACCAGCGCAGAGATGGGGCCCGGACGCTCACTTATTCTGCTCCTTGAGCACCATGTCGATGCAGATGCCGGCCGCGAAGGCCAGCTTGCGGAAGTCCGGCTCGACCGAGACGCCCTGCTCGGCCGCGATCACGTAGTTGTCCGCCGTGGTGAAGAGCTCCTTGCCGATGCCGGCCCACTTCTTGGTGACCTTGCCGACCGGCTGCTGGTCCTTGTCGATCACGGTGAAGTCCCAGCCCTTCCAGTCGCCCTGCACCTCGCCGATCTCCTGGCCCTCGGGGCTCAGGATCCAGAACTTGGGCTTGAAGGCGAAGAGCTTCTGCTTGTACTGGCCGATCGTCCGGCCGTCCTCGTCGTCCAGAAAGACCATGCTGCGGCCGATGGTGAACTTGCGCCGCAGGGTCATGTAGACCTTGCCGTCGGCGTCGTAGAAGTGGACCCGGAAGGGCAGCATGGGCTTCATGCCGGTGAACTTGAGCATCTTGACGAAGGCGTTGGGAATGTCTTCCTCGACTTTGCCGATCGGGTTCTCGTGCTCGTCGAAGAGGTCGTAGGCGTTGGCCGCCTTGAACATGCCGACCCGCTCCTTGACGAAGACATACGGACGGTTCGGGATATCGCTCATCGGTCTTCTCCCCTTTCCGGATCGGTCGAGATCCGGTGCACGCGTTTCTTGCCCGCCCGAAGGAGCAGGCTTCCATCTCGCAAGTCAGACGGAAAGATTCTACGTTCGATGCCCTCGACCCGCGCATCGCCCAGCCGGGCGCCACCCTGTTCGACCAGCCGGCGGGCGTCGCTCTTGGACTTCGCCAGGCCCACCTCGGCCAGCAGGTCCACGACCAGGATGCCAGCCGCGAGGCGCTCGGCCGCGATCCGGCTCGTGGGGATGTCGGCCTCGCCGTCCGCGCGGCCGCCGAAGGCGCTCCGGGCCGCCCGGCGGGCGCTGTCGGCGGCTTGCGGGCCGTGGACCAGCCGGGTCACCTCGTGGGCCAGGACTTCCTTGGCCTGGTTGAGCGCCGCACCCTGTCCCGAGCTCAGCTGGCGCAGCTCGCCCAAGGGCAGGAAGGTGAAGTAGGCCAGGAAACGCGGTACGTCCCGGTCGTCCGTGTTGCGGAAGTACTGGTAGAAGTCGTAGGGAGAGGTCTGCTCCGCGTCCAGCCAGATCGCCCCCTGGGCGGTCTTGCCCATCTTCTCGCCCGAGGCGGTCTCGAGCAGCGGGAAGGTCAGCCCGAAAGCATCCGCGGACTCGAGCCGGCGGATGAGATCCATGCCGGCGACGATGTTGCCCCACTGGTCGTCGCCGCCCATCTGCAGCCGGCAGCCGTGCTCGCGGAAGAGCACCAGGAAGTCGTAGGCCTGCAGTAGCTGGTAGTTGAACTCCAGAAAGCTCAAGCCCCGCTGGAGGCGGATCTTGTAGCTCTCGTGGCTCAGCATGCGGTTGACGCTGAAGTGCCGTCCGATGTCGCGCAAGAAGTCGATGTACTTCAGGTCTGTCAGCCAGGTGGCGTTGTCGATGAGCAGCGCCCCGCACGCGCGGTCGTCGAAGTCGACGAAGCGGCCGATCTGTTCGCGCAGCCCCTCGGCGTTCGCGGCGATGTCCTCGGGCCGGAGCAGCTTGCGCATCTCGGTCTTGCCGCTCGGATCGCCCACCAGGGCCGTGCCGCCGCCCAGGATGGCGATCGGTCTGTGGCCGGCGCGCTGCATGTGGGCCATGCCCATCAGCGGCAGCAGCGATCCAGCGTGCAGACTGGGTGCGGTCGGATCGAAGCCCACGTAGAAGGTCACTTGCTCGGACGCGAGCAGCGCGCGGAGCTCGTCAGCGTGGGTGACCTGGGATACGAAGCCGCGCTCGGCGAGCAGATCGAAGGCGCCGGTCGACATGGGCGCAGAGGATAGCACGGGCACGGGCTCGCCGGCAAAGCAAACAAGATCGCTTCAGTGTGCGGGCGACTTGGCCTATGCTGGACGCAGACATGGATCGAGGAGACGAGAGCAGAGCAGCTGCGGACCGCGAAGACGCGCAGGGCGACATGCGCGTGATCATCGCCGGGAAGCTGCTGCGGCCGGGCGAGCCGGCCTGCGTGCCCGGGTCGGTGGCCATACAGGCAGGCCGTATCGCAGCGGCCGGGAGCCCGGACGAGATCCGATCTCGCTTCCCGAATGCGGCGGTCTGCGATCTCGACGACGCGGTGCTCTGCCCGGCCTTCGCCGATCGGCACCTCCACCTGGCCGAGCTGGTCCAGCGCGAGGCGGCGGTGGACTTGAGCGCTTGCACGGACGAGGCGGGTCTCGCGCGGGCGCTCGCAAGCGGCCGGCGTGAAAGCACCTGGACGAGCGGCTACGGGCTCGATCTGCATCGCTTCGCCGGCTGGAGCCGCCATCCGCGCGGTCTGCTCGACGAGGCCGTACCGAACAGACCCTGTGCGATCTTCAGCCGCGATCTGCACAGCCTGTTCGCCAATACCCAGGCCCTCGCAGCCGCCGGCCTGGATGCGAGCGGCGATGGTCATCTCGCCGAGGACGAGGGCCGGCCCGTGCGCGATGCGCTTTCATTGCCGGACGGCGAGGCGTGGCAGCAGGCGCTCGGTCGGGTGGCGAGCAGGCTCCACGCCCAGGGCATCGTCGCGGTCGACGACTTCAGCGGGCTTCCGGTCCACGCCCGGCTCGCGGTCCGGGCCGCCGAGCTTCCGCTTCGGATCCGGAGCTGCATCCACCTCCACGAGCTGGATGACCCGCGCGCTGCCGGTTACGCGACCGGGGCCGGGCAGGGCCGTCTGCGCTGCGGTCCGCTCAAGCTCTTCGGCGACGGCTCGCTCGGCTCGCGCAGCGCCTGGATGATCGCGCCCTATGCTCGAAGCACCGACTGTGGCTGGTCCGCCTTCGACGACGCGGAGCTCGGAGCGCGGGTCCGACTGGCGCGCTCGCGCGGGCTCTGCGTGGCCCTGCACGCCATAGGCGACGCGGCCGTCCGGCAGGCTGCCCGGGTGCTCGGTGCCTTCGCGCCGCTGGCGCCGGACAGACCGGACCGCATCGAGCACGCCCAGCACCTGGCGCCGGGGGACGAGCGCTTGCTCGCCGCAGCCGGGCTCGGCGCCTGCGTCAACCCGGTGCACATGGAGGCAGACTGGCAGGCGGCCGATCGGCTGCTGGGAGCACGGGCCGCGGGCTCATACGCGCTGCGCTCCATGCTCGCGGCCGGCATCCCGCTGGTCTTCGGCTCGGATGCGCCCGTGGGCGAGACCGATCCCGTCGCGGCGCTGCGCTGGGCCGTGCTGCGCCAGGACGCCCGCGGCCGGCCGGCCGGCGGATGGCACGCCGAGCAGCGGATCGAGCTCGCAGCGGCCTTGGATTGCTGCTGGGCGAGCTGGCTGCGCCCCGGCGAGGCGGCCGATCTGCAGGCGCTCGACCGCGATCCGCTCGCGCTGGGAGCCGAGCGGCTGGACGAGCTGCACTGCCTCCAAGTCTGGCTGGACGGGCAGGCGCGGCTCGGCGAGGGATGATGTCGCTCAGTCCTTGTCGCCGCTCGAAGTGCGGCCGCTGCGCTCGAGGTAGAAGTCGAGCACCTCTGGGAAGGCCTTGATGCGGAAAACGGCATCGATCTCCACATCGGCGAACGCATGCTCGCGGAGCAGCCCGGCGATACCGTCGATCGCCTCGCCGACCTCCTGTCGCTCCTTTTCGCCTTCGGGCATCCGGTCCTGATCGAGCTGGGCATTGAGCTTCTTCGACAGCTCGTCGAAGGACGCCTCGGCTTCTCCAAGCCGGTCCTCGAAGTGGATGTTCCACAAGCGTTCCAGCTCCTCGTCCACCTTGGGGCGCGCCCGCTCGTAGACGAGGATCTCGAGCTTGGGCATGAGCTGGGCTAGCTTGGTCTGCCGGGGGATGGCGGTCTGCGCCGCCTCGTTGAGCCGCAAGATGACCGTCCGGGTGCCCAGCTGGCGCACCATCGGCCGGAAGATGGCCTCGAAGTCCTGCCTCGGAATCCGCTCCCGCAATCGCATGGCGTTTGCTCCGTGTGGGGTTTGGGTCACCACTCCATCAGGTACGTGCGAGTACCACAAACATCCACAGCTGGCAACGGCCGTTGTTTGGAATGGAATCCCAGCTCGGGTACTGGTAGACTTGGGGTCTCGTGGCGGAGGGGAGAGAGGTGCTGTCTCATGTACCATGTTCAGTACCATCAGTTCCTGCACGAGATGCCGGATGGAACGCTCAAGATGACCAATCCCCTCACCGGCAGGACAGCATGGTGGGTGCCGGGCCGCAGCGGCCGGCCGATCGAGAACCGGCAGACTGAGTATGCGCGCGGCGAGATTCGCGAGCCCGAAGACTACTGCGCCTTCTGCCCCGTCAATCTGCGTCAAACACCGCCGGAGATCGATCGCCGGATCTACGACGGCAACCAGTGCCGGACCGTATCTCGGCCCATGCCGAGCGACATGGGCCAGCAGCCCTTCCTCTTCCGGCGCGTGGCCAACCTCTACGAGATCGTGACCCTCGAGTACTGGCGCCGCAACTACGACTACCGCGGTCTGGCCCGCCGACGGGAATGGGCCGCCGCGTACAAGAACGATCCGGCCGGCCGCGAGCATCTGCTGGAGCTGATCCGCACCAAGCGCAAGAACCTGCGCGCCGTCGGCGAGGACATGCCGGAGATCAGCGCCGAGGCCATGTTGACCGAGGCGGACTCCTTCTTCCTGGGCTGCCACCAGCTCATCAGCGCTTACCGCCACTACCGCGTCGGGGCCGACAAGAGCGATACCATACAGCTGTGCGGCTCGGGCTGCATGACGCCTGACGAGCATTTCGAGTACTTCCAGTTCACCGCCGACTCGATCCGTGACATCTACGAGTGCAACCGCTACGTGCGGTACGTGGTCGCCTTTCAGAACTGGCTCGCACCGGCAGGCGCATCCTTCGATCACCTCCACAAGCAGCTCGTCGGCCTGGACGACTGGGGCACGTCCATCTCGCGGGAGGTCCTGGCCAGCCGCAGCGATCCCAACTTCTACAACGCCCAGGTCGTCAACTTCTCGTCGTACAACAACCTGGTCATGGCCGAGAACCAGCACGCCTCGCTATTTGCGGACTTCGGGCATCGCAATCCCACGGCGGCGGTCTATTCCAAGTCTCACCATCTGCGGCCGTTCGAGCACAGCCCGGAGGAGCTCCGGGGCGTCAGCGATCTGGTCCACGCCTGCCATGCGGCCCAGGGTCCGAAGATGTCCTGCAACGAGGAGTGGTACTACCAGCCGCGGGACTGTCTGGAGAAGATCCCCTTCCACGTGCTCATCAAGTGGCGGGTGAGCAACCCGGCGGGCTTCGAGGGTGGCACGCGGATCTTCATCAATCCCATGCGCCCCACCGACATCCGGGACCAGATCGTGCCCGAGCTGTTCCGCCTCCGGGCCGAGGGGCGGATCGCGCACACGATCCAGATCGCCGAGGAGTGCCCGGTCCAGCCCAACAGCCTGCGCTACAACAGATGAGGAAAGAGGCGAGGACCCAGGAACGAATCAGGGGAGGACCGAGATGAACGCGACACCGAGCCAGCCTGTCCAGGAGCCCGGAGCCCCGCAAGTGAAGCGGGGCTGGAAGAAGCACTTTGCCGTCATCTTCGGCATCATCGGGGTGGTCGCCTCGACCAGCACCGTCGTGGGGCTGGTGCAGGGCTGGTTCGATCCAGAGCCGGACATCCACCGGAGCGTCAAGGAGCTACAGAGCCAGCAACAGCAGGCGATCCAGGTCCAGCAGGCCATCAAGGACAGGCTCGTGTCCGAGCAGGAGGATGGTCATCTGGTCAACCAGGTGTCGCGGCGGGTGACCGAGCTGAAGGACGAGTTCCTGCGTATCCGGTCCAAGGCCGCCGATATTCGGCGCCTGGACGAGGCCCTGAGCGCCAAGCCCAAGGTGCTCATCCTGACGCCTGAGCAGAAGAAGCTCCAGGAGGCCAGCCGCAAGAAGGAGATCGAGGAGCTGCTTGCCATGATCTCCGAGACCCGCAAGCTGGCCGAGCGATTCGTCTCATCGGTCGAAGGCGATGCTACATTGGCCAAGGTCGAGAGCGCCGATTCGGAGTCGGCCCGCACAAAAGCCCGCGCCATCGAGCAGGTGAAGCAGATCCGAGGGCAGCTGCTGCCAGAGCTGGCCGCATTGGCCACGAAGCATAAAGGCTCCTGAACGCGTCAGCGGAGCCGCTCCGAGTAGACGCAGCGGAAGTGGATGAAGTCCTCGGGCAGCAGAATCCCATCTCCACCGGTGCCCGCGTACTCCCAGTCGCTGCTGCCCGCGCCGCTCCAGCGGTAGCTGGCGTATGTGGCCGTCATGAGCGCGTCGTGGAAGATCGCCTCGTCCGTCCAGCACACCCCGTCTGTGCCGTTCGGCCAGCCGGAGTGGACGAGCTCGGTGATCTCGCGCAGGTCCGGAAGATGGCCGCCGGAGCTGGCGCAATCGTTGATCGCCCCGGCCACGTCCAGCGCGACTCGATCGTAGGTGTCGGCGACGACTCCGCTGTCCGTCGTGAAGCACTCCTGGCCCGGCGGGCCATAGCAGTTGCGGCCGCCCAGCACATCTCCGCGCTCTGCCGGCCAGATGCAGCGGAAGTGGCGCGAGGCCGATTCGGCATTCTGGCTGCTCGTCCCCTGGGCCACCTGGACCAGGGCGCGCTGTCCGGGCTGGGAGGTATGGGTCGTGGTCCACAGCGGGTTGGTATCGGTGCTGTTGCCCGCATAGCCGTGGGGGTTGAAGTAGGGATCCGAGCCGTCGCCCGGATCGGGCCGGTTGCGAACGGCCCAGAGCTCGCTGGCTGTCGGCAGCCTTCCGCCCAGGTCCGTGCAGGTGGTCTCGGCGGCCGAGAAGGTGGCCGCGTTGCGCTCCAGCCCATCCCAGGCGTTGCCCCAGTCGTCCTTGTACTCGATGCCCTGGTTGGCATTGCCATTGGACGTCCCGTCTCTGGATGTCACGCAGAAGAACGACGCGCCGTTCCAGCGGGTGATCTCGTCTGCCTGGCAGTCGGGCAACGCCGGCCCGGAGCTGCGCCAGACGCAACGGAAGGGGAACGGGTAGGCGTCGCCGGTCAAGGTGTACGAGCCGGTGTCGGCCTCGCGCCAGGACCAGCTCGAGTCCATCCCCGACGGGTTGGTAAAGACAGGCACGCCGAAGAAGAAGTCTGTGCTTATCCACTCCACCGCGTCCAGGCTCGGCTCCCATCCCGTTCTGGCAGCGGTCCAGCCGGCGTGGATGAGCTCGGTGACCTCGATCAAGCGGGCGAGCTCCCCGCCCTCTGTCCTGCAGGTGCTCGCGGCTCGCGCGACGGAGTCCGCCAGCCGATCCTCCTGATCCGCCAGCAAGCTGGAGCGGCGTGCATCCAGGCGCAGGCAATCACCCTGGCAGGTGGGCGTCGGAGGAGGGTAGCTGGCCGGCCGGGACAGGCCGATGCAGCGAAACGAGGCGCTGGACGACGAGTCGGCCACCGTCCCCCAGGAGGGATAGGCGTAGTGCCAGTGGGGCTCGTCTCCAGGATCCCACATGATCTGGGTGAGGTACAGGCTGCCGGTGACCACGATCGGATCGGCCGCCCACAGATAGCTGTTCTGATCGGGTGGGATGCCGGCGTGGATCAGCTCGCCCCACTCGCCCACCAGCGGGATGGATGCCCCGTAGAAGGCGCACTCGTTGATGGCCGAGACGAGATCCACCGCCGGGCGGTCCAGGCGGTCGACGTTCCAATAACGCCCCCAGGTCCAGCAAGCCGAGGCCGGCTGGCCGTGGCAGCGGGCCTCGTCGAAGCCGTCCCCCTCGGCGTCGGGCCAGACGCAGCGGAAGGTGGTCGGCGTGTCGTCGGCGCGGTAGCTGATGTGGCCGTCGCTCAGGCGCACGCAGACCCGGGTGGGCGTATCGAGGTGGCAGCGGATGGCGGTCCACAGCGGGCTCGTGGCCCGGCTGTCCGACAGGTCGCCCGTGCCCGTACTCGCGTTGTTGCGGTAGAGCTCGGTGATCGTGGGCAGGCGTCCGCCCAGATCCTCGCAGACCTGGGCCGCCTGGGCAAAGCTGGCCGCGGTCCGTTCGATGCCGTCGAAGGTCTCGCCCCAGGAGTCGGTCAGTGGAAATCCATGGTAGTGGTTGCAGAAGCCCCAGGCCCAGCAGCCCTCGTCGGCGCAGTCGGTCTTGCCGTCCCGATCGTTGTCCCGATCGTCTGTGCACTCGACCTGGGTGCTCTCGCCGCCCGAGGGTGTGCTGGAGCAGAACGTGTAGCCCTGGCAGTCGGTATCCGTGCAGTCCGTGGCCCCGTCGTCGTCGTTGTCCTCGCCGTCGCGGCAGGCGGCCGCGGTGGTCTCGTCTTCGGGCTGGCAGAAGATGTAGGCCTGGCAGCCGGAATCCTCGCAGTCGGTGGCGCCGTCGTCGTCGTTGTCCTGGCCGTCCTGGCAGTCGGCCGGGCTGCTCTCGCCGCCGCCCGAGCAGAAGTCGAAGCCCTGGCAGCCCGGATCGGCGCAATCGGTCTTGCCGTCGTCGTCGTTGTCCGCGCTGTCCTGGCACTGCTCCTCGCTGTCCTCGCTCACGCCCTGGCAGAACAGAAAACCCTGGCATCCCGCGTCGCCGCAGTCGGTATCCCCGTCGTTGTCGTTGTCTCGACCGTCCTGGCAAGCCTCCCGGTCCTCCTCCGTGCCCTGGACGCAGAACACGAAACCCTGGCAGTCGGTATCCTGGCAGTCGGTGTCCCCGTCCCCGTCATTGTCCGCGTCATCGCTGCAGGCCGCGGCGGTCTCCTCTCGCTGGGGAGCGCAGAAGATGAAGCCCGCGCAGTCCGAGTCGTAGCAGTCGGTCTGGCCGTCTCCATCGTTGTCGGCGCCATCGGCGCACAACGCGGCGGTCGTCTCCCCGGGATTGTAGCTGTCGCCACCTCCGCATGCGATGGGTAGAAGCAGCAAGCCAGCGAGTGCGCAGATCCATGCAGTTCGGTCCATCTTCATCTCACTCCTCCTCGGCGCGCGCCGGTCGTGAGCTGGCGCATACAATCTCAAAAAAATAGAATATCCGATTTTCGATTGCGGGTCCAAGTTCTTTCGCGGGGCGGGGTCCGCGCTTGCATTTAACAATGCCGGGGTGTAGAGGACGGGCTGTCGATGTTCTCCAACCCGGAGGGAAGATGCAATCGATAACAATCAGACGGATCGGGCTCGCCATCATCTGCTGCTTCGTCATGGGATTGGCCCTATGGGCCTGTGGTGGGGACTCTGGTGGTGTGTGTCTGCACGATTTCGGGCCGGACATCGAGTGCTTCGAAGGCTGGGACAAGAGCGACTGCGACGAGAACGGCTGGGACTGGGTGTCCGGCCAGACCTGCGAGGATCTCGGATACACATCGCTGTGCGGCGGCCAATCGTATACCAAGCCCGGTGCCTGCCCGCTGTGAGTGAAGCGATCGGAAGCGCAAGCCAGGCGTTGGAAGACACCGGACTAGCTCGTCTTCCGCGCTCAAGTGCACGGGCATGCCGGAACGTTTTCGCATCCACATCCCGGTGACCTACCGGGACGTCGATCGTCACCTCGAGCTCTGCCCGCTGGCCTTGCTGGGCGCCATGCAGGAGGCCGCCATCCTGCAGAGCGAATCGCTCGGCCGCGGCATGCGCTACCTCGAGGAGCGCGGCTGGGGCTGGCTCATCGTCCACACCCGGCTCCGCATCCTCAGGCCGATCCGCTGGGGTGCAAGCCTGGAGGTTGCCACCTGGCCTTCTGCGCTGCGCCGCTTGCTGTCCAGGCGCGAGTTCGTCGCCTGCGATCGGGACGGCGATGCCGCGCGGGCGAGCACCCTGTGGGCCTTCGTGGACCGGTCCGCCGGCCGCGTGCAGCGGATTCCCGAGGAGCTCGCCGCCGCCTATCCGGTCGATCGAGACCAGGCCTTGCCGGGCGCATTCCGCCGGCCGGTTCGGCCCGCGGGCGAGCTGCTCGCGGAGCGGTGCACCGGTGTGCGACCGCGGGACATCGACTCCAACGGCCACGTCAACAACCTGCGCTACCTCGACTGGATGATCGACACGCTGCCCGAGATCGACTCGCTGCAACTGGGCTCGCTCCAGGTGCGCTACCTGGCGGAGACCCCCCCCGGCTGTCGCGTGCACGTGCGGACCTGGGCTTGCGGTCCTGAGCACTTCCACCACGAGATCCAGGTCGAGGACGGGGTGATCGCTGCCGTGGCCCGCACCCGCTGGCAGCGACGGGATCAGCGGTCGCTTCGCGATTGAGTCAGTGCGGCGCCGAGTCGCTCTTGCGCCGTCTCCGCCGGCGGCCTCGCCGACGCGTCAGGGCGGCGGGCTCGGATCCGGTGGCCTTGGGCGCTGCGGGCTTTCGGTAGCTGCGCTGGAGCCGGGCCAGGGTCCGGCGGCCCTTGCCGGTGGCCCGTACGCCCAGGTCGAACATGTCGAGCGCCTCCGGAAAGTACGCCCTGCGCATCAGCGCCTTGGGCAGCGGATTGTTTCGCTGCAGATCGAAGAGGCGCCGCTGGGATGCCAGCAGCTGCTGGATGCGCTCGGCCTCCCACCTGGGAAGCCGGATCCGGCTGATCAGCGGCCGGAGGATCTCCTTGGCCACCTCGCCCCAGGTGCGGGAGCTGGGCCGGATGTCGTAGGCCTGGAAGTCCTGCGAGGCGACCGCATCCCAGACCGGGTGGACCATGACTGCGGACAGCAGCACTGCGCTGGTGAGCATCTCCCGGTCCGACCTGTCGATCGCCCGCAGGTAGGCCCACAGACCCGAACCGGGATCGCGCTCCTCACCGCGCTCGGGCGATCGCGACAGGTAGCGGGAGAGCTCGGGCAGCAGCACCTCGAGCACACCGGCCTCCCACATCAGGCGGAAGGACGCCTCGGCGGCACCTCCGCGAAGCATGCGGACGATCTCCTCGATCAGACGCGGTGCAGCGGCCTTGTGGATCTGCGCTCGGTAGTCCCGCACCGCCTTCCACGTGGCGCGCTCGATCCGGAAGTCCAGACGGCTGGCAAACTTGATGGCCCGCAGGATGCGGACCGGATCTTCCTGGACCCGAATGGAGGGCATGCCGATGAAGCGGACCTTGCGCTCCACCAGGTCGACCAGGCCGCCCACGTAGTCGATGAGCTGGCGTTCGACCGGATCGTAGAACAGGGCGTTGATGGTGAAGTCGCGGCGGTAGGCATCCTCGCGCTCGCTGCCGTAGACGTTGTCCTCCCGGATCAGCAGGTCGCCATTCTCGTCCACGGGGGTGCTGGCCCGGAACGTGGCCGTCTCGATGATCTTGCCGCGGAAGTGGATGTGGGCCAGCCGGAAGCGCCTGCCGATGAGACGGCAGTTGCGGAAGAGCTTGCGGATCTCGGCCGGCCGCGCCGAGGTGACCACGTCGAAGTCCTTGGGTGTGCGGCGCAGCAGAAGATCCCGCACGCAGCCGCCCACCAGGTAGGCCAGGTGACCGAAGCGCTGCAGCCTCCGTGCGACCTTGAGTGCGTCGGGGTCGATCTGGGCGGGTGTGATGCTCCTGGTCGGGATGACGGCCGGCTCGGGATCGGCCCTGCTCGCGTGGCTCATGAGGGGCAACCATACACCGACAGCTCGTAAAATCAACATGCCTCTGTCCGCATCCCGGACAGCTGCCGCGTTGCGCTCGGACCGAATCCAGCCTCTTGGACGAGATCTCGCGCACGGGCATGGGGCTTGCATCCGGCGATCGGTGGGAGGATGTTCGACGTGCGCTGCCCGACAGAGCAGGATCTCGGCGATCACGAGCTCTTGGCCGAGCTGCTCCGCATCCCCGCGGATCAGGCGCTGCGCCTGCTCAGAAGCTGCGCGCCCGAGGGCGTCGCTGACCTTCACCGCCTGCCCGATGCCGAGCTCGGCACCCTCGCCGGCGTGGGCCCGGCCCGGGTGCGCAGGCTGCGGCTGGCGCTGGAGCTGGGCCGGCGTGCCACGGCGCCCGCACCCCGCCCGGGCGCCGCGCTGCGCTCCTCGGGCCAGGTGGCAGAGTACTTCCGCTGCCGGCTCCAGGACCGCGAGCGGGAGAGCATCCACGCCCTGCTGCTGGACGGCAAGAATCGGCCGGTGCGCCACATCTGCGCGGCCGAGGGCTCCTGGACCTGCTGTGCGCTGGACCCCAAGATCGTGCTGGCCGCCTGCCTGCGACACGCCGCACCGGCGCTCATCCTGATCCACAACCACCCTTCTGGAGACCCCTCCCCGAGCCGGGATGATCTGGAGCTGACAGAGCGGATGAAACGCGCGGCTGGCCTGCTCGGCATCCAGCTGGTCGATCATCTGATCGTGGCGCGCCAGGGGCACTGCTCTCTGGCCGAGTCCGGCTGGCTCTAGGGCTTTCTTGACATCTGTGTCAATCCGTCGCTAAGTACAGTTCAGCACCACCTGAAGAATCGGAAAGGAGCGACTTGATGACCGCGCGACACGTGTGGGGGCTTGCACTGCTGGCCGCACTGGCCTGGAGCGCGCCGCTGTGGGCGCAGGGAGAGGAGAAGAAGGGCGAGGATCCGACCTTCGAGGGCTGGGAGTCGAAGGACGGTGCCGGCAAGACGGCCGGCAAGACAGCCGGCAAGACAGCCGGCAAGACAGCCGGCGAGACGGCCGACGAGACGGCCGACGAGACGGCCGACAAGACAGCCGACGAGACAGCCGGCAAGACAGCCGGCAAGACAGCCGGCAAGACAGCCGGCAAGACGGCCGACAAGACAGCCGACAAGACAGCCGACAAGACAGCCGGCAAGCCCTCCGTCGGCCTCGGCGCCCACGCGCCGGGCAGCCACCAGGGCATCCTGCCGTCGGTGCACACCCGCTACGGCTCGATCGCCTTGCTGGGCGTGTTCCAGACCCGGCTGGACATGCACTTCATGGCCGACTACGCCAATGGCACCGACGGCGACGAGATGACCAAGTTCGCCTTCCAGTTCCAGCGGGCGCGCATCATGCTCAAGGGCCACGTGATCAGCGAGAACTTCACCTACTTCTTCCAGGGCGACGCGGCCAACACGATGAGCTTCGTGCTCGACATGGCGCTCGGCTACCAGTTCAAGCTGGCCGGGCAGGACATCGGAATCCAGGTGGGCCGCTTCGTGCCCTCGTTCAGCTTCATGATGCCGCGCAACACCGCCGACCTGGCCGCCATCAACTACCCGGTCTACCTGACCGCCGATGGCGCCTTTGCGGTCTGGCGGCAGATGGGCGCCCAGATCGACTACAAGAACGCCGATCTGGCCGTCCACTTCGGCGTGTTCAACGGCCTGTTCACCGATCCCTTCGCCGTCAACCCGCTCGACGCCCACATGCAGATGGCCGATATCACCGTCGATGTCGGCGGCACCGAGTACACCATCAGCAACTGGGCGGACAACAACAAGGCCAAGGACTTCCTGCTCTCGGCGAGCTACAAGCTGGACAAGATCGCCGTGGCGCTCAACACCTGGTTCGGCATGCCGGTCAACAGCGCCGACGGCTCGGAGAACGACTTCTTCTTCATGGGCGGGCCGGGCGCCGAGTACGACGACGGCAAGCTGCACCTCGCGGGCGAGTTCATGTTTCGGGCCTGGGACTTCGGCGTTGACAACGTGGATAACATCTACTCCTTCGCGCTCTGGGCCCACGCCGGCTACCGGCTCTTCGACCTGCTGGAGGTCATCGGGCGGGTGGACTGGTTCGAGCCCGACATCGATACCGACAACGACATGTTCATGCGCCTGACCTTCGGCGCCCACCTGTGGCTCGAGGAGAAGCACTTCCGCATCCTGGCCAACCTCTTCACCGACATCCCCCTCGAGCAGGTCGACAGCCGCGACACGCCCCTGTGCATCCAGATCCAGTTCGCGGCCCTCTGGTAGCGCCTTTTCCGTGCTTTTTCGCTTGACACGTCAATCGGGCTGCGCTAACAAGGCCGACAGTATGGGGGGATGATACAGCGGACTGGAAGTATAGAAGTGCTCGTAAAATAGGTGCTTTCTAGAACAAAGCCCAATGTGAGGTGAGGAAGACATGGCAGAGCAGAGCCAGGAAAAAGTCTATGACCCGCCGGTCGCGTTCTCGGAGAAGGCGTGGTTCAAGTCCATGGAGCAGTACGAGAAGAGCTACGTGCGCTCGATCGAGGATCCCGAGGGCTTCTGGGGCGAGATGGGAGAGACCTTCTACTGGAAGAAGAAGTGGGACAAGGTCCGCTCCTTCAGCTTCTCCAGGGGCTCGGTGTCGATCAAGTACTTCGAGGGCGGCCAGACCAACATCACCTACAACTGCCTCGACCGCCACGTCGAAGCGGGCAAGGGCAAGCGGACTGCCCTGATCTGGGAGGGCAACGAGCCCGGCGAGGAGCGCAGGTTCAGCTATGCGGAGCTTCTCGAGCAGGTCTGCAAGTTCGCCAACGTGCTCAAGGCCAAGGGGGTCAAGAAGGGCGATCGGGTGAGCATCTTCATGCCGATGGTGCCCGAGCTGGCCATCACCATGATGGCCTGCGCGCGCATCGGCGCGATCCACTCCATCGTCTTCGGCGGCTTCAGCGCCGACTCGCTCGCCGACCGGATCCTGGACTCGACCTGCACCGTGCTGCTGACGACCGACGGCACCTTCCGCGGCAAGAAGCCGGTCAGCCTCAAGGCGGCGGCCGACAAGGCCATGGATCTGTGCAAGGACGAGAACCACGAGGTCGAGACCTGCATCGTGGTCCAGCGCGTGGGCGAGGGCAAGGGCATCGATACCAAGATGCAAGAGGGCAGGGATCACTGGTACCACGAGCTGATGAAGGACGCGTCGAGCGAGTGCGAGCCCGAGTGGATGGACGCCGAGGATCCGCTCTTCATCCTCTACACCTCCGGCTCGACCGGCAAGCCCAAGGGCGTGCAGCACAACGTGGGCGGCTACATGGTCTACACGGGGGTGAGCTTCAAGGACATCTTCGACTACAAGCCCGAGGACATCTTCTGGTGCACGGCCGACATCGGCTGGGTGACCGGGCACTCCTACATCGTCTACGGGCCCTTGAGCCAGTGCGCCACCACGGTCATGTTCGAGGGCGTGCCGACCTACCCGGACCCGGGACGCTTCTGGGACGTGGTGGACAAGTACAAGGTCACCGTCTTCTACACCGCGCCGACCGCCATCCGGGCCATCGCCCGCGAGGGAGACGAGCACGTCAACAAGCGCGATCTGTCGAGCATCAGGCTGCTGGGCACCGTGGGCGAGCCGATCAACCCCGAGGCCTGGAACTGGTACCACACCGTCGTCGGCAAGGGCCGCTGCCCGATCGTCGATACCTGGTGGCAGACCGAGACCGGCGGCATCCTCATCACGCCGCTGCCCGGCGCCACACCGCTCAAGCCCGGCTCGGCCACATTCCCGTACTTCGGTGTGGTGCCGGCTGTGCTGGACGAGAACGGCAAGGAGCTCCAGGGCGAGTGCAGCGGGATGCTTTGCATCAAGGAGCCCTGGCCCGGCATGATGCGCACCGTCTACGGTGACCACAAGCGCTTCGAGGACACCTACTTCGCCATGTTCGACAAGTACTACTTCACAGGCGACGGGTGCCGGCGTGACGCCGACGGTTACTACTGGATCACCGGCCGGGTCGACGACGTGATCAATGTCTCCGGCCACCGCATGGGCACCGCCGAGGTGGAGAGCGCGCTGGTCAGCCATCCGAAGGTGGCCGAGTCGGCCGTGGTGGGCTTCCCCCATGACATCAAAGGCCAGGGCATCTATGCCTACGTCACCCTGAACCAGGGTGTGGAGAAGAGCGACGAGCTCAAGGCCGAGCTCGTCAAGCACGTGCGCAAGGAGATCGGTCCGATCGCCACCCCGGATATCATCCACTGGGCCGACGCGCTGCCCAAGACCCGCTCGGGCAAGATCATGCGGCGCATCCTGCGCAAGATCGCGGCCAACGAGGCCGGGCAGATAGGCGACACATCCACGCTGGCAGATCCCAGCGTGGTGCAGACGCTGATCGACACCTACCAGCCTCTGAAGTTGAAGTAGCCGTCGCGGCGCCTAGCGAGCCGGGAAGACCTTCGGGAGCCGGCCGCGATCGAAGGGGCCGCTCGCCTGCAGGCTGGACACCGGATAGCAGCAGTTGCGCTGGGCGAAGAGCCCGGCCGGGCGGTGATTGCCGCTCTGGCCCAGCCCGCCCAGCGGCAAGCGCATGCTGATCTCGGTCGTGGCCAGGTTGTGGTTGACCAGCCCGAAGCGCAGCTCTTCCGCCAGGTGCGCGAAGCGCTGGCTGTCCTCGGTGAAGATCGAGGCACAGAACGGATAGGAGCCCGAGTTGGCGAGCGTCACGGCCTGCTGCTCGGAGGCGACGGGCATGAGCATCACATCCGGGCCGAAGCTCATGCCCTCGGGCCGGATGACGTCGATGGGCTGAGGCTGGGGTGCGGCCAGCACGGCCGGGCTTATGTAGAAGCCGGGTCGCGGCATCTTCAACGGCTCCGAGGAGAGCAGGCAGCGTCCACCCAGGCGGCAGGCCTGGGCCTGGCGATCCAGGGCCCGCTCGAGCGCCGTGCGGCTCAGCATGGGGCCCATGAACACGTCCGGATCGAGACCGTAGCCGACCTTCAGCTCGCGGACTGCAGCCACGAAGGCCTCGGCGAAGTCGGGCAGCACCCGCCCATCCACCAGGATCACACCCGTCGAGCTGTAGGCCTGGCCGGTGTGGCTGAAGCTGCCCATGGCGTTCTCGTACACGGCCCGCTCCAGATCGGCATCCTCGAGCACCAGCGAGACATTGACCCCGCCCATGGTCAGGGCCACCATCTTGTGAGGCTGATCCAGGCTGGCGATCAGGATTCGGCGTCCCGCCTGGGACGAGCCGGTGAACAGGATCGCCTCCGTGGCCGGGTGCCGGACCAGCGCCAGCCCGATCTCGCCGTCGCCCTGGACCAGGTTGAACACCCCCGGAGGCATGCCCAATTCGTCGAAGATCTCCGCGATGAGCTGGCCGCAGCCGGGCACCAGCTTGGATGGCTTGAACACGACCGGGTTGCCCGCGAGCAGCGCCGGGATGATGTGTCCGCAGGGCAGCGAGAAAGCCGAGCTGGCCGACCCCAGCACCGCGGTGACGCCCAGCGGACGGTACCAGCAGCGTCCCTGCACGCCCCAGCGGATCTCGCTGACCTTGAAGGGGCTGACCGCGCGCACGCCCTCGCGCAGCTCGCTCTCCACCCGGCTCTCGAGACCGCTCACCTCGGCCTCGGCCTCCCAGCGGGTCTTGCCCGTCTCGGCGATCAGCAAGCGCTGGATCTCGTCGCGCCGGTTGATCACCTCGGCGGCGAACTTGCGCAGCACCCCGGCGCGCTCCTCCGGCTCGGTTCGGCGCCAGTCGCCGAAAGCGGCCCTGGCGGCCTCCACGGCCTCATCCACGTGCTCGGGAAAGACGGGGAAGGTGCCGATCCGGTAGCCCGAGTCACCCGGATCGACCGAGATGATCTTGCTTTCCGCGCGCCGGGGGCGGACGAAGGATCCGCCGATGTAGTCTCCTCTGACCCTGACCGTCTGCATGCATGGCCTCCTGCGAGAGGCGTACGCCATCTTTGATAGCAGAGCTCGGGCGGGCTTTCCAAAGGTTTTGACTCGATGGGCTGCGGAGCATAGCCTGAACGAGGTCGCGAGGTGCTGCTTGCGGAGCGTGATACAGAGGGTCTCGAGAGCCCGGGTCCTGGTCGACGGGACCGAGATGGCGAGCATCGGCAGGGGGTTGTGCGTGCTGCTCGCGGCCGGGGAGGGCGACGGCGAGGCGGAGGCCGACTGGATGGCGGACAAGATCGTGCACCTGCGCATCTTTCCGGACGAGTCCGGGCGCATGAACCGATCGTGTGTGGAGATCGGCGCCGGGATGATCGCCGTGAGCCAGTTCACCCTCTACGGCGACTGCCGCAGAGGCAGGCGACCCTCGTTCGTTCACGCCTTGGAGCCGGAGAGGGCCGCGGCGCTGGTGGATCGTTTCGTCGAGCGCGTACGCGGGCTCGGAGTGCCCTGCGGCAGCGGCGTCTTCGGTGCCCACATGGAGGTCGAGCTGGTCAATGACGGCCCGGTCACCTTGCTGCTGGACAGCGCGCAGTCACGCCGGAGCGTCAGCGGGGGATTCGGTTGATTTCCGGGGCGGGCTGGGCGATATTGACCGGGTCCATGGCGCGGCGACGGTCCAGAACGCCTCGGCCGGGGTCTGATCCGAGCTACCGCGAGCTGGTGGAGCGGGTCGTCGGCGGCGATCCGGTGGCCTGGCGCGAGTTCACGGAGCGCTTCTCCAATCTGATCTTCAGCCTTCTGTGGCGCTATGCAGACCGGGACGAGGACCTGTGCGCCGATCTCTACCTCTACGTCATCGAGAACCTGCACGCGCGCAACGAGCAGGGCGAGTCATTCCACCGGCTGCGCCGCTACCTCGACAGCATCGAGCAATATGGGGGCAAGGGCCGGCTGACCACCTGGCTCGGCCGCGTGACCCAGAATCTGGTCAGCGACTACTTCCGCCAACGGGACGGGCGCCGGACCCTTCCCCGGGCCGTGAAGAAGATGGACGAGGCGAGCCAGCGCATCTTCAAGCTGCTCTACTGGGAGCGGCTCAGCGAGCGGGAGGCCCACGCCTTGTTCGCGTCCACGAGCGGCATCGACCGCGAGAGCTTCGACAGGCGGGTCGAGGAGATCAACCGCAGCCTCAAGACCTGCAATCGCTGGACCATCTACAGCGAGATCATCCGGCGCACGCCTGCGCTTCCGATCCACCCCCAGGCCGACCAGGACGGGCCTGCGGTGCAGCTGGCCGATCCCGATCCGTCCACCCGGCCGGACGCCTCGGCGGCCTGCCGCCAGCAGTCCGAGCGGGCCCGTCAGCTCGGCACGACCTTGCTCTCCTGCCTCGAGGAGATGAGCGCCGAGAGTCGCCTGATGCTGATCGGACGCTTCAAGCACGACATGACCGCAGCCCAGATCGCCAGGCTGCTCAGGCGAGACGACGACAAGCGTATCTACGCCGAGATCGACCGGCTCAAGGCGAGCCTGCACAAGGCGCTCAAGGCGGCCGGCTTCGACTGGAGCCAGGTTTCGGGCGGTCTGGAGGGTCTGGAGGGCCTGCTGGAGGGGGTCGAGCCAGCCCAGGAGCCGGGGTGACGGGGATCACTTTTTTTTCGGAAAGGCGTCCGCTTGTCCGTCCACTGCAGACAGATGCGTGAGGAAGTAAAATGGACTGCCCCGACGCCCGAGAGATAGAGCAGCTGGTCCTGGGTCGGCTCGCCGGGTCAGGCCGAGCCGGTTTGATCGAGCACTTGACGCAGTGCGCCGATTGCCGGGCCGAGCTGATGCTGGCGATCTCTCTGCGTCTGGTGCTACCTGGCGAGAGCCGGGAGCGGGGCTGCGAGCGGCTGGACGACGGGGCGCTGTGCCTGCTCCGAGACGGCGAGCTGGAAGGCGAGGCCTACCAGCGGGCCCTGGAGCACCTGCTGGACTGCCCCGACTGCCTGGGCGAGCTCGCCCGGCTGGACCGGGCTTTGAGCGAGGCCGAGGCCACGCCTCGGGAGGTGCCCGAGCGGCTGCTCGAGCGGGCGTGCGCGCTGGGGGGGGCTCGCCCTGCAGCAAGGCCGGCCCTGCTCGAGCGGCTCTTCGGCGCTTCCGTCTGGCGGCTCTCGCTGGCAGCGGGTGCAGCGACTGCCGTGCTGCTGCTGACGGTGCTGCTCGCGCCATCACCCCCGGCCGTGCCCGACTTGCCGGACATGCCGGAGCTGCCGCGCGTGGCCGTACCCTCGCCCGAGCCCGAGCCGGCCGCCCCGGCCTTGCCCGAGCGGTCGGATACCGCTCGGCCAGAACCGCGTCCCGGCCCCGACGCGCTGGCCCAGGCGAAGCGCGACCAGAACTGGAGTGAGGGACTCGACTCCGAGAAACGCCTGGCCCTGGCGCGCGCGGCCTTGCCCGCATCCACTCCCGCGCCGGTCCTGACCGCCGCCTTGGCGGAGGAGGGGCGCGTTCGGGAGGCGCTGCGCACAGGCGAGCTGGCCGAGTACCTGCGCAGCTTCGGGCCGCACCTGGCCGAGTCGAGCGCCATGCGCGAGCTGAGATCCGGCGCCCTGGCCGATCTCGCGAGCGCGCTCGCCGCCTGCGGGCAGGCCGAGCTCGCGGGCTTCGCCCGGGACCTGGAGGCCCGGGACATGCCCGCAGAGACCGTCGCCCGCAGGCTCGAGGTCCTGCACGCGGCCGCCGACGAGGCGCTGGCCGGCAAGCCCGCCATGGGTGCAGCCTTCCGGGCGGGCGTGCTGATCCAGGCCTGGCGGATCGAGGCGCTGGCAGCCGGGTACAGCGGTCGCACGGCAAGCACGGGCCGCGCCGGCGAGCTCCGGGCCCTGGTCGAGTCCATGGATCTCGAAGCCGAGAAGCGCGACGCGGCCCTGAAAAGACTGGCCGCGATGGAGGAGCTTGAGGCTACCGGACAGGATCCCGGCCAGCGGCTGCTCACCGAGATCGACGCCCTCGATCGCCTGCTCAGGTAACCGGGCCCGGAAACGAGCGAAACGCTCTGGGTTAGTGGATCGCGATCAGCTCGACATCGAAGACCAGCATACCGGCCGGCTTGTCGGGCTGTCCCTTGTAGGCGAGCTCTTGCGGAATCCAGAAGCGGCGCTTCTCGCCGATCACCATCAGTTGCAGGCCCTCGGTCCAGCCCGCGATCACCCGGCCCAGCGGAAAGGTGGCCGGCCGGCCTCGGACGATCGAGGAGTCGAACATCTTGCCATCGGTGGTCCAGCCGGTGTAGTGGACCGTCACCCGGCTGTCGGCCGCGGGGTGCACCGCGCCATGCCCGGTCTGGAGCACCCGCGAGGCCAGGCCCGACTCGCGCCGCTCCGCGCTGTCCGGCGGGATGGCCACATCCTCGGGCACCGGCGGCGGCGGGGTGCCCGGTTGGATTCGGAGCAACTCGACGTCGAAGACCAGCATGCCGGCCGGCTTGCCGGGCATTCCCCGGTAGGCGAGCTCCTGCGGGATCCAGAAGCGCCGCTTCTCGCCGATCACCATCAGCTGCAGGCCCTCGGTCCAGCCCGCGATCACCCCGCTGAGCGAGAAGGTGGCCGGCCGTCCGCGCCTGCGTGAGGAGTCGAAGGCTCTGCCGTCGGTGGTCCAGCCGGTGTAGTGCACCGTCACCTTGTCCCAGGCCCGGGGGTGCTGCGTCCCGCTGCCCGGCTCGAGAACCCGTGAGGCCAGGCCCGAGGCCGTCCGCTCGACGCCCTGCGGCGGAGCGGCCACGTCCGGCGGGGCGCTCAGGTCGACGTGCGTGCGGGCGATCTTCGTCTTCGACTCCAGGCCGGCCTTGCCCGGCTCCGCCTTGCCGTCGCAGGCATGGAGCGTCAGGGCCAACCCGATAGAGACCAGTGTCCGATCGAGTGCGCTCATGGGCTCGACACTGCCTCAAGCTCGGCGGGGCAGGCAAGCGTTTTCTGAGACGGCTGCGCTGGCTGCTTTCTTGTTGACCTGCCTGTGCGCGACGGCTAGCCTTGGATCTCCGCTACCGGCGGTCACTCGACGCCGACTGCGGGGAGATGGATTCGGGCTCGGCATGTGCGGCTTTGTCGGCATCATCGGCCGGTCGGATTGCGCCGGCGACATCCTGCTCGCCTTGCAGGCGTTGCAGCACCGCGGCCAGGACAGCGCCGGGGTGGGCACCCTGTACCAGGGGCAGTTTCCGATCGTCAAGCGGCTCGGGCTCGTGGCGCAGGGCTTCGACGTCGACGAGCTCGAGCAGCTTCCGGGCTCGGCCGGCATCGGCCACGTGCGCTATCCGACGATCGGGGCGGGGCTGCTCAGAGACGCCCAGCCCTTCTTCTACCGGCAGCCGGGTGTCCTGATGGCCCACAACGGCCATCTGGTCAACGTGCGCGAGATGCAGCAGAGCCTGCTGGAGGACTCGATCCACCTGATGAGCAGCTGCGACGTGGAGCCGGTGCTGTGCACCTTCGCGCTCGAGCTGATGCGCCAGCGCCGGCGGGATCACGGCAGCCAGGACGCGGTCCAGGCCGTGAACGCGGTCCTGGAGAACACGCACGGGGCCTTCTCGATCGTCGCGGCCATGTTCCTCGACGGCCAGGAGGCCTTGCTGGCCTTTCGCGATTGCCGCGGCATCCGGCCGGCGGTTTGGGGCGTCAGGGGGCGTGACTACGTGGTGGCCTCGGAGTCGGTGGCCCTCGACATGCTCGGTGCGGAGCATTCCGGTGACGTGGCGCCGGGCGAGCTGATGATCTTCAAGGCCGGCTCGGCACCGGAGCGATACCAGCTCCGCGCGCCGGATCCCGCGCCCTGCATCTTCGAGTACATCTACTTCGCCCGGCCCGACTCGACGATGAACGGCGAGAGCGTATACGGGATCCGGCTCGCCCTGGGGCGGGAGCTGGCCAGGGCCTGGCGGGCCAAGGGGCTTTCCGCCGACGTGGTCATCCCGATCCCGGACACCTCCCGGCCGTCTGCGGCTGCGCTGGCCGAGCAGCTGGGCCTGCCCTGTCGCGAGGGCTTCATCAAGAACCGGTACACGGGTCGCACCTTCATCATGCCTCATGCGCACGAGCGCGCATCGGCCCTCAAGCTCAAGCTCAATCCGATCCGGTCCGAGTTCCGGGGTCGGAGGGTGCTGGTGGTGGACGACAGCATCGTGCGCGGAGCGACCCTGACCCACACCATCAACTTGATCCGCGCCCAGGGTGCGACCGAGATCCACCTGGCCATCTATTCGCCGCCGGTGCTCCACCCCTGCTACTGCGGGATCGACATCTCGACCCGCGAGGAGCTGGTCGCCCCGTGCTTCTTGCCCCGGACGCCGAGAGCGGATCTGGACGCGGAAGGACAGGCCGATCTCGAACGCCGATTCGCAGCCCAGCTCGGGCTCGACTCGCTGACGTACCTGCCGCTGGCGGGGCTCCGATCCGCCTATCCCCATCCGCACTGCGCGGCGTGCTTCGATGGGCAGTACCCGATCGCCATGACCGAAGCCCAGCGCTCATGGCTCGAGGCCGATCGCCGCTCGAGCGATCAGCGCCAGCTGCCGTTTGAGAGCCCTTTTGCCTGCCCGGATGACACGGGTGGGGATCTAGAATCGGAGAGACGCGAGACGCAAACCACTTCACAGGGAGGCACAGGAAAATGAACCGAGACGAGATGGTAGACGGGATCATGCGCGCTTCTGGCATCAGCAAGGCCAACGTGAGTCGCTTCTACGACGGGCTCGTGGAGCTGGCCAAGAAGAAGCTCGCCGCGGACGGCGAGTTCGTCTTCCCGGGCCTGGGGGTTCTGCGGGTCAAGGTGCGCAAGGCACGCGAGGGCCGCAATCCCAAGACGGGCGAGAAGATCCGCATTCCGCGTAAGAAAGTAGTGCGCTTCGGCGCCTACAAGGACCTCAAGGAGATCCTCAATCCCGCGCAGCAGAAGGAAGGCGAGCCCACCGAGTAGGCTTGATGGGATGCTCAGTCAGGGGCGCTTGCGCAGCGCCTCCAGGTCCTGAAAGTCCCTCTGCTTCTCGAGGAGCTCCCTCACGTCCTGGGGGGGCGGATCGTCGGTGACGAGAAGGTAGAGCACGAAGTCCTCAATCGCCTCCAGGGTGGCTCCGGAGCCCGACGCCTGGCGCGCCCGCTCCAGGATGCGCTCCTTCCACGTCTTGCACAGCCCCCCCATCCGCTTGGCCACCTGCTGGGCAGCTGCGTCGTAGGCCTGCTCGGCCAGCTCGCGATCGCTGGCCGGGAACGCGAGCGGGTCTCCCTTCAGGCCATAGCGGAGATTGGGCTTGTGCGTGTCGTCCGAGCTGCTCGCCACGCCCGAGAAGACCTCGTCGGAGAACAGGCGGCTGCCCTCCACGCGGGCGCTGACCGAGGCGGAGGCCGTGGCGGTGCGGGTGACCTTGTGCACCTCGTAGCGGTGGATGTCGTACACGGGCTCGTCGAGCATGCGAGGCGTGTCCGAGAGCTTGTTGCGCAGCGCGAGCACCTGATCCTCGGTGGTGGTGCGCTCCTTTCGCAGCTTGGCCAGCGTGCGCTCGCGTTCGACGAGGCGCTTGCGCATCGCTGCCTCGTCGGCTTCGGGTCCTGCATCGGCGAATGCCTGCCGCAGCTGCTCGAGCTCCTTCTCCGTCTTCTGGATGTCGTCCGAGAGCTTCTCGACCCGCTCCCGTCCCGAAGCGATCTTGGTCTCGAGCTCCAGAAAGGCGGGGTTGTCCACTGGCCGGGTGCCCGACTGGTACTTGTGCTGGCCTTCCGATGTCTCGCGGCCTGTGCTGTAGTCGAGCCCCTTCAGCTCCACCGTCAACACAGCCCGCGGATCGCCCTCGATGGCGGGACCGGCGTTGGGACAGCCGGGAATGGTGACCTGGGCGATGCGGCGCACCATCTCCGCCGTACCGGTCACGAGGGGTCGCTTCACCCGCCCGGGCTTCACCCGGAAGGAGAAAGTGCTGGCCGCGGCGAGCTGCGATCGAGACTCCTGCTCGGCGGCGGCCGAGTCGCCGTAGCTGCTCGAGATCTTGCGAAGCTTGATCAGCTCGATCAGGGCGTTGCCGTACAGGTGTCGGTTCTGGTAGCGCTTTGCCTCCATCAGCAACATGCTCGCCCAGGCGCTGCGGGCCTCCTCCAGCCCCTGCGTGGCCGGAGCCAGGCGGGGCAGCTCGCCCAGCAAGCGCTCGTAGAGCGAGATGGCATCCCGGTAGCGCTTCTCCTGGACCGCCTTGCGGCCCTGGCCCAGGATCATCTTGGCCGCCTGCTTGAGCGCCTGCTTGTATGCCGACTCGTTCGGCAAGCGGCCGAGCGCCTTCTTGAACGCGCCCAGCGCCGCCCAGAAGTCCCCCGAGAGGATCGCCTGCCGGCCTTCCTCGATCTCGGCATCGGCGAGCTTCTTGCGGGTCTTGTGGAGGCGCAGCTTCACCTCCGGATCGGAGGGCGCCTCGCGCTCCGCCAGCTCGTACTGCGCGAGCGCCTCCTCGTACAGGCCCGAGCCTGCGAGCTGGTCTCCGCGCCGGATGTGCTCGCCCGCGCCGCAGGCTGCGGCCACGAATCCTACCAATAATGCGATAAGTCGTATCGGAGTTGAGCTCATCCGTGTCGATGGTACGGGTACGGGCGGGCCATGTCAAAAAACGTATGACCCGGTGCTCCCGTCGCGCTCAGGGCATCAAGTGCCAGGACGCGTCCGGAAAGTCCATCCGCTGCTTGGCCAGCATATACAGCGGGCGGCCGGGCGAGACCAGGTCGCCGGTGTCCGGCAGGGGATCGCCGTATGCGGCGTTCGCGTTCATGTCGATGAAGCCGAAGGCCCGGTACTCTCCCTCGGCGACGGAGTTGTGCTGGAAGTCGCAGCTCGGCCCCTCGAGCTGGCAGCCCGCCTGGTAGGCGGCCGGGGATTCGATGTCGCCGTCGGGCGAGGTGAGGCGGATGTAGACGTTGCGAGCCGACGCGGACCAGGAGGTGCAGATCGCGGTGCCGTAGAAGATGTAGGTCGACACGGGCTGCTCCGAGCCACAGGCCGGCAGACATGCGGCCAGAATGAATGTCGGTATCCAGCGCATCGGGCTTCATTCTACTCGAAGACCAGCCCCAGGCCCAGCACGAGGTCGATGAAGGCGCCCTGCGCGTCCTGCGCGACGTAGCCGCCCGACACGCGCCCCAGAATGAAAAAAGGGCCTTCGAGGTCGTGGACCAGCTCGAGCCCTCCGGAGAACACTCCGGCGATCTCCGAGGCGTCGTGGGATGCGTCGAGCCAGATGCCGCCGCGGCCCTCCAGGGCGAGCTCGAGCTTGCAGGACCGATAGAGGTGCAAGCGCACGAAGGCCTCGGCGGTCACGGTGACGTCCAGGATGAGGCCGACCGAGGACGAGAGCCCCATCGCCACCGGCCCGAAGAGGCGCAGCGAGCCCTCGGCCCCGAGCGAGAACTGCACCTGGTCCTCGGCGCGGATGTAGTACTGCGGCCCCAGGAAGAGATCGACGCGCCCCAGCCACTCGTCGCTGCCGCAGGCGCTCATCTCCGCTTCTTCGGCCTGGATCGGGCCGGCGGACAGGACTGCAGCGATCAGAAGCAGCGCGGGAGCCGGGCCGCGATCAGCCCTGCGGTTCCTGGTCATCCTCGTCCTTCCCGGCGCTCGCCTCGTCTGGCTCGAGAGGCTCTGACTCGGCCGCCGGGCCCAGCGGCGCGCTCACGGCTTCTCGCTCGATCCGGCTCGGCGCATCGGGATCGGGACCGAGCGGAGTAGCCGGGCCGGGTGCGATCTCGGGCTGCGGCGAGACCGGGCCCAGCACCTCGTCCATGAGCGAGCCGACCGCCTTGTGCGCCGCGGGCGCCTTGCAGTAGCGCTCGACGACCTCGCAAAGGACATCCAGCCCCCACTTGAAGGCGTCGACGCCGATCCGCTCGTTGTGGCCGTGGGCCAGCCGGGCGATCTTCTCGCCGGGGTCGTTGTTCATGGGCGAGAATCCGTAGGTGACGATGCCGAGCCGATCCAGGTGCTTGGCGTCGGTCAAGCCGGTCAGCAGGTAGGGGACCACCTCGGCATCCGGCTCGCGCTCGGTGATCACCCTGCGGATCGTGTCGAACAGCGGGGTGTCGTACGAGTAGACCAGCGGCTCCATCCAATCAACCAGCTCGATCTCGGCCTCCTCGCCCAGGACTTTCTGCAGCTCGGCCTGGAAGCTCTCCCAGGTCTGCCCCGGCAGGACGCGTCCGTCGAGGTCCACCTCGGCGCTCGACGGGATGACGTTGATCTTCTCCCCGCCCCGGATGGATGTCGGCGTGGCCGTGTTGTGGAGCTGGGCATTGAAGAGCCGCGCCTGCTCATCGTCCATGACCGCCATCGCCTTGCCGCTGGTCAGGGGATTGAGCAGGGCCTTGAGCGCCATGCGCACGTGAAGACGCTGCCGGGCCGCGACCGTCTCGACGAAGTGGCGAACGGTCTCGGTCGCGTGCAGCGGCAGGCCCTTGCGCTCGAGGCGTACCAGCCCGCGGGCCAGGCGGTGGATGGCGCTATCGGGATCCGGCACCGAGCCGTGGCCGGGCTGTCCCCGAAAGCGCGCCCGGCACCAGGCCGCGCCTCGTTCCGCCACCTGCACCGGGAAGTAGCTCCGGCCCATGATGTCGATCCGGAAGCCTCCCACCTCGCACAGCGCGTGCTCGGCCCGCAGCAGATCGGGGTGATGGTCGACCAGGAAGCCGGCGCCCATCTTGCCGCCGCACTCCTCGTCGGCCACGGCCGCGAAGATGACGTCGCGACGAAGGGAGTGGGCGTTTCGCTTGAGCCACAGGATCGTGGCCAGCGACATGGCGACCATGTTCTTCATGTCCACGGCCCCGCGGCCGTAGAGGTATCCATCCCGGATCTCGGCGGCGAAAGGATCCGCTTCCCAGTGCTCCGGCTCGGCCGGGACGACGTCCAGGTGGCCGAAGAGCAGCAGCGGCGCATCGGAGCCGTCCCCCTCGAGCCGTGCGACCACGTTGCCGCGGCCCGGCGCCGATTCGATCACGACCGGATCCAGACCTTCCCGTTCGAGCACCTCGGCCAGGTATCGTGCGGCTGGTGTCTCGTTGCCGGGCGGGTTGCTCGTGTTGAAGGTGAGCAGCTTTACGAAGTGCTCGAGTCCCTCTTCTGCCAGGGCTGCTCTATCCATCTCTGTCCTCCCGGCGCGCCCGCCCGGGCTCCTCCATCAGGAAGAAGAGGCCCTGGCTGCGGCCAGCTCCCGTTCCATCGCCTGGATGCGTCGCTCTCTCTCGGCGAGCAGCTCCTTGAGCTGCTGCGAGGAACGGACGGATTGCTCGCGGACCTTGCGTATCTCGGCATAGCTTTCCGCCAGCGCCTTCTTGTTGATCTCGAGCTGCCGGCCGAGCTCCTGCTCGCGCGACGAGGTGTACTGGCGAAGCTGGCTGAGCTCTCCTTCCAGCTCGGTGATGCGCCGCTGGGTCGCGGACAGATCGGCCTCGAAGCGCGCCGAGCTGGTGTCGGACTCTGTCGACGGACGATCTGGGCGCTGCGCTTGCATCCGGGCGAGCTTCTCGGACAGCTCCTCGAGCCGGTGCTGGCCATCGATGCTCCGCGCTCGCTCGCGCTCCAGCGCCTGCTGTGATTCGCCGAGCCGGCGCTCCAGCTCGACCAAGCGATCGCCGTCGCCCACGGCGGGAGCTGCAGCCAGGCGCTGCTCTGCCGCGGTGGCCCTCTGCTCGGCGGCCAGGCGCGCCTGCTCCATCTCCGCCAAGCGCTCGGTCAGAGACCGCATCTGCTCATCCCTGCGCCGCACTTGCTCGCTCATGGACGCCAGCTCGGAGCCGGTGCCGGCGCCCAGCTCTCCGAGCTGCTCCTGCAAAGCGGCGAGCCTAGACTGCAGCGTCTGCTCTCGCTGCCGGGAGGCTTCCAGCGACTGCTCGAGCGACTCGATTCGCGTCCGCGACTCTCCGCGGAAGCGAGTCAACTCTTGCTCCATGCCGCGTGTGCGGGTTCTCTCCTCGGCGATTCGACGGTGCGCCTCCTCGAGCTCGGCGTTGCGTTCATCCATCTGGAGCTGACAGGCTTCCAGGCGGCTCTGGCTGTCCCGAACCCGGTCCTGCAGCGTCGTCAGCTCGCCGCGATGTTGGTCGGTCTGCTGGAGCTCGGCTTTCAGCTCATCGAGCTGCAGTTTCTGGACACGGCCCTCTTCTTGGATGCCGAGCATGCTTCTGTGCATGCGCTCGTTTTCTTCCAGAAGCCGTTCGACTTCTTCCTGGCATCTCTGATACTCGAGCCGACCCTCGTCCAGCTCGGACTCGTGAAGCTGAAGGCTGGCATTCATTCGCTCGAGCTCCGCACGATGCCAGGCGAGCTCCCGTTCTGTCCCGACCGAGCGCTGGCGGGCAGCTTCGGCCTGCGCCAGACGATCGAGTGTCTCGGCAAGCCGATTCTCCGACGCGTCGAGCTCTTTGCGCCATTTCTGGCTCTGGGCCTGCAGCCGCTGAACCGCTTCCCGGTTGCGATCGTTTTGTTCCTCGCGTTCGAAAAGCCGGCGCTGCAGGACCGCCAACTCGGACTGGACCCTGGATAGCTCCTGCTCGAGCTGGTGCTCAGAGTCCTGCTCTCCTAGCTGCAGGTTGGAGAGATCCGACTCCAGCTTCTCGCGCTGCTGCTCTTGCTCGGACAGAGCCGCCCGCAGCAGCTCGATGGCTGCCGCGAGTTCCTCTTCGTGCGCCCTGGCCTCGTAGAGCTCGTGGGTCAGGTCTCCGACTTTCTCCCAGGCATCCTCCAGATCGACGCTCTGGTGTTCGATCCGCTGCGTGAGCTCCTGGATCAAGCGCAGCCGGTCCTGCTCGCGGGATTCTCCGTCCTGGAGCCGGTTGACGACTTCGACCAGATCGGATTCCAGCTCGCGGTTGTCTGCTGCCTGCTCGACGAGACGCGCCTGGAGTGCGGACAGCCGTTCCGACTCGGAAGTCAGGCGCTGGCGGAGCTGCATGGCTTCCTGCTGGGAGTCCGCGAGCTCCTGGCGAAGGGTATCAATCTCTTCCCTGTCGGAGAGGCGCGTGCGCTCTGCATTGACGAGGCGCGAGGCGAGGTGCTCGGCCCGGGACCCGGCTTCTCGACTCCGGTCTTCGGCCCGCTTGAAGTGCGCCTGCACGGCGGAGAGCCGCTCTAGCAATTCGTCTCGCTCGCTGCAGAGCGACTCCAGCTCGCGGCTCTTCTCTTCCCACTCCATCTGGAGTCGCTCCGCCCGCCTCGACGCCTGGACGAGCTGCTCCTGACGCTGCTCGTTCTCGGCGGCAAGCTGGCCGCGCTGGCTCGCCAGATCCTGCTCGCGGCACTTGACGGACTGGATCTCCGCGCCGAGCTTCTCGAGCGAGCGTTTCAGCCCGCGGTTCTCCTCTCGGAGCGACGCGATCATGACCTCGTCGTCCGCGCGGCGACGGTCGCGCTCTGCAGCCTCCAGCTGCCGCTGTGCGCTGGCCAGCTGGCGGGCGTGCTCTTCGTTCTCCGACTTGAGCCGCTCGACCTCATTGCGCTCCGCATCGAGCCAGCTCTGCTTCTCCTCGGCGGCATCGCGCCAGCGCCCGATCTCGTTGCGGGTCTCCTCGGCCACCCGGCGTGCGGCGGCGACCTCCCCCTCCAGCAAGGTCATCCGCTCCTGGAGCTCGTCCGCGCTGCGCTCGAGCGCCTCGCTCTCCTCGCGAAGGCGCGCATTTTCGATGCGGAGCGATTCCCGATCGGCCGATATCGTGCGTATCAGCTGGGGGATCTCGTCTGCGTGCAGCGGGTTGTCTTCCGGCAAGCCGAGCAAGAGGTTGAGCAGCTCCCGGCGTACAGGCAGCTCCTCCTCGCCGCGCAAGTGCAGCTCGCCCCGGAGCCGCTCGAGCGAGCGGTCCTTCTCCACGATCTGCTGGCGCAGCGCGTTGGTCTGGCGCTCGCTGTCGACCAGTCGGCGCTCGAGTTGGGTGATCTGCGATTTGTACTCTTCCCGCTCGTCCTCCAGCTTCCGCAGGATATCCGTGCGCTCCACATACTGGGTCCTGCTCGCGCGGAACTCGTCCTCCAGCTTGGACGCTCTCGAGAGGGCGGCCTCGTACTCCTGATCTCGTCTTTCTGCCTGTCCGCGAGCGGCCAGCAGTCCCCGTTCCAGCTTCTGTATCCGCGTGCGGGCCTGCTCGATATCGCGCTCGAGCGCCTCGGCCCGCGTCCTCGCGTCGTGCAGGAAGCGCTCTCGATCGACGGCCTTGACCTCGGCGAGTTGGAGCTCCGACTCGAGCCGAGCGAGCTTTCCGCTCCCCACCACGTCGACCTCGCCCGTCGATTTCAGGGAGTCGAAGTGATGCTCGATCTCTGTGAAGATCTGCTGGTACGGAAGCTGGACGAGGGACTGGTAGTCGAAGGCGAGCGGCTCGCGGCCGCAAATGGCGAGATAGAATGCAACCCCTTCGCCCTCCTCCGGAAGAAGGCAGGTATCCATCTCGAGCGGCAGATCCTCGTCTTCGGCTCCCATCCAGCCGATCGAGAAGCCGAAAAACGGAGTCTGGGCAAGAACGCAAATCTGGGAGAAGCGATCCTGCAGCCAGGAGATGAAGCGCTCGAAGCTCGGGCTCGGCCGGAAGTCGCCCCGGCCGGCCAGCCTGGACAGATGCCTGTGGGAGGGGGCGGCCAGCGCGGTGATCAAGATGCCGTCGGAGGTCAACACGCGCTCGATCTCGGAGAGCAACTCCCCGTCGGATGGCTCGAGCCCGAAGGCGACGGTCGCGTCGATGCTCTCCGTGGACAGGTCGAGCCGCCGGCCATCGTAAGACCGGAAGGCGACCGTGGTGGGGACGGAACGCTTGCGCGCGGCGGTCAGCTCCGCACCCTCTCGGTCGACGGCCACGACCTGTGCGGCGCCGCGCTCGGACAAAAAGACGGCTCCGCTACCATCGCCGCAGCCGATCTCCAGCACGCGCTTGTCGGAGAACAGGGACTCCAGGAACGTATAGCGCGGCAGGATATCGCCCCAGGGCCTGCCGGTCGAGTAGTACTGCATGGGTGTTCCTCCCGCAGCCGCCGCGAGCGACCAGCCTGGACGCCGACTTCGCGCGGAAGCCAGCTGCGCAACCCGCCAATCGGGGCTGCCATTGTAGGAGATGAGGCGCACGGTGGTCAACAATGCGATGAATGTTGCAGCGATTGAGTGCGTCGGGTGGAAAGGGTGGAAAGGCGGTTGACATGCCGTCCTCCGCTTCCTATCCTGCAGACCCAAGAGGGGTACCAAACGTGAACAGAGGAGGAGAGGAGGTAGAAAGGATGAGGTTTTCGGCTCTCGTGATGGGGATCGTCTTGCTGCTACCATGGAGCGCTCTTGCCGATTCGCTGTACGACCGCTGCCAGTCCAAGAAGGCCGAGATTGCCGAGATGCAGAATCGGGAGCGAGAGCTCGGCACTTCGGTCGATCAGATCGCGCAACGGCTCGGTGCGCTCGAGCGTCAGATGCGCGATCTGCGCGCCGAGCGCTCCGAGAAGCTCCGCGAGCAGGCCAAGCTGCGGAAGCGAATCAAGCGAAGTGAAGCCGGGCACAAGCGCATGTGCAGCCCGCTCATGAAATGCGAGGCTTACGAGCGGCAGATCGCCGCGCTGCAGAAGCGCGCTGAGCCCATCGGCAACCTCCGGCAGAGGATCCGCGACGAGATCCGAAGACGCCACGACGAGGCGAAGCGGCTGGGCCGCGACGTCAAGCGCATCGAGAACCGATATGGCCACCTCGGCTGCGAGAATCTACGCATCGGCGAGACAGACCAGAAGACCTTCGATGCCTGCTCGCAGCTCTCGAAGGAATGGAACGATATCAAGGCTCGGATCGAAGAGCTCAACCGTTCGGTGCTCGATCTGCGGCGTCGGTACCGAGAGGCCATGGATCGCAGCAAGGGCTACAGCGACGAGCTGGCAGGCCTGCTGAAGAAGATGCGCCAGAGCTGCGGTCACAGCCAGAGGCTCGCCGAGCTCGAGAGCATGGAACGCGATCAGGACGAGTACCGCGGATTGAAAAACGATCTCGACGAGATGGACAAGAGGGTCAAGGGCTTCCACCAGCTCAAGATGATGCGGAAGCTCAAGCGGGCGCCCGACAAGCCCGGGCTCAAGGAAGCACCCCCGGACGAGGGCAGGAAGAAGAAGCGCCACCAGCTCCGGCCGGTCCGCTGATCCCCGACCACTCCATTCCTTGCCGACACGCTGCCTCGATCCTTCATTTGCCCATCGCGACTTTTATGCTATGAAAGTCAGCGGAGAGCTGCCGGCGGCCACCGTAGTCGCTGCGGGTGCCCGAGCGTTCCCGGGGCTCGCGGTGATGGATCGAAAAGACGCCATGGACGACAAGCCCAAACTCCGCTGTATGCGCTGCCAGGCACCGATCCCTTTCGTTCCGGGTGCGGGGAGCAGGCTGTGTCCGTTCTGCGGCACCATCAACCTCGTGCGCGAGCAGCGGATCGCCGTGCCCCCGCTGGAGCTCAAGACGGACGAGGTCTTCCGGATCTTCCAGCTTGGCCAGCACGCCGCGGCCCTGGAGAAGGCCGACCGGCTCCGCACCCTGGCCGCGGAGAGCTTCAGGCTCGAGTTCTATCGGGCGGCGATCCTGCTCGAGATGGGCCGCAAGGAGGATGCCATCTTCGCGCTGATCGACCTGAGTGGCCTGGATGCACCGGCATACCTGCGGGCCGACGCACAGGCCAAGCTGTCCGAGGCCTTGCTCACTGTCGGGCGAATCGACGAGTCTGTCGAGGCGGCCGAACGCTGCCTGTTTCTCGTCGAGGGGCATCCCGCGGGGTCGTATCATCTGGCGCGCGCCTTCATCAGGACCAATCGCCTCGACGAGGCTGCGCGGATTGCAAAGGAGACGCTCGACGCGCTCGAATCGGACTGGAGGGTCACATTCCCACCTCAGGCGGCGGTCTTGCGGCTGCTGCAAGCCAAGATCTGCGAGCTTCAGAAGAGGCCGAGCAAGGCCGCTGAGGTGCTCGCGAGCATGCTGCTGCACGACACGACCGCCTCTCTCGACGCCGTGGCCACGGCGGCCCGCATGCTCGGCCAGGCATATCTCGATCTGTCCGGAACGCGGCGACTTGGCCTCGAGCTTCTGCGCCAGGCGGCCCTGCTCGATCCGGAAAACCGACGAGGCCTGCTCGATGCGCTGGGCGAGGCCGCGCGGGAGTCGGGTGGAAGCATGGACGAAGAGCGGCAGATCTTCAAAGAGAGCCGCGAGCAGCTGATGAGGGAGATCCGCGAGGCCCTGCGCCAGGACCGCAGCGAGATCGCCGATCCGGATACGCTGGTTCCGGAGACGGAGCTCAGCATGCTGGACCGGGACTCGGACCGCCGGTGCGATTTGCTGGAGCGGACCGCAGAGCGTCTCCAGTTGATGCGCTTTGATCGGGGGACGCTCTATCCGCTCCGTAGCATGGAGGATTTTCGGCGCTGGGTGGCCTCCTGGCGCTTGCGGCAGCGCGTGCAGCAACTCGAGCAAGACAAGGCCGAGGTCAATCGCGTTCTCGGGCTTCGCAGCCTGCGAGACGCCCGTGAAAAGGGGGATGCGAGATCCGATTTGCCCCGGGATCGGGAGCCCGGCTCGCGACGGCGTTGGACACGCTGGCTCATCCTTCTACTGCTGCTGCTCATCGTAGGGCTGTCCGGATTTGTCGCAGTCGCGGGCGATCGCTGGTTCGACGAGTTCGAAGGCAGGCTATACAGGATCGAGTGCCAGGAATCGGGAGACTGCACGCTACACATCGACGCAGGGCAGGGTGGGCGGGAGCGGTACAAGGCGGCGCACGACGCGCAAGGCATCGCTCGATTCACGAGTAGCTGGCTCGACGGGCGGGTCCAGGCAGATGGGACCATCCTCTATCCGCTCACCTTCGCCTGGGGCGGGCTGGACGAGAAGCGCTTCGAGCCTTGTATCGGGCGCCCGATCGCCAAGATGGCTTTTACGCTCACGCCGATCTGCGCACCCGCCCGAGCGCATGACTGAGCTGCGGCGCGGGCTACAGGGAGGACGCGATGATGCAGACCCGGATCAAGCACCTGGTGACCCGTGACGACACCTCGAGGGCGTTCGCCGATCATCCACGGCTCGTCGTGGCGGCTGGCCGCTGGGGTCCGATGTGCATCCCGGTCTACAAGGCGATGGAGGAGTTGGAGGACGAAGATCGTTACGCGGGCGTCGCGTTTCGGGTGGTGGAGTTCGATCTCCCGGCGGCCATTCCAATCCGAGAGGCACGAGCGTGCGGGTCCTTTCGGGGATTGCCCTTCGTGCTGTATGTCCGAGACGGCGAGATCGCGCACGCCACGAGCAGTATCCAGACCAAGGACCAGATCGCGGCTCTCATCGATCGGCATCTCGGTTGATGGTGGGTCGTGCATTCCACATGGAGTACTTGGAGGTTCCCCATGGCCAAGCAAGTCGAACGCATGTTCCGGTTTTCGGCAGACACAGATCGGCTCCTGTCGGTGCTCATCGACGAAGACTACCAGCACGCACGCGAGAAGGCGCAGGGCGCGCTGAGCTCGAAGGTGGATCAAGTCGAGAGGACGGATGAGCGGCTCGTCTACAAGGTGAGCACGACCGAGTACGCGAAGGGCATGACCGGTGTCGACAAGTCGAAGACCGAGGAGAGCCAGGTCACATACGAATGGGACCTGAAGCGCAAGCGTGCCAAGTGGACTTACGCCGGGCCGCACGGCAAGATGGTCTCGGTCCAGGGTGAGCTGCGCATCCAGCCGGATGGAGACGGGTCGAATCTCACGTCGGTCTTCCAGGCGGATGTCAAGGTGCCGCTGGTCGGCGGCAAGATCGAAAAGATGATCCTCGCCGAAGTGGAGAAATCCTGGGACCGCTACGGCAAGACGATCCAGGACTTCCTGGACCGGTAGCTCAGAACCGCATACACAGATCCGGCTCGCTCGCCAGGCGCAACACGAGCTCGTGGTGCATCCGGTGGCCCGAGCCGTTCGACCAGATCCTGGCTTCCAGCGAGGCTTCCAGCAGCGCCAAGTCGCCGAGGATATCCAAGACCTTGTGGCGCACACACTCGTTTTCGAAGCGCAGGCCGCCGGGGTTGATCACCGATCGATCGTCGAAGACGACGGCGTTTTCCAGCCCGCCTCCTCTGGCCAGGCCAGCGGCGTGGAGCTCGTCGAGATCGGCGAGCAAACCATAGGTGCGCGCGGGGGCCAGCTCACGCGTAAAAGCATCCGATGAGTGGCGATAGTCCAGATGCTGCCCTGAGAGCTTGGGATGGCTGGAGCTCAGGCGGCAATCGATCTCGATCCCGCACCCCGGCTCGAGCCGGATCCATCGATCGGCTTCGCGGACCTCGACGCTGCGGAGCAAACGCATGCCGGGCCGCGCTGCGTCCTGCTCAGTGAGCTGCGCCGCACGGATCTGCTCGACGAAGTGCAAAGCGCTGCCGTCCATGGCCGGCACCTCGCCGCTGTCGAGGCTCACGCGCGCATTGTCCAGCCCTAACCCGAGCATGGCGGCCAGCAGGTGCTCTACGGTGGATACCTCCACGCCGTTTGCGACCAGCAGCGTCCGGTAGCTGGATGGCTGCACGCTTCCGGCCTTCGCCCGGACCGCGGGACGTCCGGGCAGGTCTCGACGCTCGAAGACGATGCCGTGGTTCACTTCGGCCGGCTCGATGTGCATCTCCGTCCGCGCACCGGTATGCAAGCCGATGCCCTGGATGACGATGCTGTGCGCGATGGTGCACTGTCTCGCCGGCTGGGAAGCGGATTTCAAAGACCTTCCCCGGCGTCTTGAGCCAGACGGTCATGTCTGCGCTTGACGTCCTTGTAGGTGTAGTGGACCTCGAGGATCTGGCCGTAGATCTCTCTGGCCAGGCGGCGCTCGGCAGGATCGTCGGACTCGTCCAGAAAGCGGGCCCGGTTGTAGAAGAGCTCCAGGTTGTCGCGCCCGACGCGCAGGTCTCCGCAGGCTCGGTCGTGCATACGCAAGGCCATCGGCCTGTCGTTCAGCGAGGCGAAGGCCACGCCGAGGAGGCTGGCGGCATGGCGGTAGTCCGTGTGGGCCTCGTCCACCTGTTGCAGAGCCCCGACCGCCTCGAGTGTCTCGCCGAGCTCGAGCAGCTCCCGGCCTGCCTCGAAGTGCATGCCTGCTCGCGCAGCGGCCTGTGCGGCCAGAAGCGGCTCGCCGGCCAGGAGATACTCCTCGCGGGCGGCGCGCGGATCTCCCGCCTCATCGAGTGTCTCCGCTGCGCGCAGATGCTGTCCGTCCTTGGCCAGCAAATCGGCCGCATCGTGTAGCCGGCCGGATGCCAGATTGGCCCGGACGGCCATCTCGACATCTCCACTGGATTCGAGCTGCGAGGTCGCTTCGTCGGTGTAGCCGGCGTCGAGCAGCGCAGCCGACATCTCCTCGCGGCTGACCGGCTGACCCCGTTTCTCCATCTCTCTGAGCAGCTGTAGCCGCTTCTCGGGGTTCTGGCAGATCTCGAGGGCGCGGCGGAGCTTGCCGCTGCGCTCGAAGCATGCGACCGCTTGCTGGATGTCGCCGCTCTTCCGGAAACGCAGGGCAGCCCCCTCGAACTCTCCCGCGGCCTTGAGCATCTCGGCCGACTCCTGCACTCGGCCCATCTTGTTCAGCGTCGCTGCACCCTCGCGAAGCTGATCCACCTCGTCCTCCGTGAATCCCGCGTGGGCGGAGGCGATGAGCTGCAGCAGGTGCTCGGCAGCAGCGCGTGGCTGGCCCGACTCGGACATGAGCCGAGCAGCCTTGGCGAACAGGCCCGCTTCGGCGAACAGCCGCGCCGCTTCTTCGGCGCGGCCGGCCTGCTCGAAGAGCTTGGCTCCGTCGACTGCCCGGCCGTCTGCGCAGCATATCGCAGCAGCCTCATCGATGCGGCCGGCTTCGATCAGCACCCGCGTGGCGCCGCCGATATCCCGCGCCCGTTTGTAGTAGTCAACCGCCTTGTCGCAATCGTCCATCCTCTCGCACAGGTCCGCCGCCGCGGCCCACGCCTCCAGCTCCTCGTAGATCTGCAGCCCGGCGTCCAGATCGCCCGCCTCCACGAACGCCTGGGCTGCCAGCCTCTTCTCTCCTTGAGCCAGGTATGCGTGCGCGGTTTCGTCGGCCAGCCTCCGGGCTGTGCGAGAATCCGCGCTCCCGCGCCGGGCCGAGGCTCGTGCGGCTCCCGTGAGCTTGTAGATGAGAAAGAGCAGGATGAGCACGAGCAGCCCGGCGGCGACCCATTCCAGGTGGTAGCGGATCCAGTAGGGCTTGACGGACTGGAACCAACCGGCATCGAGCATGTCCCGGTACCAGTCCATCTCCGAAAGCCATCCGTGCAAGCTGGCGGCGATCGGCAAGGACTGAAGACTCAGCATGGAATCCCACCTCCGCCGCAAGCGCGCTGGTGTGAGCTGCGCAAACGGTCAGAACATGCCGGCCTGCCTCGGACGGCCCTCCAGGCCCAGGTGCTCTCGCGCTTTTCGGGTGGCCACCCGGCCTCGCGGAGTGCGCTGCAGCAGCCCTTCCTGCAGCAGGAATGGCTCATAGACGTCCTCGACCGTCTCCGCCTCTTCGGCCACGGTGGCCGCGATGGCGTCGAGGCCGACAGGCCCGCCGTCGAAGGTCTCGAGGATGGCCAGCAGGATGCGATGATCCATCCGATCGAGGCCCAGCGAGTCCACTTCGAGCCGCTGCAGCGCCTCGCGGGCCAGCTCCAGCGTGATCCGTCCGTCTCCGAGCACCTGGGCGAAGTCGCGGATCCGCCTGAGCAGACGGTTCGCGACCCGGGGCGTGCCGCGCGAGCGGCGCGCGATCTCCTCTCCGGCGTCCGGCTCCAGCGTCACATCGAGGATGCCCGCCGAGCGTCGCAGGATGGTGCCCAGCTCCTCCGGACTGTAGAACTCCAAGCGACAGATGACGCCGAAGCGGTCTCGCATCGGTGAGGAGAGCAGGGCCGTGCGCGTCGTGGCGCCGATCAAGGTGAAGCACGGCAAGGAGAGCTTCAGCGTCCTGGCGGCCGGGCCCTCGCCCACCATGTAGTCGAAGGAGAAGTCCTCCATGGCGGGATAGAGGTTCTCCTCGACCACGGTGGGCAGGCGATGGACCTCGTCGATGAACAGGACATCGCCTGCTGCGAGGTTGGTCAACATGCCCGCCAGATCGCCTTTGCGCTCGATGGCCGGGCCGGAAGACGTGACGATCTGCGCGCTCATCTCTCTCGCGATGACGTGCGCCAGGGTGGTCTTGCCCAGGCCGGGCGGACCGCAGAACAAGACGTGATCGAGCGCCTCGCCCCGCTCGCGGGCCGCCTGGACGAAGATCTTCAGGTTGTCCGTGATCTTGGTCTGCCCGACGTACTCGTCGAAGCGCTGCGGGCGGAGCGAGCGCTCGACCTCGCCCTCGCTGGCCGTGGCCGAGGTCGAGATGGCCTGGTTGGCCCTGGGCTTTTTCTTCTGGGCCATCCTCTACTCCCTCAAAAGCCGCAACGCTTCGGGCACCAGGGCCTCCAGCTCGGCGCCGTCGAGGATGCGCTTCTTCAACGCAGCGATCGCCCGCTCGGCCTCTGTCGCCTTGAAACCGAGATTCGCGAGCGCCGAGCGCAGATCCGCGACGACGGCATCGGGGCGTTCCTGCGGCTCGCCGGCCAGTGGGAGGAGCTTGTCCTTGAGCTCCAGTACCATGCGCTCGGCCTTCTTCTTGCCGACGCCCGGCACAAGGCACAGCCGGGCCAGATCCTCGTTGCAGATGGCGCGCGCCAGCTCCCGGGACTCGATCCCGCTCAATACGCCCAGCGCGGCTCGCGGGCCCACGCCGTTGAGGGAGATGAGGGCCTCGAAGACGGCGCGCTCGTCGAGATCGGCGAAGCCGAACAGCGCGATGGCGTCCTGGCGCACGTGGGTGAACACGCAGACCGAGACGGGCTCTCCCTCGGCGGGCAGCTTGTCGAGCGTCGTGCTGGAGACCTGCACGCCGTAGCCCACACCGCCCACGTCCACGACCAGGTGACCGTCGCCCGCCTTGCGGGCCAGCACGCCGGAGAGCTGTGCGATCACGCGCTCACCTCTTCGACCCGCCGGCTGCGCGCGACCCGGGCGCGGCTTGCCAGCGCAGGTGGCACAGCGCCACCGCGATGGCGTCGGTGGCATCGAGCTGCTCGGGCAGCTCGCCGAGCAGTAGCTGCAGCACCCGCCGCACCTGGCGCTTGTCGGCCGCTCCGTGGCCGGTCACGGTCTGCTTGACCTGTCGGGTCGGGTACTCCAGCACCTCGACGCCGGCGCGGCCCGCGGCGGCCAGCGCCGCGCCCCGCGCCTGGCCCAGCACCAGAGTGCTCTTGGCGTTGTGCCCGTGGAAGGCGGCCTCGACAGCCACCGCATCGGGGTGGAACGACGCGATGAGCGCGTCGACCTGCTGGAGGATGATGCCCAGGCGGCGAGCCAGCTTGCCCCGGCCGGGCCGGATCACCCCGCTGGCCACCAGGCGCAGAGCCGCGTCGACTTCTTCCAGGACGCCGTAGCCGGTGCAGGTGGAACCGGGATCGATGCCGAGCACGCGCATGTCCCGTCAGCCGGAGGGCAGGGAGTCCTCGTCGATGTCGAAGTTGGCATAGACGTTCTGGACGTCGTCGTGGTCCTCGAGCGCTTCGGCCAGGCGGAGCACCTGCTCGGCGTCCTTGCCCGAGACCGGGACCGTGTTCTGGGGGACCTTTTCGATCTTGGCCGATTGGATCGCCAGCCCGGCTTGCTCCAGTGCATCCTTGACCGCCTGGAAGGCGGCCGGCTCGGTGATGACGACCCAGCTGTCCTCGTCTTCCTGGATGTCCTCGGCCCCGGCCTCGAGGGCCACCTCCATCAGTCGCTCCTCGTTGACCTCGCTGTGCGAGAGCACGAGCTCGCCCTTGGTCTCGAAGATCCAGCTGACGCAGCCCAGCTCGCCGAGGTTCCCGTTGCCCTTGGAGAAGATCTTGCGGATCTCGCCCGCGGTGCGGTTGCGGCTGTCGGTGATCACCTCGATCATGATCGCCACGCCGCCCGGGCCGTAGCCCTCGTAGGTGACCTCCTCGTAATGCACGCCCTCCAGCTCGCCGGTGCCTTTTTTGATGGCGCGCTCGATGTTCGCAGCCGGCATGTTGCTGGACTTGGCCTCGGCGATGGCGGTCCGCAGGCGCGGGTTGAACTCCGGACTGCCGCCTCCCTCGCGGGCCGCGATGGAGATCTCCTTGATCAGGCGGGTGAAAATCTTGCCCCGTTTGGCATCCGCCGCGGCCTTCTTGTGCTTGATCGTGCTCCACTTGGAATGACCGGACATAAGACCTCCTCCGTGAACGACACGAAGAGCCGATCCATCCGACTATCACGGCGGAGGCCGGATCTCAAGTGGCTTGCGTCCGATCGAGGGCGCACCCGCGGGGGCGCATGCGGCGCATGCGCGATTGACAGCCCTCTGCGCCCGGGAGTAGCCTTCCGATCGAGATGAAGCCGATCGGAGAGCTGCTCATCGAGGACGGCGTGTGCACGCCGCAGCAGATCGAGGACGCGGTGCGCAACCAGGTCATCATGGGCGGCCGGCTGGGCACCAACCTCGTGGAGCTCGGTTTCGTCGACGAGCCCACCCTGGCCCGTTACCTGGGCCGGCAGCACGATCGGCCCAGCCTGCACGGCGATCAGATCCAGCCCGATCGAGAGGCGCTGGCGCTGCTGTCCACCGAGGCGGTCGAGCGCCTGACCGTCATCCCCTTCGTCAAGGAGTCCCGCCGGCTCCAGGTCCTGTGCATCGACCCGACCGATCTCGCTTCCCTGGACGAGGTCCGCTTCGCCACCGGGCTGGAGCCCGATCCGATCGTGGTGCCGGAGATCCGCTTCTGGCAGCTTCTGGAGCGGCTCTACGGTATCGAGCGCCGCCTGCGCTTCGTGGCCATCAACACCGCCGACTTCATGGCCCCGGTCCTGGCCGCCGATGCCTCTGCCCCGAGCGCACCGGTGATCGAGGAGGACCTCGTTTCCGAGGAGGCCTTCGACCGGCTCTACCAGCGCCGGGACGGCTTCCCCGAGCTGGACCGGCCGCCCCTGCCCTCCGAGGCCATGCCCCTGCTCGACGTCGAGGACCTCGAGGAGGTCATCGAGGAGCCCGAGCCCGCCGGGCCGCCGGGCGGGATCGAGCGGCGGGTCTGGCAGGAGGACGGCGGGAGCCTGCGGCGCAGGGCCGAGGACGCCGAGGCGGTCGAGCGGGCCGGGGCGCCGCCCTCCCGGCCGCCCGAGCCGCTCGAAGGCGGGCCGCTCGGCTTCCGGGAGGCCAGCGCGCTGCTGGACCAGGTCACGGACCGCAATGCCATCGCCCGCTGCGTGCTGCGCTTCGCGCGCTCGATCTTCGCCCGCAGCATGCTCTTTACCGTCCACAGCCGGGCCGGCGCCGGGCAGGCCGGCGTGGTGCTCGGCTGGGACGCGCTGGGTGCGGACTTCGACCGCTGGGGCTTCCGATCGATCATGGTGCCGCTCAACGGCCCGTCGGTCTTCAAGACCGTGATCGACACCCGGGCCCACTACCTGGGCGGGCTGCAGAAGACGCCCATCAACATCCAGTTCCTGCGCGTCATGGGCAAGCAGGTGCCCAGGAGCGCCTTCGTCATGCCGGTGCTCGTCCGCGGCCGGGTGGTCAACGTCTTCTACGCCGACAACGGCCACAAGGCGCACTGCCCGAGCGACATCGGCGAGCTGCTCATCCTGGCCCAGCGCATCAGCCAGAGCTACGAGGCCCTGTTCCAGAAGAAGCGCGCCGAGTACCGCGCCCGGCAGCAGCCCGGGGGCTCCTAGTTTTTCTCCCGCGCAGATGCGCGGATGTTCAGAGACGGAGGTCGAGATGGAAAGCGAACGGCGCTCCTTCAAGCGCCTGCCGGCAGAGGCCGAGGTCCGCATCCTGCCCGTGGACCCGGACGCGAAGGACCAGGCCCGCTCGCTCAACCTCTCGGGCGGCGGCATCCTGATCGAGAGCGAGCGCCCATACGAGCCGGGCGCCGTGCTCGACATCGAGGTCATCGGCCCGGTCCACCGCAGCTTCTCCCGCGTCTTCCCCCCGCTCAAGGCCCGCCTGCGCGTGTTGAGGGTCAGCGGCGACGGGCCTTACGAGCTGGCCGGGGAGTTTCTGGAAGTCTCGTGACAGCGAGGCACCCGGCGAGCGCGGGGCGCCAGCCGCTTAGCCGCTTGCCTTCCCTGGGATGCGAGCGTAGGATGTCTTCAGATGGGGAGTGGAAACCATGGGCTCTACGAAGACCGATGCCATCGAGGCGATCTCGAGACTGCCGGACTCGACAGACATGGAAGAGATCATGTACCGGCTGTACGTGATCGGTAAGATCCGGAAAGGGCAGCAGTCCGCGAGAGAGGAGCCCACGGCCTCTGGAGAAGAACTGCTCAAGGAAGTCGAAAGATGGTGAAGTGGTCCGCTGCGGCCAGGCGAGACCTCAAGGAAATCCACGCTTACATCGCCCGAGATTCCCGGTACTACGCCAAGAAGGTAGTCGAAGCAATCGTCGACAAATCATGTGAGATTGAACCGTTCTCCGAGCGTGGGCGCGCGGTCCTGGAGTTGGAGGAGCAGAGCATTCGAGAACTGCTCGTCTACTCCTACCGGCTTATCTACGAGATCGCGGACGAAGACATCATCGTTCTGGCGGTGATCCACGGGCGCCGGAAGCTGCCAGAGATGGGCTGAGACATGACTCGGGGCAAGATCGAGCGCCCTCAGCGGGTCCTGCTTCACCACTCTGTCCGCACGGGGTAGGCGGATAGCTGCGGATCCGGGCTGAGGATGGACAAGCCGGCGGCGATGGCCTGGCAGACGAGCATGCGGTCGAAGGGGTCGCGGTGCAGGGCGGGCAGGCGGTGCAGCATCAGGGCCGCTTCCTCGTCGAGGGCGAGCGGCTCGATGCCGTGGAGGTCTCGCAGCCTGGGAACCAGCCGCTCGGGCTGATCCGGAAGCGGCAGCTTGCCCAGGCCGTGCTTGAGCGCCATCTCCCAGCAGGACACCGCGCTGAGGAAGACCTGGTTGGCGGGATCTGCGAACAGCGCCCGCGCCCGGCCCGACAGCTCGGGCCGGTCCCAGGCGATCCACAGGAAGGTGCAGGTGTCCAGCAGGAGCTTCACGGGCTGCGCTCGAATCCGTCCAGCAGCTCGTCGGGCAAGGGCTCGAAGAACGCCTCGGGCAGGCAGAGCTCGCCGTACTCCTGCCGGCCGAGCCCCAGGGGGCGGCTCTCTTTCTGGGCGGCCGGCAGGGGGCGGATCTCGGCCACAGGCACGTTGCGGCGGCACAGGATGATCGTCTCTCCCCGGGCCAGATTGGCCAGGTAGCGAGACAGGTGGGTCTTGGCCTGGTGGATGTTGATCTTGATCATGACTAGATTCTAGACTAGATATTAGATCATGTCAAGCGGATGCCAGGTAGCTGCTCGATGAAGTTGAAAGGAAAGATGGTGAGGTGGTCCGCTGCGGCCAGCGCAGGGCTCACGTGTCCGCGTCAGAAGATTGCATACCCACTGCCATCGAGAGCCGCTCCCGCAGAGCTCGTTGCCATTCCGAGTCGCGGGCCCTGGCGTTCAGGAAGTCGGCATAGGAGGCGAACTCGTCCTCCCTGGCCTCGTACTCGGCCATGATCTCGGCCTGGGACCGGCGCTTGAACTCGATGCAGTCGAAGCGCTCAGTCCGGGTGCCCAGCGACCGGCAGTAAATAATACGGAGCCTCGGCATCCTCGACCTCCGAACACGATAGGCTGGCAGTATGTGCCTGTCAACTCGACCGCAGTCTGCAGGCACTTCATATCGGTTGACAATCGGCAGGGCGAGGGGTAGCATCTCAAAGGAGTTCAAGAACAGAGGCGGCCTATCTTGCAGGAGAAAGGAATCGCGTCATGAACAAGTACGGATTCTCTCTCTCTCTCTCTCTCTGATTTTCCTTGCTACTGATGTGGCAGCTTCCGAGGCGACGGCCGCTTTTTGCGAAGGTATTTCAGAGAACGAGATAAGCTCTTGCGCATTCGATAGGGACGGCACACTGCTGTCGATTCATAGCCCTCAGCTTGTATCTGCACGCGGCTCGATGGAGTGCGATATCTCGGCGGCATACGAGATGCTCGGGCAGTACGGCCATCATTTCATGGACCACGAGTCCGAAATGGATTCCTTGCAGCACGTGGAGCTCGTCCCGAAGAAGACGCTCGAATTCTCGGCGCTTCGGGTCTGCAGATACGATCAGTATGTAGAGGGCTTGAAGGTGGACGGCGGAGAGATCGCTCTATCGGTCGACAGGTCGATGGAAGGAGTCGTTGGCATCTCGTGCAGGAAGATGTTCTCCGGCGACATGGATGGGTTCGAGTCCTGGCCGGTGGCTCGGATGGGTGATGTGGAGGTGGGTATTGTCATGGGCATTGAGTGCGAGCTTCCCGGGGTAGTCGTCGATGAGTATCGTTTTTTCGATTTGGAGCCGGTTCTGTTGGACGTATCTGGGGCATGGAGATTGGCCTGGCGGGGAGGTGTTTCGGTTGCTAATGCCGAAGAAGGCGCGGAGGCGCCCTCTCGGGCATTTTACAGGTTTCTGTATCTCGATGAGCCCGGAGTATTTCTAGAGCTGAGAAAGATAGAGATGCACTATGAATGGAGCTGTCCATACACGGAGACCAGCGTCAAGGTAAAATATTGGCAAGGAGAAGACGACTTCGAATGGATGGTCGCGGCACATCCATCTGTTACATATACGGACGACTATGAGTTGGTGGACTATTGCGGGGCCCATGTATATAACGCTCAGATGATTTGGCAGAGATACTATCAGTGCGGATTCAACCCGCCAATGTACTGTTGGAAGGACGTATATGGATATTCGCATCATTGGCTACCGTACTTTACTGCGACTTCCGGCGTTCAGTACAATGAGCAGAAGATGTACTACCTGGGACGCTGGATTCGACAGTATTACATTGACAGGGAGTGGATGATTGATTTCGGCAGCTACGAGCACAAGTTCAATATTCTCGCTAACGCTTCTGGGACTGGTTGCTATAATCCGCCCGGAGCTGATGATTATGCGAGACCGCAGAGCGCCGACTTGGCGACAGTTGTTATACCTTACTCGTTTACAGATAGTGAATTACTCTCTCACGAGTACAACCATCTGATTTTGTATTACGTGAGACCCGATGATGTTGTTTATACCCATGGGGGCATATATAGTAATGGCCTAATAGAGGCTATTGCTCAGCTTTATGAGAAACTCCCAACTCATGATGATTTTGAGCAAGATGGATTCCCCGGACCTGGCTGGCACTTTCACTGTTCACATGAGAGGAAGTACTGCGAGATGTTCGATGAGGGCAATTCAGGTTGTTCATGCATTGAGGATAAGTGTGTAGATGGGACGGAATACAATGTGTACCTTCATGGCAAGGGGTTTGTTCAGGCATTCTTGGAGGTGTATTTCGGTAGGAGCTACTCGGATTATACAGAAGGATGCGAGAGTGATGAAGACTGCCTTTCTGATCCGTAACCGTTCAGCCCACTCGAGCGGCCTGAGGGCAGGCTGAGGCGGGAAGGAGCCCGAAACGCCCATGCTGGCCGGGCGAAAAAA
>JAFGRB010000420.1 GCA_016935365.1 Deltaproteobacteria bacterium
ATTCCAGCAGCTACACCCCAAAACGACCGCCCTTCGGGCGGCCAGCCCTGAAAACAAACGCGGTCTGGAAACCGCGCTTGTTTTAGGACTAGGACGGCCTCTTCTGGACCGTCTATAGTTGCTCCCAGTCCTCTTTGCATATTCCAGCCTGCCGCAGGATCCTCGAGAGCAAGCCCTGTCCGATATCGCCCTGATGAGGATTAGTTAGGGACTCGAGTGGTTACATCCTCTCTAACCATGAATTGGTGCTTGCCGCCGGAGTACGGACCCTCGAAGCCCAGCTTGCTCAAACATCTGAGCAGCTCTTTTCGGCTTACGGGGCCGAATGACGGCATCAGGCTACGTCCTTGATGGAAAGCTCGATCCCGTCGATTGTGGGTAAGGACAGATTCCGGTGGATTCGGAACAGCATCCACTCCTCGAGGACCTCCTGGAGCTCGTCACGGCAATCCTCAAGTGTCGGAGCCTGTGCATAGACTCCCTTGCACTCGGGGATCTCCCCGTAGTACCGCCGGTCGTCTTCGATGATCTCATACTTGGCATGGCGCATCGCGGCCTGTACGTACTCCAGCAGCATGCGATACCTCCCATTCCAGAGTGTCCAGCGTAACACTGAGGGTGCTGCATCCGCAAGCGGATCCAGCCGCTAGCTATGACTTCGAAGTCGAGTCCAGGCCGGCGGCGATCACGGCCGTACTGTGACGGCCATCGATCATGGCCAGGATAGGCTGCGCAGAGCGCACCAGGCGCAGGTGCTCGGTCTCGCGGACGACGGGCTGGCGCGCGAGCCAGTCCCAGTCGACGAAGCTGTCGTTGCGGGGGCTCTGCTTGCTGGCGCCGGACGGGACGGTGAAGTAGCCCAGGTTCAGCGACGTCAGGTTGTGGAAGAAGTGGGTGCCCTGGGAGGGATCGACGTCGTAGCCCTCGGGCGAGGCCTCGATGATGATCCTCGCACCCGAGATCTGGGACCACTGGACGGGGATGCCCAGCCAGTGATCGGACGAGCCCCAGCGGCCCGGGCCGATCAGCACGTACGGACGCTTGTCCTGGACGAGGATCGCGTTGAGCTCGTCGACCTCGGCCGCGATGGCGCGCGTCTCGGCGGGGTCGAAACGCTCGGGCTTGACGAAGATGACATCCTGGATCTCGTGGCAGCCGTGCCCCAGCGCCTGGGATGAGCGGCAGATCATCCGCTCCGGCGGGATCTCGTCGCAGCTCACCTCCTGCCAGGTCTCCCGTACCAGGATGGGGCGGACCTGCAGCAGGTACAGCACCGGCTCTCGCCGCTTGTGCCCGCGGCGCTTGGGGCGGCCCCAGTCGCCCATGTCGCAGGCGAACTCGATCTCGACCGGCGTGCCCATGCCGTCGGCGATCACGTCCAGCAGCTCGCAGATGGCGGGCGCCAGGGGCACGGCCTTGTACTTGAGGATGTTGTTGAAGGTGACGAGCAGAGGGCCGCTGGCCGCGGGGCTCTCGGAGATCTGGTCGTTCTGGACGTCGTAGACGCTGCCGACGGCCTGGAACGTGCCGTCGCGGCGCGCGACCTCCAGATCGAACAGCAGCAGGTTGTCGTCGAAGAAGCCCGACTCGTACCAGTCGCGGCACATGTCCAGGGCGTAGAAAGCGCGCTGGGAGCTGCTGGCGAGCATCTTGGGCGTGGCCGCCTGTGGGATGACCTCGGGATGGCGCGGCGAGAAGCGCACCGACTCGCCGCCCTCGACGACCATCCGCCCGAGGCCGAGCACGGCCTGGACCACGCCCTCGTCCGCGCGAAGCGGACCGATGGGATAGTAGTTGTAGGAGTGCGCCACGCCCGAGAGGTGAGGGTAGTAGCGGTCCTCGAAGCGCTGACCGACCACCCGCTGGAGCACGATGGCCATCAGCTCCTCTTCGATGCTGTGCGCGGTGTTCTCGAGGTAGCTGCGGGCGTTGCGGAAGAAGACCGAGGCGTAGACGACCTTGATCGCCTTGCACAGGTCGTCCAGGCGTTCCTTCGGATCCTCCGCGGCGTTGGGGATCATGACTGTGCCGTAGATCCCGGCGAAGGGGTGGGCCATGTCGTCTTCCAGCAGGCTGGAGGAGCGGACGGCCAGGGGCTCGTGCACGTTGTCGATGATGCTCAGCAGGCTCACCCGCACGTCGTCCGGCAGGCGACCCGAGACGAAGCGCTCGAGGAGGGCCGCGTCGTCGGGGTTCTCGCGGACGAAGGAGTGGAGCTGGTTCTCGCCCAGGAAGCGCTCGAAGGCGTCCGTGCTGAGCACGAAGGTCTGGGGGATGCAGACCTGCAGGCCGGCCACCTTGCTGCCGCCCAGCTCGTAGGTCAGCAGGTTGTTCAGGAAGGCGATCCCGCGCGCCTTGCCGCCCAGGCTGCCCTCTCCGATCCGCTGGAAGAGGCTCTCGTTGTCGAAGCGAGTCGAGGAGAAGTCGGTCACGATCCCCTGGCTCGAGTGCCGGAAGAGCGCCTCCAGCACGCGGAGCAGGAAGCTGCGGATCTCCTCCACCGAGGCGAAGTCGGCCGCATCTTGGCAGCGCAGGTTCTCGCTCAGCTCGTACTCGCTGCGGGCCATCAGCCAGTTGGAGATATGGTTGTTGCGGGTGTGATACGCGAGGCTCTCCGCGGGCACGGTCTCGATCTGGGCGGCCAGCTCGCGGATGTCGCGGGCCTGGCCGACCACCCTGCCGTCCGGCGTGCGGAACGTGAACGGCCCGAAGCCCAGGTAGTCCACCAGGAAGGACCGGATGGTGTGCAGCAGGTCGGGCGCGTTCTTGTCGGCGAAGAGCGCTGACAGCCGGTTCGCCTGCTCCGAGTAATCCGACTCGGCCGACTGCAGCAGGATGGGCAGGTCGGGGAAGTCGGCCCGGATGCGCTCGACCAGGCGGATCCCGGCGGTCGGGTCCAGCTTGCCGTTGCGCGGGAAACCGACGTCGCTGATGACGGCCAGCATGTAGCCGCGATAGCTCTCGTAGATCTCGATGGCCTGCTCGAAGCTCGTGGCGTGCAGGATCTTGGGCCGGGTGCGCATGCGCAGGAGCTTCTGGAGGCGGTTGAAGCCCTCCGAGAAAAGCGACTGGGACTGCTTCATCAGCTCGGGGTAGAGAGCGGCCAGGAAGGAGGAGAAGTAGCGGAGCGAGTCCTCCACGACCAGGATCACCCGCACCCCGGCCACGTCGATGTCGTGATCGACGTTCTGGCGATCCTCGATGTGCTTGATGATGGCCAGCAGGATCTTGGCGTCCCCGTTCCAGACGAAGACGGCGTCGATGCCGTCTTGCGTCTCGGGCTTCTTCAGCCGCTCCAGATCGGCGCTCTCGAAGCCGAGCACCACCACGGGCAATCTCGGCTGGACGGCCTTGATGCGGCGGCCGAACTCGACCAGGCCTTCGCTCGCCTCGCGGGCCACCGCCAGGACCAGATCGAAGCGCTTGTGCTCCTCGAGCAGCTCGATCGCCTCGTCGCGCCGGGTCACGTGGCTGAAGCGAGGCGCGCTCGACAGGCTCAGCGACTTGTACTCCAGGAAGATCTGCTCCGTGAGGTGTCCCTCTTCCTCGAGCACGAAGGCGTCATAGGCAGAGGAGACGAGCAGCACCTCCCGCACCCGGTTGGGCATCAGGAGGTGCTCGCGTCGAAAGCGGCTCTGGGTCGGCCTGCTGCTCATGCTCGCGCAGATGGTACCACGACTCAGGACCGCTCGGGCAAGGTTCCCCCCTCGTGCGCGGAGAGGCTAGACCACGCCCTGGTCGAGCATGCTGTCGGCGACCTTGATGAAGCCGCCGATGTTGGCGCCGTTGACGTAGTACGTGAAGTCGCCTTGCTTGCCGTACTCGACGCAGGTGGCGTGGATGGCCTTCATGATCCCGTGTAGGCGCTGGTCCACTTCCTCGCGGCTCCAGCCGAGGCGAATGCTGTTCTGGGACATCTCCAGGCCGGAGACCGCCACGCCGCCGGCATTGGCCGCCTTGCCGGGGCCGTAGAGAATCTTCTCCTCCATGTACACGTCGATGGCGTCCGGCTCGCTGGGCATGTTGGCGCCCTCGCTCACGCAGAAGCAGCCGTTCTTGACCAGGGTCTTCGCATCGGACTTGTCGATCTCGTTCTGGGTCGCGCAGGGCAGCGCGATGTCGACCGGCACGCTCCAGGGCCGCGCCTTGTCCATGTACTCGACGCCCTTGAAGTGCTCGGCGTACTCGCGGATGCGTCCCCGGCGCACGTTCTTCAGCTGGAGGACCCAGTCGAGCTTGTCGGCGTCGATGCCGGCCGGGTCGTGGATCGAGCCACTCGAATCGGACAGCGTGACCACCTTGGCGCCCAGCTGGGTGGCCTTCTGGGTGGCGTACTGGGCCACGTTGCCCGAGCCGGAGATGGCGACTTTCTTGCCCTTGAAGGACTCCTTGCGGGTGGCGAGCATCTCGGCGGCGAAGTAGACGCAGCCGTAGCCCGTGGCCTCGGGCCGGACGAGGCTGCCGCCCCACTTGAGGCCCTTGCCGGTGAAGACGCCGGTGAACTCGTTGCGCAGCCGCTTGTACATGCCGAAGAGGTAGCCGATCTCGCGGCCGCCCACACCGATGTCGCCCGCAGGCACGTCCGTGTTCGGGCCGATGTGTCGGAAGAGCTCGAGCATGAAGCTCTGGCAGAAGCGCATCACCTCGCCGTCGCTCTTACCCTTGGGATCGAAGTCGCTGCCGCCCTTGCCGCCGCCCATGGGCAGGGTGGTCAGCGAGTTCTTGAAGACCTGCTCGAAGGCCAGGAACTTCAGGATGCCGAGGTTGACGCTGGGGTGGAATCGCAGCCCGCCCTTGTACGGGCCGATGGCGCTGTTCATCTCGATCCGGTAGCCCTTGTGGATCTGGATCTGGCCCTGGTCGTCCACCCAGGGGACGCGGAAGAGGATCACCCGCTCCGGTTCGACGATCCGGCCGAGGATGTTGGCAGCCCGGTACTTCGGGTTCTGCTCGATCACCGGCCAGATGCTCTCGACGACCTCGCTGACAGCCTGCAGGAACTCCGGCTCGGCGGGATTCTTCGACCTGACGGCTTCTGTGAACGCTTTGACCGAGGTGTACATAGATACCTCCTACTATACCGAAATGTATAGAGAAAAAAGAAAAGCCAGCCTATGCACGAACATGGAGAGTAGGTAATCCACCCCGACTTGTCAAGGGCGAATGTGGCCGAAATCGATCTCCTGCAGGCCCCCGCAGGCCGCCTTGACACGGGCGCCCGAGTGGTCCTACTTTTGTGCCAGCCCCTTCACGGGAGGCAAGCCATGAAACGATATCGTCTCCTGCTCGCATCGGGCGCGGACCGGTCCGGAATCGTCCACGCGGTCAGCCAGTACGTCTACCAGCACAGCTGCAACGTCGAGGACAGCCGGATGGCCGTGCTGGGGGGGCGGTTCGCCATGATGATGCTCTTCTCGGGCAAGGACAAGGACGTGGAACGCTTCGAGACGGAGCTCGAAGACTTCGGTCGCCAGGCGGGCCTGAGCGCGGTCGTCTCGCCGGCGGACTGCCCGGAGGAGCCGGCCACGGCCGGCCCGGTAGTGCGCATGGAGGTCGTGGCCATGGACGCCCCCGGTATCCTGGTCCAGATCGCCGCGGCGCTGAAGGAGCTGGGTGTGAGCATCCAGTCGCTCGATGCCCACCTGGCGCCGGCGCCCACGAGCGGCACGACGATCTCGTCGGTCAAGATCAAGCTGGCCGTGCCGGCGGGCGTGGAGATCTCGAAGGTCGAGGACGAGATGGAACGCCTGGCCGCCCAGATCAACCTCGACATCGTCATCCGGCCCAGCCAGGAATGACAGCGGGCAGGCGCGTGCGCCCTGGACTGCCGGGGCGGAAGGTGATTCGGGTATAGGCCGATGGGTGCCGCACACACCGAAGGCGAATCCAGGACGCTGCTGCTGGTCGACGACGAGAGCGCACACCTCGAGAGCCTGCAGCGGATCTTCAAGCGCGAGGGCTACCACATCCTGTGCGCCGAATCGGGCAAGCAGGCGATGGATCTGCTGCGCCAGCACCACGTCCACGTCATGTTGACCGACCTGGTCATGCCGGGTATGGACGGCAGCGAGCTCCTCAAGGCCTGCCGGAGCATCTCGCCCGAGACGGAGGTGGTCGTGATGACCGCCTACGGCACGATCGAGGCGGCCGTCGAGGCGATGAAGGAGGGCGCCTACGACTTCGTGACCAAGCCGCTCAAGAAGGTCTTCATCTCCAAGGTCGTCGCGCAGGCCCTGGAGAAGCAGAAGCTGCTGATCGAGAACCGGGCCTTGCGCCAGCAGCTCGAGTCCATGCGGCCGCACGACATCATCGGGCAGAGCCCGGCCATCCTCGGCACGCTGGAGATCATCCGCCAGGCCGGTCCCTCGTCGGCCACCGTGCTGCTGAGCGGGGAGAGCGGCACGGGCAAGGAGCTGCTCGCCAGGGCCATCCACCGGGCCAGCCCGCGCAGCGAGCGGGCCTTCGTGGCGGTCAACTGCGCGGCGCTGGCCGAGACCTTGCTCGAGAGCGAGCTATTCGGCTACGAGAAGGGCGCCTTCACGGGCGCGGACCGGAGGCGGGCGGGACGCTTCGAGGCCGCGGATCAGGGGACGCTCTTACTGGACGAGGTGGCCGAGATGAACGCCTCGATCCAGGTCAAGCTGCTCCGCGTGCTGCAGGAGGGGGAGTTCGAGCGTCTCGGCTCCAGCGTTCCGATCCGGGTGGACATCCGGCTCGTGGCGGCCACCAACCGCGATCTGAAGGCCGAGGTCCAGCAGGGCCGCTTCCGCGAGGATCTGTTCTACCGGCTCAACGTGATCAACGTCGAGGTTCCGCCGCTTCGAGATCGCGGCGGCGACGTGCCGCTGCTGGCCAACTTCTTCCTGCGGCGTTACGCGGCCAAGAACGAGAAAGCCGTCGAGACGATCAGCGCCCGGGCCATGGACGCGCTGAGCCGTCACGGCTGGCCGGGCAACGTGCGCGAGCTCGAGAACGTCATCGAGCGGGCGGTGGTCCTGTCGCGCGACGCGGTCATCGACTTGGACGACCTGCCGGACGCGATCTCCGGTCAGGCGAGCCGGGATGCGGCCGTGGACGGGCGCGGTGTCTACCTGCCCGTGGGGACCTCCCTGGATGAGGCCGAGCGGATCCTGCTCGCCGAGACGCTCAAGGCCACCGGCGGCGACAAGAACCTGGCTGCCAAGATCCTCGGCGTGGCCACGAGGACCATCTATCGCAAGCTCAGCGCCCTGGACTCCGAGCCGGACGGGTCGTGACGGCAGGAGAGCGGTGGATGAGTCGATGAGCCGGCCAGCTCGCGCTCTGGGCGCCGTGTCCGGAGGTCTCGACAGCCTCCTGGCGGTGCGGCTCATCCAGGCCATGGGCATCGAGCTGCAGCTGCTGCACTTCGTCACCGGCTTCGAGCCCCGTCAGCTCAGACACGAGCTGGCGGGGAAGGCGGGCACCGCCGAGCCGCCGCCGGAGCTCGTCGCGCTGGGCGCGCCCGTCGAGGTGATCGATCTCCGGGCCGAGCTCCGATCTCTGCTGGCCGCCCCCCCGCACGGCTTCGGCGCCCAGCTCAACCCCTGTCTGGACTGCAAGATCTTGATGCTGAGACGGGCGCGCGAACGGATGGAGTCGAGCGGGGCCGATTTCGTCTTCACCGGCGATGTGCTCGGCCAGCGGCCCATGAGCCAGCGGCGGCAGGCCATGGATCGGATCGATCGCTGCAGCGGGCTGCAAGACCGCCTGCTGCGCCCTCTGAGCGGCGCGCTGCTCCCCACGGCGCTTCCCGAGCGGGAGGGGCTCTACCGGCGGGAGCAATTGCTCGACCTCCAGGGCCGCTCCCGCAGACGACAGGAGGCGCTGGCTGCCGAGCTGGGGGTCCGGGACTACCCCACGCCGGCCGGCGGCTGCCTGCTGGCCGATCCCGCGTACGCGCGGCGCCTGCGAAACCTGCTGGAGCGCCGGAGCGGCGTCCTGCGCGAGGACGATCCGCTGCTCGCCTACCTGGGGCGGCATGTCCTGCTGCGCGGAGGGGCGCTGGCGGTGATCGGCAGACAGCACGAGGAGAACCTCGCCATCGCGCGCTTCGCCGACCGGGGGCACCTGCTCGAGGCCAGGGACTTCAACGGGCCGACCGCCCTGGTCGAGGCGCCGGCCGATTCTCAAGATCTCATCGCCGCTGCCCGCTTGACCGCCCGCTACGGGCAGGGCCGAGAGCGCGAGCGGGTGGTCGTGGGGCTGGGGGGGCCCGAAGGCCGCCGCGAGATCGATGTGCAGCCGGGTGAGCCGGACGGCATCGGGCTGCTGTGACGTTTTCGCCGCCTCGATCAGTTCTTGACTTTGCACCCAATCAAAAGAAACATCGTCGGAAATCCGTTCCCGAGCTTCCGGTCGGGGACGGGGCGGACGGGGTATGCTCCAGCCGCTCGGCTGGAGCGGAGGTGAGCTGGTGAGCTTCGACATCCTGGTGGTCGAGGACAGCGCTGCGATGCGCTCGTTCATCTCCTCGACGGTGGAGGAGATCGAAGGCGTGTCTACCGTCGGTGTGTCCTCCGGGTTCGAGGCGCTCAAGGAGCTGCCGCGGCGGAGCTTCTGCCTGATCATCACCGATATCAACATGCCGGACATCAACGGGCTGGAGCTGATTCGCTTCATCCGGGAGAACGAACGCTACCAGTCCACCCCCCTGATCATCATCTCGACCGAGTCCAGCCAGAAGGACAGGGAGCGCGGCCTGGCCCTTGGCGCCAACGCCTACCTCGTCAAGCCGTTCACTCCCGAGGCGCTCAAAGAGTGCGTCGAGCGCTATCTGGAGACCGGCTAGCCGACTCCGCGAAGATCCGCGCTTTCCCGTGCGCGGCGAGATGGGCGCGTGATGGCCGAGTATGTCGACGGAATCAGCGAGAAGGCCCTGGGCGACTTCCTGTCCGAATCGCAGGAGATCGTCGAGAGCCTCAATCGCGACATTCTCAAGTTCGACGATCACCTCAAGCGGGGCTTCAAGGATCCCGAGCTGATCAACAACGTTTTTCGCTCCGCACACTCGCTCAAGGGCCTGGCGGGCATGTTCGGTGCAGAGAAGATGGCCGAGCTGTCCCATACGCTCGAGACGCTTCTCGATGGGCTGCGCCTGGGTCGGGTCGCGGCAAGCGTCGAGATCGTCGATGTGTTGTTCGAGTCCATCGAGCTCTTCAATCGCCTGATCGCCGAGCTCAGCGCTGGCCCCGAGGTGCCTCGGCGCGATCTGAAGACGCTGCTCGGGAGGATCGAGCGCTCTGCCAGCCGGTCGCAAATGGTGACCGACATGAGCCCGCTGGAGCTGATCGATCTGGATCCCGCCATCTCTTCGGTGCTGACCGAGTACGAGGAGCATCGGCTGGTCGACAACATCCGGCAGAGGGTTCGCCTCTTCAAAGTGCGCGCCTGTTTCGATCTGATGAGCTTCGACGAGGGCCTGGCCGGGCTGACCGCCGAGCTCAAGAAGCTGGGAGAGGTGATCACGACCCTGCCCAGCGCCGAGGGCGTCGAGGAGAATACGATCCGCTTCGACTTCATCGTCGGCAGCGAAGCCTCGCCGGGCGAGTTCGAGGAGCGGCTGGCCGGCATGTCGGTCGAGGTCGAGCTGATTCCCAGGAAGGATGGATACGGGGCGGACCGAGGCGAAGCGAGCGAGGATCTCCCGGTCGAGCCGATTGCGGACGGGATCTCGCTCCGGTCCGTGAGCCAGACGGTCCGGGTCGAGATCGCCAAGCTCGACAGCCTGATGAACATCGTGGGCGAGCTGGTGCTGGTTCGCACGCGGATGAACGAGATATCCGAGCAGCTCAGGGCCGAGAAAGGCTTCACGGGCCTGGCGATCGAGCTGTTCAAGACGGCCCGGACTTTCGAGCGAAAGCTGGACGAGCTGCGCTCGGGCATCATGGAGGTCCGCATGGTGCCCCTCGGACAGAACTTCGAGAAGCTGTCGAGGATGGTCCGCAAGCTGTCTCGCAGCACGGGCAAGAAAGTGGAGCTCAGGATCCGGGGAGCGGACACGGAGCTGGACAAGCTGATCGTCGAGGATCTGGCGGATCCCTTGATGCACATCCTTCGAAACGCTTTTGATCACGGCATCGAGCCGGTGGACGAGCGTGTCCGGGCCGGCAAATCGCCGCAAGGGATCATCGACATGAACGCCTTCCAGAAAGGCAACCACGTCGTGATCGAGATCGCGGACGATGGCCGAGGCGTGGACTTCGAGAAGCTCAAGGCCCGGGCCGTGGCCATGGGGATCGAGGATCCCGAGCGCCTCGGGGAGCTGGGGCGCAGGGAGCTGATGAACTTCCTCTTCATGCCGGGGTTCTCGACCAGCGACGAGGTCAGCGAGATCTCCGGTCGCGGCGTGGGGCTGGATGTCGTCAAGAACAACATCGCCAATCTCAGCGGGGTGATCGACATCTACTCCGATCCGGGCAAGGGCACGCGCATCGTCATCACCTTGCCGGTCACGCTGGCCATCATCCGGGCGCTGATCGTCCGCGCATGTGACCAGACCTACGCCATCCCGCTGAGCTCGGTCCTGGAGATCATCTGTATCGATGCGGATGCCCTGCGGACCATCGAGCGGCGCGAGGTGATCGAGCTGCGGGGCAGCACGCTGCCCTTGCTGCGGCTCGAGAACGCCTTCGATCTCCGCGCCGGGCAGACCGGCTCTCGCGAGGAAGGCCTGTACGTGGTCGTGGCCGGTCTGGCCGAGAACAGGCTGGGCATCGCCGTGGACGGCCTGATCGGCCAGCAGGACATCGTCATCAAGAGCCTGGGGCGATCGCTGTCCCAGGTGCCGGGCGTGGCCGGCGCGACCAGCCTGGCGAGCCAACAGACGATTCTCGTTCTCGACGTGGCCGCGCTGATCGAAGAGACGCTGGCGAGAGAGGCGTGAGGGCCATGGTGACGAGGAATAAGGCCGAGAAGGCCAAGAAGGCCAAGCCAGCCGGGAGGGCAGAGAAGGCCGGGACGGCCGAGACGGCCGGGAAGGCCGGGAAGGCCGAGACGGCCGGGAAGGCCGGGAAGGCCGGGAAGGCCGGGAAGGCAAAGACGGCCGGGAAGGCCGGGAAGGCAAAGACGGCCGGGAAGGCCGGGAAGGCCGAGACGGCCGGGAAGGCCGAGACGGCCGGGAAGGCCGAGACGGCCGGGAAGGCAGAGAAGGCCGAGACGGCCGGGAAGGCAGAGAAGGCCGAGACGGCCGGGAAGGCCGAGAAGGCCGGGACAGCCGAGACGGCAGCGCCGGCCAGGGGCGCGAGCGCTGCGAGTGCCGGACGCGGGCCCGGCCAGACCGGCGAAGGGTTCGTGCAGGTCAGGCTCCCCGACGAGGACGCGGGCGGGATGGCAGCGCCCGGCGATCTCGAGACGCAGTCCGTCAGGTCCGCCCCGCGGCCGAGACCGGTTCTGCAGATCGTCGAGCAGGAGTTCTTCGTGAGCTCTGGCGAGCGCGGGGTCGTGGGCGCCAGGCTGGCCGACGACGCGGTCCTGGACGCGCAGGAGTACCTGGCTTTCCGGCTGGCCGACGAGCGCTTCGGTCTGAGCATCCTGCAGATCGAGGAGATCATCAAGCTTCCGCCCATCACCCGGGTGCCCCGGACCGGGCCGGAGATTCTCGGCATCCTGTCGCTTCGGGGCGCCATCGTACCGGTGCTCGATCTGCGGCGGGTGTTGGGCCTGGACGAACAGCTGCCGACGCGCCACAGCCGAATCCTGATCATCGTGAGCGAGCAAGAGCGGGTCGGGCTGCTCGTGGATGAGGTGCTGCACGTCATGCGGCTGCGCGAGGAGGATATCGAGCCGCCGCCGGCCATGTTCGGGCGGGTGGAGCTCGAGCACTTGCTGGGCGTAGGGCGCTCCGAGGGGCAGATATACACCCTCTTGGAGCTGCACTTGATCGTCAAGCTGGATCGCTACCTGCGCAGGTCGTAGACGCGACCCGTCACCACGAGGAGGCGAGAGTCTTGGAGGACATCATCCAGCTCGCGGCTTTTCGCGTCGGAGACGAGCGGTACGTGATCGACATCATGCGGATCCGGGAGATCATCAACCCGACCAAGATTACAGCCGTACCGTACGCCGACGGCGTCATCGAGGGCGTGGTGAACTTGAGGAGCGTGATCATCCCGATCGTGGATCTGCGCAAGCGCCTGGGGCTCTCCCCGAGGGCCAACACCCGCCAGACCAAGTTCATCATCGCTTCGGTCGAGTCCCGGGTATATGGATTCAGGGTAGACGAGGTACTCGAGGTCGTGCGGGTGCCGAGAAGCAGCATCGAGCCCTCGCCGCGCCTGGAGAGTGAGGAGGAGCCGGGCTTGTTCCTCGGTGTCTGCCGTTACGAGGATCAGCTCCTCTTGCTCCTGAACCTCAAGAAAGTGATTCGACCGAGATGATTTCCGTTCTTCTGCAGTGAGGTCGAGCCGTGAGCGCGATGAACCTGGAGCGTGGTGAGCATTTCCGCAGCAGCCTCGCCGCCCTGCTTGCCGGCGGGGCTTTCACGGTGGTGATGGCCCTGATCGCCGGTGACCTGAATCGGCTTGCGCCTGTGCTTCTGCCAGGCGTCTTCGTCCTGGTGCTCTCGGCCCATCTGGTCCGTAACTTTCTGGCCACCATGCGGCTCAGACCCGTCCGGCTGATGCTCTCGAAGACGCGCGACGAAGACGGGCTGGTACGGGGCGAGTCCGACCGGGCCCTCGACCTGCTCGGGCGATTCCCGGTGCGCGAGGCGATCGTGGGTTTTACCCTCTGGCCCCTCGGCGCCTTCGTGCTCGTGCTCCTGTCTCACTTCTTCATGGCGACGACACCGTGGGAGGCGCTCTTTCTTATCGTGCTGGGCCTGGCGGGTGGCACGGTCGATGCGCTGTGCATCTACTGGGCGGCGGTGCGCTATATCTTGCCCCTCCAGCTCGAGGTCGAGTCACGCTCGGAGCTCGAGCCGGCCAGCATTCGCTCCCTCGGGCGCTTGACGCACCGGATCTTGGGGATCGCCATCCCAACGCTGGTGGTCGGGCTGGGGGTGGTCTGCATCTTGTGGCTGGGCGTGCTGCGAGAGGGTCTGGCAGCTCGTATCTTGCTCGATCATGAGGAGGATTTTGCCAGCGTCGTACGCGGCTTCTCGACCGAGGGCCTGGACGCGGCCGAGATGGCCGAGGTCATCCGTGGCCTGGACCGACCCGGTCAGGTAAAGCACACCATCGTTCTCGTGGGACCAGAGGGAAGGGTGATCGCCGGCCTGGAGCCGACGGGGGAACGCGAGGAGTGGTTTGCCCGGATCGTGGCTGCGGAGGCGAAGCGTTGGCAGGATCTCCGGGCACCCTTCCTCTATATGGCGAGGAAAGTCAGCACCGAGCGGACCATGATCTGGATAGCGGACAGCGCAGAGCTGTTTCGGCCGGTCATCCCGAGTGCATGGCTGGCCGGGGTCGGTTGCGCGTCGACGCTGTTGCTCTGCATGCTTCTGTTGTGGATCGGCATCTCTGGAGCGCACCTCCCGTTGCGAAGGATGACGCTGCAGCTGCGCTCCATGGCATCCCGAAGCGTCGGAGAAGATCGGGAGACTGCCGGGGCGGACCGGGTCGACGAGCTCGTCGACGCCATGGCGTACTACATTCGCTCGGTCCAAGGGGCTCTGGAGGAGGGCCGGAAAGCGGTGGAGGAGTTGGTCCGGGAGCGCAACTCACTCCTGGCGCAGCTCAACAGCATCGGGCGAGAAGCCGGTGAGAGGTCTGAGATGGTCGAGCAGACCGCGGCCTCGGTGGTCGAGATGCGATCCTCGATCCAGAGCGTCGGAGAGCAGGTGGAGATGCTGCAGGAGTCGGCGACCGACTGCTCTTCGACGGTTTTCGAGATCGACCAGAGCGTGAGAGAGGTCGCCTCCTCGGCCGAGAGCCTCATGAAAATGACCGAGGATGCGGCCAAGTCCTTCCATGAAACCGGCAGCTACTTGTTCGAGCTGAGCGAGACCGTCGAAGAGCTCGCGCTTCAGGCTGGCAAAGCATCGACCTCGATCGGCATCATCGACGACGCCATCAAGGAGATCGAGCACAGCTCATCTCAGACCCATCTGCTGTCGCGCGAGGTCTCGGACATCGCCGGACTGGGTGCGGACTCGGTCCGGGAGGCCATGGGAGGCATACGGGACATCCGGGACGTCACCGACGAGGCCCGGTCGGTGATCAACCGGCTCGGCTCACGGATGGAGGAGGTTGGCAAGATCCTGACCGTCATCAGCGACGTGGCCGAGCGGACGAACTTGCTGGCCCTCAACGCAGCCATCATCGCGGCCGCGGCCGGTGAGCACGGCAAGGGTTTCGCCGTGGTGGCCGAAGAGATCAAGAAGTTGGCCGACCGGACTTCGAGCTCGACCAAGGAGATCTCCGCGCTGATCAAGTCGGTCCAATCGGAGTCGCGCAAGGCGATCGATGCCATCGAGCGCGGCTTCGACAGCGTGAAGCGTGGCGAGATGCTCGCCAGCAATGCGGGAGAGGCGCTGCAGCAGATCCTGTCCTCGGTGAGCCAGGTCAACAAGATGGCGGACGACATCTCCAGCCGGGCGTCCGAGCACGCCCTGACGAGCCGGGTCATCGCGGTGTCCATGCGGGAGATATCCAGCATGGTGCTCCGGATCAAGGACAGCATGAAGGAGCAGACCGAGAGCAGCCGGCGCATCGACCAGGTTTCGGAGAAGATGCGAGACGAGGCTCGATTCGTCTACCGGAGCGCCAACGAGCAGTCTCAGGCCATCACGGGTGTGAGCCGGAACATGGAGCGGATGACCGAGATGACGGGGTTCATCAGGCGGGCCATGTCCGAGCAGAGCCAGGGGGTCAACCACGTGGCCGTCGCGGCGGAGCAAGTGCGGGATAGCGTCGTGCAGGAAGTCGCCAGACTCTACGACATCGAGAAGAGAGCCGAGTCGATCGCGACACAGGAGAGGGAGCTGGCCTCCAGGCTGGAAGACCTCGGCAGGCATGGTGGGGGTGGAGCATGAGCGAGTCTGACAGACAGCTGGTCATGGCCGCGCTGGGAAGCGCGGTCGAGGAGATCCGACACCAGGCCGTGCGCCGCTTGCCGGAGGTTTTCGATGCGGTTCCGGAGGAGATCCTGCTCCAGGCACTGAGCGATGAGAGCTGGAGGGTCAGGAAGCTGGCAGCCCAGATGATCATCGAGGGCGGCGTCGGAGACGAGCTGCTGGCTGCGCTCGTCGGAGCCCTGGGCGAGCAGGACAACGCCGGCTTGCGGAACTCCGCCACCGAGGTCTTGATCCGTCTCGGCGCAGTCGCTCGACAGCCGTTGGTCGACTTGCTGAGGCAAGGCGATCGGGACGAACGCAAGTTTGCCGCCGATATCCTCGGGCGGGTCGGCGATGGAAGCACTGTGGAGGTGTTGCTCGAATTCTTGAACGACGAGGAGGAGAATGTTCGCGCGGCCGTGGCCGAGTCTCTCGGGATCATCGGAGACAGGCGGGCAGTGGGGCCTTTGAGGGATGCGCTCGACAAGGGCGGTGTCCTCATGCAGATGTCTTGCCTGGACTCCCTCGATCGCCTGGACGCGGAGGTGCCGCTCGATCAGCTCCAAGCGCTGGCCCGGGTCGGCCCGCTACGCCCTCTCGTGTACAGGCTGATGGGCCACCAGGACGAAGAGCAGGTCGTGTCCATCCTGTTGGAGGGTCTGGGCTCGCCGGGGCGCAGCGAGCGGGCCGCGGCCGTGCGCGCGCTGGTCGACTGTTATCGCCGGGCCGATCGCAGGCGCCAGGTCGAGATACGGGTTGCCGTGACCCGGATCGCCGAGGATGAGATCTGCGGGCGGCTCGAGCAGATGCTCGAGAGCACCGAGGCAGAGGAGCGAGCGGCGGCTGCCGTGGTCAGCGGTTGGACCGGCCGGGCAGAGATGGTTTCGGGACTGCTGCGCGCCGCCGGCGACGAGCGGATGCAGGACCTGATCCGGGAGGCCATCGAGGCCATCGGCCCGAGATCCACCGACCGGCTCGTCGAGATGCTGGACGAGATAGGGCGGGCCGGACGGGTCCTGGTGCTCGAGCTTCTGGGGCGCTTCAGACGGCCCGAGTCCCTGCCGCGAATCCTGGAGATGTGCCTGAGCCAGGAAAGCGAGGTCGCCGAGGCGGCCCAGGCCGCCCTGGGGAGCTTCGGCAGCCCCGCGGTGATCCCGACGCTGGTGGACCTGATGGGGAGAACGAGCGGCAGGGCCGGCCAGGGGGCTGTCCGCTCGCTGGTGTTGATCGGACAGCGATTTCACGACGAGGTCGTCGATGCGGTCCGGCCGATGCTGGACGGCGAACAGGACAGCATCCGGCGAGCGGCAGCCGAAGTGCTCTGCGGCGTGGCCCGGAAGTCGGATGTCGACACACTCGCGCCCTTGCTGGGGGACGAGGATCCCGGACTGCGTGCGGTCGTGATCCGGGCTGTCGGGCGAGTCGGCTGGGGCGACGCCGTGGAGCGTCTGCGGATCGCGCTCGCGGACGAGCAGCCCGAGGTGCGCGCTGCGGCTGCCTGGGCGCTTGGCAGTCGGGTGGGGCCAGAGGTCGAGGCCGCGCTCAGAGTCGCCCTCGGCGACTCCGATCCCTGGGTGGTCCGCGAGGCGCTGGTCGGGCTGGGGCAGAGCGGATCGGACGAGGCGGCCGAATCGATCGTGCCGTTGATCGATCACCCGGACGGCTCGGTGGCCATCGAGGCGGTCCGGGCGCTGAACCGGATCGGCTGGATCGAACAGCCCGAGAGACTCGTGCGGGCCTGTCTCCATTCGGATCCGGAGGTGGTCAAGGAGGTGCTGGCGGGTTGCGACCGGTGGCCCGAGCAGGAGAGGATCCAGGCGCTGACCATGGCGCTGGACGACGAGCGCTGGGATGTCCGCATGACGGCGGTTCGGAAACTCGAGGTTTCCAAGACCCCTCGGGACCTGCAGATCCTTGCACAGCGCCTGGCCAGGGAGCCGGATGAGCTCGTCCGGGAGAGCATCGAAGGCCTGTTGCGACAGGTCGGAAAGGAGTAGGGCTGCGCCCCTGGAAGCATGTCTTTTTGAGTCACTGCGAGCGCGCTTCGCGCCTGCGTGCGGAAGGTTGGATAGAGGCTACTGCATGACTTGGCTCGAGAGCCAGCACGAGATGAGCAAGGAGGATTTTCGCCTGCTGCGCGATCTGATCTACACGTACTGCGGTATCTTCTTCCACGACGACGTGCGGTACATCTTCGAGCGCAGGATAGGCGCGCGCATGCGGGAGCTGGGCTTGGCGACACACCAGGATTACTATCGCCACCTTCGCTATCATCCGAAACGAAGGACCGAGCTGGAGGAGATTGTCGAGCTGCTGACCACCAACGAGACGTATTTCTTCCGCGAGGAGTACCAGCTCAGGGCGTTCTCGGAAGAGATCCTGCCCGAGCTCATCGAGCGCAACGCGAGCCGGCGGCGGTTGCGGGTCTGGTCCGCGGGCTGCTCCACCGGCGAGGAAGTCTACACCGTCGGCATCCTGCTGCGCGAGAATCGGAAGCTCGACGGATGGAACCTGGAGGTCTTCGGAAACGATATCTCCAGGAAGGTGCTCCAGGTGGCCAGGAAGGGCATCTACGGCAAGAACGCGTTCCGAGTCATGGAGCCGTACTATTTGAAGCACTACTTCCATCCAGTCGGCAATTCATACGCGGTGGACGAGTCGCTGCGGTCCCTCGTCAGCTTCGGCTACCTCAATCTCCTGGACGGAGAGATGCTGCAGCTGGTGGGCGAGGTGGACGTGGTCTTCTGTCGCAATGTGCTCATCTACTTCGACGCCAGCGCCCGGATCCGAGTCCTGGCCACGTTCCACGACAAGCTGAGAAGGGGGGGCTACCTCTTGCTGGGCCACTCGGAGTCGCTCGTCAACGTCAGCACCGACTTCGAGCTGGTCCACTTGGTCAACGACATGGTCTATCGGAAGGCATGCACGGATTTGGAGCTGGGGAGAAGTGCATGATGGTGGCAGTTGCCGATCGCAGCATCCGGGTGCTGGTCGTCGACGACTCGGTCTCCAACCGCAAGGAGATCGTCGGCATGCTCCGATCGACGTCCGGTGAGTTTGCGGTCATCGGCGAGGCGAGCAACGGCGAGGAGGCTTTGCGTTTGGCACTCGAGAAGGAGCCTCAGGCGATCACCCTGGATCTCGAGATGCCCGTGATGGACGGCTTCACCTTCCTGCGTATCCTGATGGCGCAGAAGCCGATACCGGTCATCATCGTCAGCTCGTATGCCAACCAGCAGAACGTCTTCAAGGCGCTGGAGCTCGGCGCTGTGGACTTCATCGCCAAGCCGCCGCCGCGCAGCGGCGGGATGGGCGCGATGCGTCAGGATCTGTTCAGCAAGCTGCGCCTCGTGCGCAGTCTGCGGATTGCGTCTCTGGACCGGCCGCGCGCGAGGAAAGTGGAGCCGGCCGGGCTGCAGATCGGGAAGACGATCGGGATCGTGGCCGTGGGCGCCTCGACCGGGGGCCCGTCATCGCTGCTGGCGCTGTTCGAGCGGCTGCCACCCGACCTGCCGCTGGCTTATCTGGTCGCCCAGCACATGCCGCCCAGCTTCACGCGCGCCTTCGCGGAGCGGCTCGATCACACCTTGCCGCTGAAAGTGACCGAGGCGGATGGCGGCGAGAGGATCGAGGCGGGCAGGGTCTACATCGCCCCGGGGGGCAAGAACCTGACGGTGGAGAAGCGCGGAGACAGCTTGGTGGTGAGGGTCTCGGCTTCGGCGGGCAAGTACGTTCCATCGATCGATGCACTGTTCGAATCGGCCGCCAAGGCGGTGGGACCAGCCCTGCTCGCCATCGTGCTGACGGGCATGGGCGACGACGGCAGCTCGGGCGTGCTGCGCGTGAAGTCACACGGCGGCCGGATCCTGGCCGAATCCGAGAAGACGGCGGTCATCTTCGGCATGCCCGGCGAGGCGGTGCGGACCGGCCAGGTCGACCGGATCTGCCGGCTCGACGAGATGCCGGAGGAGATCGTGCGGTTTGCCAGACGGCTGAGCGACCCGTCTGCCGACTAGCCCGGGACATTTGCTTTCCGGGTCTCGGTAATGCTATCTTTCCGGCTCCGGCAGGGAGCGGTGCATGGGCGATGAGAACAAGCCGGTCGACGGAGAGCGGGCTCGGGAGTTTCTCAAGACTTTCCGGCGCGGCGTGCAGTTCACCGAGGAGCTGATGACCGAAAACGAACGCCTCCGGGCGCGCGTGCTGGAGCTGGAGTCTTCACCGCAGCGGCTCGGGAGCGAGGGGGAGGCGGGTTACCGGCACCACGCGGTCGAGGAGGAGAACCTCGAATACCAGTCGCGATACGCCGAGATCGAGTCCGACTACAACCGGATTTCCAACCTGTACGTGGCGAGCTACCAGCTGCACTCCGATCTCGATTTCGACGTCGTCATTCAGCTCACCTTCGACATCTTGCTCAATCTGGTCGGGGCGGATGAGTTTGCGCTCTACGTACTCGACGCGCAGAGGCTGGTGCCGATCCGGGCGCGCGGCGTCTCGATCGGCGATCTGCCCTCGCTGGCGCTGGGTAAGGGCCCGGCAGGAGAAGCGCTCGCCGAGGCCAGCCTCTTCGTGACCGAAGGGGAGCTGGACCAGGGCAGGCCCGATTGTCCCCTCGTATGCATCCCGCTGACGATCGGGAAGTCTCTGCTGGGCATGGTGGCCATCTTTCGTTTCTTGCGGCAGAAGAGCTGCTTGACGGAGCTGGATGGGGAGATCTTCCGGCTTCTGGGCACCCACGCGGCCACGGCTCTCTACTCGGCTTGTCTCGAGAGGCTCGCCCGTGCGTCCTTGGCGCAGGTGGCCTCCGAGATGCGGCGTAGCGCCAGTCAGGAGGGAACAGATCGATGACCGGCCAGGATGCGAAGAGGCAGGGGACGGCTTCGATACTCGCCCTGGTGGTCGAGGACTCGCCGACCATGCGCCAGTTGCTCGGCTTCGCCCTGAGGCGGATCAAGGGCTTGCGCGTCGTCGAGGCAGATGACGGCGTGGACGGCCTGAAGAAAATGGCCGAGGAGCGCTTCGACATCCTGATCACCGACATCAACATGCCTGTCATGGATGGGCTGAAGCTGGTCGGCCTGGTGCGCAAGGACGAACGATACAAGAACATCCCGATCGTGATCATCACCACCGAGGGCGCGGCCGAGGACAGGCAGCGGGCCATGAACCTGGGCGCGAACGCCTACATCACCAAGCCCATACAGGCGCCTCAGGTCGTGGCCTGCGTGCGGGAGCTGCTCGAGGCGCGATCCGGGCGGCTGGATATCGAAGAGACCTAGACCGAAGACAAGCGCGATGCGCTTGTTTCTGGCCTAGACTACTGGACGTCCGCGTTGCTGCGCCCATATGCCCCGGTGGTTTTATTGACAGATCCTCATTGCCTACACTAGCATCGAATGCGAGCTCACTCAGGGGAGCTCGTCCCCTGGGGCAGCTCCGAGAAGCCGTGGAGCAGGCAGCGTGGCCCGTTTGCTTCTACATGTCTTTGTGTGCGCCCTGGTGCTGAGCCCGCGTGTGGGCCTCGCCGGGGACTTCAAGAAGAGCCAGTACTATCGAGGGATTGCATCCAGTTACGCGATCAGCTCCGTTCAGAAGGCCGACATCGACGGCGACGGACGCGACGAGGCTCTGGTCTGCTACCGGGAGCCGGACGAGGCGATCGGGCAGCAGGGCGGCGTGCTGGTGCTCGCCGAGGCTGGCGACAGATTCGTGGTCGCCTGGCACGCGGTGTTCGAGGGAGTCTATCCGGAGAAGGTCAAGGTCGCGGATCGCCTGTTCGAGTTCCGGCTGGTCCAGGTCGGTCAGGAGGGCAAGCGCCGGATCGACAAGACCCTGGTCAGGGGAAAGGACTTCTTCCTGCGGAGCGATCCAAAGAGCCCTTTCTACGGCGTGAAGTTCACAGCCTCCTCCTCGCTCAAGCAGCCCGGCATCGATGCGGCCAACGTCTTCGATCGCGACCTGAAGACGGTCTGGGCCGAGGGCGCCGAAGGAACGGGGGTGGATGAGTCGATCGAGCTGAGGTTTGCAAAACCGATCGACCTGGGGAGCATCGGCGTGCTGCACGGCGACTTCCGGGGACGGCGCTTCTGGCAGGACAGCAACCGGATCCACCGGGCCGAGGTGACCGCGGAGACCGAGGCGGACCGCTATGACGACGAGTCCGGCGTGGACTTCGAGGAGGACCTGGGCCTGGGGCTCTATGGCGACCGGGTGGAGCTGAGCTTCACCAACAGGCCCATCATGCGCTACTTCAAGCTGCACAAGCACAACGTCCGCAGCCTGGAGCTCAAGATCACCTCGGTGCTGCTGGGCGAGAAGAACGACGATACGTACATCTCAGAGATAGACCTCGCCGAGCTCATCCCCGCCTCTGCGATCCTGGGGTCGAAGGCCGGCAAGAGGAAGACTCCCGAGAAAGGCGCGACCACCCGGCCCGCCGAGGAGAGCGATGACGACTGGACCGATGACGACTTCTGAGCTGCGGTCACGGTGACGGGGGCGCGGGCCGATCGTCCGGCGGCAGCTTCGTCCGGATGCCGTCGTAGAAAGTCTTGACCTTCAGCAAAGACTGGCGAAGCAGCGCGGGCGATGTCGAGCGCGTGGCAGCGGCCTCCCCGATGGCCTTGTCGAGCTCCCGGCCTCGGCGCAGGAGGCTCTCGACGCCCTGCGCGAGCTGGTGCTCGGCCTCGCTGGGCCGCTCGGAGAGATCGGTGGGCAGGAAGATGTCGATCTTCTCGAAGCCGACGCCCTTGCCGTCCCAGCCGTGGCCGTCCCGGGCGAAGAGACCGATGCCCATGGGCGTGCCGAAGCGCTCCAACTGCCCGGGCCAGGCCCGCACCTTGATCACCGTCGCGCCCTGGCTGAGTCCATCGTCGTGGCAGGCGTCCCGGAGCGCCTGCTCCAGCTCCGTGCGCGAGACGTTGGTCGGCAGATCGACATCGACCAGCACGCGCTGGCGCCCCTGCTGGACCTTGCTCGTGCGCTTGCGCAGGCTGTACGCCTTCGCGCGCCCCTGGGCGGCGACCGGGTCGACGTTCTTGCCCTCGGCGAAGTCCGAAAACGACTTGAAGGCGTCCGTCAGCTCGTTGTCGCAGGCGATCTGCGCGATCCACAGTGCCGCTGCGGCCGCCGCCCATCGGGCTGCACGGCGAGTCGTCTTGTTCGCTTTCATGACCACCTCCTGATCCCAGCAGCTCAGACCTTGAGCCGCTCGGCCACCTCGGCCACGAAGAGCCCGCGCACGTTGTAGCGCAAGAGCTCGTTGACCAGCACCTGGCGAGCGGGCAGCTCCGCTCCCATGGCCTGCTGGTAGAGGACCTCCTTGATGGAGCCCAGGATGCACAGGGCGGCGACCTGCGTGTCGACCTTGACCACCAGCTTCATCTGATTGCCGAGCTCGATGGCGTGCTGGATCATGTCGAGCAGGCGCCCGTAGAACTCGCTGAGCTTCTGGTCGAAGCCCGGATCCAGCCCGACCGCCTCCGCCAGCAGGACCCGCAGCATGGGGCGGTTCTCCAGCAGGTAGCCCAGCACCTCGTCGACGTTGGACTCCATCTGGGCCACCACGCCGGCCGGCCCCCGGCTCGGGTCGATGCGCTTGACGCGGGTGTTGAGCGCCGAGATGAGGTCGTTGAGCAGCTCGTCGAACACGGCCCGCTTGCCCTCGAAGTAGAGGTAGAAGGTGCCCCGGGCCACCCCGGCCTTGCGGATGATGTCGGCGATGCTGGTCGCGTGGTAGCCCTTGCGCGCAAAGACATCCAGGGCGCTGGCCAGCAGCAGGGCGCGTCGCTCGGCTCGTCTCACGACCAGCCCCTCAGCGCCCCAGGGCGCGCAGCGCCTCGGCCACGGCAGCCACCTGCTGGGGGCAGCGCTGCTCGAACTTGAGCACCGTCACCAGAAGGCCTGCCGTGCGCTCGCCCCGCTCGCGGGCCTGCTTCTCGTATGCCTCGCGCTCGTCGCCGGAGAGCCCGCGCTCGTGTTTTCGGATCGCCTCGGCGATGGCCGCGAGCTCGTCGCGATGTTCGGACACGTAGCGCTCGAGCCCCTGGATGCCCTTGTTGCAGTCTTCGAGGTGATCGCCGAGCGCGGCGACCGCCGCTGCCAGGTGGCCTTCCAGCGCCGCGCCCGGGTCCTCGCGCTTCTCTTCGCAGCCGGGAAGGCAGGCCCAGGCGATCAGGGCGCAGGAGAGGAGGTGAACCCTGGAGACCATGCTGTCTTCATACTACGGTATGCCGGTCGCGATCAACTCGCAGGGTCCTGCTAGGCAAGCACCCGGATCACCTCGGCGATCGGTATCCGTCTTTCCTGGGCCAGCTGCATGGCCTGGACCGAGAGGGGGACGAGCCCTTGCTCCTGGGCCAGCTCCCGCAGCTGGTGCTTTGGGGCGTCGTCGATGAAGAGGTCTCGGAACGGATCGCTCACTTCCAGCAGCTCGAATAGAGGGACCCGGCCGCTGAAGCCGCTCTGCCCGCAAGCCTCGCAGCCCTGGCCGGCGTAGAAGGGACCTCGAGCGTCCAGGTCCAGGGCTTTGAGCATCTGGACCTGAAGGGCCGTGAGCTCCACCGGTACCGTGCAGGCGGGACAGTTGCATACGGCCAGGCGCTGGTTGACCACGGCCAGCGAAGCGTTCATCAGCTGGATCTTGTCCACCTCTAGCTGCTGCAGCCGGTGAAAGACGTCGATGGCGTTGCCGGCATGCACGCTCGTGAACAGCAGATGCCCGGTCAAGCCGGCCTGGATCGCGGCCTGGGCCGTCTCCTCGTCGCGCACCTCGCCCAGCATGATGACATCCGGATCCTGCCGGGTGATGGAGCGGGCCCCGGAGGCGAAGGTGAGGCCCTGCGCAGGCGAGATCTGGGTCTGGGAGATCTGGTCGAAGCTCATCTCGATGGGGTCTTCCAGGGTGACGATGTGGACCCGGTCTCTCCTCTTCTCGAGGAGATACAGCAGGGAAGCATACATGGTCGTGGTCTTGCCGCTGCCGGTGGGCCCGGTGAGGAAGATGACTCCGTGATCGTGCTCCAGGCAGGCCTGGTAGTGCTGGAGGAGAGCCGGGGGGATCCCCAGGTTCTCGAGCTGGTAGCGCCTCTCGTCCTTGATGGCCAGCCGCAGGACGACGTTTTCCCCGTGGGCGGTGGGCATCAGGGAGACCCGGACGATGTGGTCCTGATCGAGCAGGATGGATCCGTCTTGCGGCCTGTTGTGGATGTCGATCGGCAGCTTGGAGAGCACCTTGATCCGGTTTACCAGCGAGAGGGTCTTGCTCAGCGACAGGCTGGCTTTCTGGTGCAGGATGCCGTCGATGCGGAACTTGATCAGGGAGTGTTCTTTTTGCGGGGAGATGTGGATGTCGCTCGCCTGGGAGGAGATGGCCAGGCCCAGCAGGTGGTTCAGAATGGAGACCGGGTCTTGCTCCTCCAGGAAGGCCAGCACCTCCTCGCGGCAGACCTCGGGCAAGACGATGCCCTGGGTGTAGACGGCCTGCTCTCTGCCGTACCGCAGGGCGTTGCGGCCCAGCACCCGAGCCCAGAGCCTGCGGCGGATGCGCTTGGCCAGCAGGAGCGCCATCAGCACGCCTGCCGTCACGGTGCCGATGATGACGAGCCAGGTCTTGAGGCCGGGGCGGCTGTCGAAGAGATCGCCGAGCATGCGCTTGATGGGCTCGGTGAAGGCGGACAGATCGAAGTACGAGAAGGCCAGCAGCAGGAGCACCAGGGGAAAGCCGATCCACAGGATGAGAAGGGTCCAGGAGTTGATCGTCTTGTCCCGCACCGTCGCCTTTCTCGGATAGCGGGCCTGCAGCCCGTGCGGTCTTCATACTACGGATCGCGCGGCCCGATCAACACCGGCGCTCACGACGACTAGAACCGGACCCCTGCCATGAAGATGTGGTTGTCGGCGAACGCGAAGCGATCGCCCGGATCGTCGAGGACCGGTCTCCACCAGCTGTACTCGACGTAGAGCGCGCAGGCCGTGCCGCCGAAGAGCGCCAGGCCCGCGGACAGCATGATCAGGCCGTCCCCGCTGCCCGTCCGCCCGACCAGCTCGCCATCCGCATGCGCTTCGCCGCCGTATCCCAGGATCCAGAACAGGCCTAAGCCCAGCCCGGCATAGGGGATCAGCCAGCCCGAGAGGAAGTCGTAGCTCACCACGGCCCGCAGCGGCAGGTGCAGCACGGTCGCCCCGGAGCCGATGTCGCGGGCGGCGCCGAACCCGGCCTGCAGCGCGGCGGCCAGGGGCAGGTCGGCCGGCAGGAAGTTGTACTTGGCGTCCAGCAAGGCGCCCACGCCCATGAACAGGCTGGCGCCCAGATCCAGCTGCTCGCAGACCCCGTAGCGCAGCCCGAGCTGGAGCTGGAAGTTGGTCAGGGCGTGGCCCCGCTCCTCGATCATCTGGTTGTAGACGTAGCCGGCCGCCACGTTGGCGTCCAGCTCACCCGGCGGCGTGGTCCTGGCGGTCTGCATCAGGCCCAGGCCGCAGCCCGAAAGAAGCGCGAGCAGGACCGAGCCCGCGGCGAGGCTGGCAGAGGCTCTCATCGCAGGCTCCGACTAGCGGCCTGCCAGCTCGGAGAGGATGCCCTCGACCGTGTCGTGGCGGTCGCATATCTCGCGGAGCTCGTCGCGGATCAGCGGCGGCCCGGGGATGCGCACCTCCTCCATGTGCTCGACCAGCAGGCAGTAGTCGTGGGGCACGATGTGGCGGACAATGCACTCGTCGCTGCCGAGGATCTCCGGCTCGAAGCCCGGCACGAACTCGGCCCGGATCTTCAGGACCTTCACGCCCAGGACCGCCCAGTACACGGCCTGGCCGCTGCCGTCGTCGACCGACACGGGCACGATCACCCGCGGATCCTCGAGCACGTCCCGGTCCCCGGTCCAGCCCTCGAGCCAGGCGCGCCCGGCCGCCAGGCCCGCCTCCAGGTCCAGCTCGGCGGTCTCCTCGGCGAGCAGGTAGGCGGCCGGATCCAGCCCGACGCTGTTCGCGGTCAGGATGTACAGGCCGTAGAGCAGGTCGATGGTCGAGCGGAGCTCGTCGGCCAGCGAGCCCGCCTCGCGCTCGCCGCCCTCGCGCAGCCGGCCGGCGCTGGCCAGGTAATCGCCGCCCAGGACGGCCTCGAGGTGGACCTGCAGGAAGCGGTAGCCGCGCGCGGTGCGCAGGTAGAAGGTCGGGAAGGGCTCGAGCGGAAGCAGCGGGTAGATGTCCACCTCTCTCGGCGGCATGGAGACACTTGCTGCCATTCCGTCCTGGTTCTGCTTGACGTGCGTCTCGCGGCTCTGGGTGATGATGGACTTGAAGGTGTCGATCAGCTTCTTCTTGTAGGCGGCCGTGAGCAGCAGGTGATCGCTCTCCGGCCCGCGCTCGGGCAGCAGCAGGGTCTCCAGGGCCCAGAGCTGGTAGTCGTACCAGCCCGAGTCCGGGCTCGGTGCCAGGTCGACCTCGCCCGAGCGGATGGCGTCGATGAACGCGTCGATGAAGCTCACGCCGGGCGGCATGCCCGACAGGCACCAGCGGGCGTTGTAGAGCTCGGTGTCCTTGCTCCTCGAGGAGGGCAGCAGGGCGTAGCCCGCCCGGCTGCAGGTCATCAGCGGTGGGTTCCGGGCCTCGAAGGCGTCCTGGAGGGCGCCGGTGTCCTCCAGCGAGGCCAGGCCGTCCGTGTAGGGCAGGATCTCCAGCGGGGAGTAGCTCGCGTAGGGGTTGCTCAGCCCGGCGTACAGGGCGTGGATCTGCTCGTAGCGCGCGAGCAGCTCGGGCTCGTCCGCCAGCACGGCAGCCATGGCCGCGAAGGCCCCGAAGCCGAACAGGTCCTCCAGGTTCTGCAGAAAGCGGTCCTGGGCGAAGACCTCGCCGAGCAGCGCGTCCCAGGTGTAGAAGCCGATCGGCCGGGACAGCTGCCCGTCGGCCTGGAAAATCTGCAGCGCCTGGCTCGCCGCGGCCTGCACGTCCGGGGGCAGGTCGACCGGGTTGCCGCCGGCCATCAGGGCCGCGGCCACGAAGGCCCGGGCCCGGTCGAGCTCGGCTGCCTGGGCCGCGCTCGCCTCCGGCAGCCGCGCGCCGAGCGCGTCCAGGAGGTCGTAGAGGAAGCGGCGCTTGCTCGGAAGCGCTCCCTCGACGCCCGCCTGGATATCGGACTCGATGGCGGCGTACAGCCCGTCGTTCACGGGCTTGAGCTTGCCGTTGACCACCTCCATGGAGGGGATCAGATCCGCTCTCTCGCCGATCTCCGAGAAGGCCTGCCCGCGGCCCCGGAAGAGGCGGCCGTCCAGCTGGCCGTCCTCCTCGTCGAAGGGGACGATGTCCAGCTTGGTCACCGACCCGCTCTTGTTCAACCGGATGGTGCACTCGTCGAACTGCTCCGAGACGATCAGGTCGGGATCGTAGACCGGGTGCTTGTCCTCGATCCGATCGTCCTCGATCTGCCGGTCCTTCTGCAGGTCGGTGTTCTCGGTGACGAGCGTCTCGTTGCCGAGGGTGTCCAGCGGCCCGAGACAGGCGCTCCCGCCCGCCGCGGCCGCCAGGAAGAGGACCGCCATCGCGTATCTCGCCTTCATGTCCTGCTCCGATCGGATCCGGGTTCCGATCCCATTTCAAGCACAGCCGGCGCAAAAAAAAAAGGCGCCTCTCGATTTCCCGTAATGTAGCGGGTTCGCGCTGATTGCCTCGTCTGGATGCGCCTGTCGAGGCACTCCGCGC
>JAFGRB010000421.1 GCA_016935365.1 Deltaproteobacteria bacterium
GAATGCCGAGATGCAGCCTCTGATCATCCGCATCGCCGAGATCGGCGAGCAGGGCCTGAAGCTCGATCGGACGATCGATCAGGGCTGGCTCGCCGAGGTGCTCTCGGACGATCTGCCCTCGCCCTTCGAGCCAGAGGCCCCGGCCCAACTCGGCGGCCGCATCCGGCGCGTCGGCCTGGACCTGGTGGTCGAGGCGAGCCTGGTCTTGGCGCTGCGCAGCGAGTGCGCCTCGTGCCTGGCGCCGTTCTCGCTCTCGCTGCCGGTGGGCTTCCAGCTCACGCTGCGACCGGCACCGGGCGGACGGGAGCTGCCCGCGGAGATAGAGCTTCGAGCCGAGGACCTGGACGAGGCCTTCTACTCGGGCGAGGAGCTGGACCTGGCCGACCTCGTGCGGGAGCAGATCCTGCTCGCCTTGCCCATGTACCCGCGCTGCAAGCCCGACTGCCGCGGCCTCTGCCCGGGATGCGGCGCAAACCTGAACACCGACGCGTGCCGCTGCGAGGAAGAGGCGGTCGATCCGCGGCTCGCGGCGCTCAAGGATATCGATATCAAGGCTAAACCCTAGCGGGCTTCGAGCCCGAGGAGCGGTAGCATGGCAGTTCCCAAGAAGAGAAAGTCCAAGGCCAAGAGAAACAGCCGGCGAGCCCACTGGAAGCTGGTCGCACCGACGCCCATCGATTGCCCCCAGTGCACCGAGCCCATGATGCCCCACCGGGTCTGTCCCAAGTGCGGCTACTACAAGGGCCGCGAGGTGGTGGAGACCTCCAGCTGATCGCGGATGGCCCCGCACTCGCCATCATCGCACGGAGCGTGACAGGAGGCCGCATGGACATCGAGCGGCGGGTGATGGAGATCGTCGGCGGCGTGCTGGGCATGCCCGTCGAGAACGTCCGGCTGGAGGCCCGGCTGGCGGACGACCTGGGCGCGACATCCCTGGATCGCTACACCATCCTGATGGACATCGAGGACGCCTTCGAGCTGGACCTCGACGAGGTACCCGAGGAGGAGCTCGAGGGCAAGATCGCCACGGTGGGCGATATCGTGGAGATGCTGCGCGCGCACCTGGACAGCGCGAAATGAACGCGACCGCAACGGGGGGCGAGCACATGGGCGCAGAAGACGCCCGGCCGATCGCCGTGGCCTCGGATCACGGCGGCTTCGATCTCAAGAGCCACGTCCTCGCCTACCTGGCTGACCAGGGCCTGGAGGCAGCCGACCTGGGCACCCGCTCGCGCGAGTCGGTCGACTACCCCTTCTTCGCCGCCCAGGTCGCGCGCGGCGTCCAGGCCGGGACCTATCGCCTGGGGATCCTGGTCTGCGGCACCGGCCTGGGCATGTCGATGATGGCCAACCGCTACCGCGGCGTGCGGGCCGCGGTGTGCAGCTCGGCCTACACCGCCCGCATGGCGCGGGAGCACAACGACGCCAACGTGCTCTGCCTCGGAGGGCGGGTGATCGGCACCGGGCAGGCCGAGGACATCCTGCGCGCCTTCCTGGATCAGCCCTTCGCCGGCGGCCGCCACGCCAGGCGCATCGCCTGCCTGGACGAGGATCTCCCGTGAGCGACGAGCGCGATCACAGCGTGCGGCCGGACTGGCACAGCTACTTCATGGACTTCGCCCGGCTCGCCCAGCGGCGCTCGACCTGCCTGCGCCGCAAGGTGGGGGCGGTGATCGTGAAGGACCGCATGGTCCTGGCCACCGGGTACAACGGCGCCCCCAAGGGCGTGCGCCACTGCGCCGAGGTGGGCTGCATCCGCCAGTTGCAGAACGTCCCCAGCGGGCAGCGCCACGAGCTCTGCCGGGGGCTGCACGCCGAGCAGAACGCCATCATCCAGGCGGCCTTCCACGGTGTCCAGATCCAGGGCGGCGTGATGTACTGCACCTTCCGGCCGTGCATCATCTGCATCAAGATGATCGTCAACGCCGGGCTCACCAAGGTCTACTTCCTGGGCGAGTACGACGATGCGCTGGCGCGCGACATGGCCACCGAGGCCGGGGTGGAGCTCATCCAGCTCGCCCCGGCCGACGAGCACGCGGCGGGAGGTGGGCGGTGAAGTGCCCCTTCTGCGGCCAGCTCCAGAACCGGGTGATCGACTCGCGCCTGAGCAAGGACGGCCACGCCATCCGGCGCAGGCGGGCCTGTGAGGACTGCGGCCGGCGCTTCACGACCTACGAGCGCGTGGAGACCTCCATCCCGATGGTCGTCAAGAAGGACGGCCGCCGGGAGCGCTTCGACCGGGACAAGCTCGCCAACGGCATCCTGCGGGCATGCGAGAAACGCCCGGTCAGCATCAACGAGATCGAGCGCTTCGTCGAGGAGATGGAGCGCAAGATCATCGAGAGCGGCGATCGCGAGGTCGCCAGCGCGAAGGTGGGCGAGGACGTGATGGCCTACCTCAAGGAGCTCGACGACGTCGCCTACGTGCGCTTCGCGAGCGTCTACCGCTCGTTCAAGGACCTGAAGGAGTTCATGAGCGAGCTGCAGGATCTCGTCGACAAGGAGCCGGCCGCAAAGGGCTCGCCGGATCGCGGATGAGCGCCGAGCAGCGCATGCGAATCGCGCTCAGGCTGGCACGCCGGGCGCGGGGCCGCACTTGGCCCAACCCCATGGTCGGCGCGGTGGTGGTCAAGAAGGGCCGGCTGCTGGGCTCGGGCTACCACCGCCGGGCAGGCGAGCCGCACGCCGAGGTCCTGGCCCTCGACCGGGCGGGCGGGCAGGCTCGCGGGGCCGATCTCTACGTCACGCTGGAGCCCTGCCACTGCCACGGGCGCACCCCGCCGTGCACCGATCGCATCCTGCAGGCGGGCGTCCGGCGGGTCTACGTCGGCACGCGCGACCCGAACCCGCGCGAGTGCGGGGCGGGCATCGAGCAGCTGCGCCGCGCGGGCGTGGAGGTGATCGAGGGCGTGCTCGAGGACGAGTGCCGCGAGCTCAACGAGGTCTACAACGTCTTCATCGCCGAGCGGCGGCCCTTCGTGCTGGCCAAGGCGGCGGTGAGCCTCGACGGCCGCATCGCGCCCGGGAGCGGAGACGCCCGCTGGATCAGCTCCGGCGAGTCGCGGGTCCATGCGCACAGGCTGCGCGCATCCGCCAACGCCGTGGCTGTCGGCGTGGGCACCGTGCTGGCCGACGACCCGGCTCTCAACGTGCGCCACGTGCGCGGCGCCGATCCGGCGGTCGCCGTGCTCGACACGCAACTGCGCACCCCGCCCGGCGCCCGCCTGCTGGCGATCGAGCGCCGCGCCCCGGTGTGGATCTTCTGCTCGCGACGAGCGCCTGCAGACAGGGCGCGCGCGCTGCAAGACGCGGGCGCCGAGCTCGTCCGGATCCCGACCCGCAAGCGCGAGCTGCAAGACGCGGGCGCCGAGCTCGTCCGGATCCCGACCCGCAAGCGCGCGCCGCAAGACGCGGGCGCCGAGCTCGTCCGGATCCCGACCCGCAAGCGCGCGCCGCAAGACTCGAGCGCCGAGCTCGTCCAGATCCCGACTCGCAAGCGCGAGTTGCGGCTCGATCGCCTGCTCGCCGAGCTGCTCGAGCGTGGGGTCTACTCGCTGCTGGTCGAGGGCGGCGCGCGGGTCCTGGGCGCCTTTCTCGCCGAGCGGCTCGTCGACGGCCTCGACCTGGCCATCGCGCCCTGCTTGCTCGGCTCGGACGGCGTGCCCCTGGGGCGCTGGCAGGGACCCGCCCGGGTGTCCGGCGCCCCGCGGCTCGCGCATGTCAGGCTGCGGCGCTCGGGCCCCGACATCCGCCTGCGGGGCGAGCTGGTCTGGCCCGAAGAGGCCGCAAGGGAGTGAAGCCGTGTTCACGGGGATCATCGAGGACATCGGTCGAGTCGAGCGCTCGCAGCGCTCCGGCAATGGCGCGCGGGTGCGGATCGCCACCCGCCTCGCACCCGCCGGTCTCGCGCCGGGAGACTCCATCTGCGTCGAGGGGGTCTGCCTGACCGTGGCCGAGCTCGGCGAGGGCGCATTCGGCGCGGACGTGAGCTGCGAGACCCTGCAGGCGTCCACCCTGGGATCGCTGCGGGCAGGGCAGGCCGTCCACCTGGAGCGAGCCCTGGCGCTCGGCGGCCGGCTGGGGGGGCACATCGTCACCGGCCACGTCGACGGGGTGGGAGAGATCCGCAGCGCCGGCCAGCGGGGCGATTCGATCGACATGCAGATCCAGGCACCGCCCGGGCTGGCGCCGCTGCTGGTGCCCAAGGGCTCGGTGGCCGTCGCAGGCGTCAGCCTGACGGTCAACCGGCCGGCGGGCGGGCTGTTCGGCGTGACGCTCGTGCCCCACACCCTCTCGCGGACCACGCTCGGCGACCGCCGGCCCGGCGAGCGGCTGAACCTGGAAGCGGACATTCTCGGCAAGTACGTGCGCCACCTCCTCTCCGGCGCCGAGCGGATAGACGAGGCCTTCCTGGCGGAGCACGGCTTCCTCTAACGCACAAAGAGATTGAATCTCTCGCCTGGCTGGGCTAGGAAGGATGCGAATGAGCCGCAAGCAGAGCCATCGAAATAGCGAGTCCCGCTCCGCCATCGCGCGCGTCGAGAAAGCCATCGAGGAGATCCGGGCCGGCCGCATGGTCATCCTGGTCGACGACGCCGACCGGGAGAACGAGGGCGATCTCTGCATGGCCGCCGAGAAGGTGACGCCCGAGGCCATCAACTTCATGGCCCGCTACGGTCGTGGCCTGATCTGCCTGGCCCTGACCGAGGCGTACATCCGCAGGCTGCGGCTACCCATGATGGTGGACGAGACGGCCAACGAGAGCCCCTTCGGCACCGCCTTCACGGTCTCGATCGAGGCCCGCGAGGGCGTCTCCACCGGCATCTCGGCCGCGGATCGGGCCCGGACCATACAGGTCGCCGTGGCGCCGGATGCCAGGCCGGACGATCTCGTCAGGCCGGGCCACGTCTTTCCCCTGAGGGCGCGGCGCGGCGGCGTGCTCGTGCGCACCGGACAGACCGAGGGCTCGGTCGACCTGGCCCGCCTGGCCGGCTGCCAGCCCGCGGGCGTGATCTGCGAGGTCATGAACGACGACGGCAGCATGGCCCGGCTGCCGGAGCTGGAGGTCTTCGCCCGCACCCACGGGCTGTGCATCGCCTCGGTGGCCGACTTGATCGAGTACCGGCTCTACCGCGAGACGCTGGTGCGGCGTGTGGTCGAGGCCCACATGCCGACGCGCTACGGCGGACCCTTCCGGGCCATCGCCTACGAGAACGACTCGGATCCCCACACCCACGTGGCGCTGGTCAAGGGCGAGATCGATCCCGCCGAGCCCGTCCTGGTCCGGGTGCACTCCGAGTGCCTGACCGGGGACGTCTTCGGGTCTTTGCGCTGCGACTGCGGCAAGCAACTCGCCGGCGCTCTGCGCATGATCGACAAGGCCGGCCGGGGCGTCCTGCTCTACCTTCGCCAGGAAGGCCGCGGCATCGGCCTGGTGAACAAGCTCAAGGCCTACGTGCTCCAGGACGAGGGCTGCGACACGGTGGAGGCCAACCAGAAGCTGGGCTTCAAGAGCGACCTGCGGGACTACGGGATCGGCGCCCAGATCCTGCGCGATCTGGGCGTGCGCAAGATGCGCCTGATGACCAACAACCCCAAGAAAATCATCGGGCTCGAGGGCTACGGTCTGCAGGTCGTCGAGCGGGTGCCGATCGAAATCGCGCCCGACGAGACGAACATCGAGTACCTGCGCACCAAGAAGCGCAAGATGGGACACCTGCTCCAGAAAGTCAACGAGCCCGAGCCGTGAGCTCCGCCTCGGGCTACGAACCGCGCCAGGCGCGCGACCGGAGGCCAGGCATGCCGAGAACCATCGAAGGCCACTACGATGCCCGCGGGCTCAAGGTGGGGATCGTGGTCAGCCGCTTCAACAGCTTCATCAGCGAGCGCCTGCTCGAAGGCGCTCTGGACGCCCTGCTGCGCCACGGCGCCGCCGAGCAGGACATCCAGGTCTATCGCGTCCCGGGCGCATTCGAGCTGCCGGCAGCGGTCAAGCGCCTGGCCGAGCAAGGCGCATTCGATGCCGTGCTCTGCCTGGGCTGTCTGATCCGCGGCGGCACGCCCCACTTCGATCTGATCGCCGCAGAGGTCTTCAAGGGCATGGCGGCGATCGCGATGGAGCACCAGCTGCCGGTCGGCATGGGCGTCATCACCGCCGACACGCTCGAGCAGGCCATCGAGCGCGGCGGCAGCAAGATGGGCAACAAGGGCTTCGAGGCCGCCCAGGCCGCGCTCGAAATGGCCCACCTCTACAAGGCCATGGAAACGCGCAAAGCCTGATTCCCCATGGGCGTGAGGCGCAGATCCAGGGAAGCCGCCCTGAAAGTGCTCTACTCCCGCGAGGTCGGCAAGCACGACGCGGAGGAGGCCCTGGATCTGTACTGGACCTTCTACGAGGAGCCCGGCGACGGCCGCGAGTTCACCGAGCGGCTGGTGCGCGGCACGATCGAGCATCTGGACGAGATCGACCTGGCCATCCAGGCGGTCTCGACGCACTGGAAGATCAACCGCATGGCCTGCGTCGATCGCAACCTGCTGCGCATGGCGGCCTACGAGCTCTTCCACGAGCCCGAGGTGCCCAAGCGGGTCACCCTGAACGAGGCCATCGAGATCGCCAAGCGATACGGGGCAGAGGACTCGTGGGCCTTCATCAACGGCATCCTGGACAAGCTGGCCGAGGAGATCCCGTCTTGAGCCCGGCGAAGCTCGACCTGCGCGCGGCGCTGTCCAGGCTCGAGGGCCTCGACGGCCTCGAGAGCCCCAGCATCTTGCTGGGCGCCTTCGAGGAGGACCGGCCGCTGTGCGGTGCGTGCGGCTACTGCGACTGGCGGCTGAACGGCCGCCTGAGCGCGCTCGTCCGCGACTACGGCTTTCGCTGCCAGACGGGCGAGGTGGTCCTGACCGACACGGCCGGCCGCCTGCCCGCCGAGCGCATCCTGATCTTCGGCCTGGGCAGCCGGACGGAGATGGACCTGGAGGGCTTCCGGCGCGCGCTGGGGCACATGCTGCAGGTCTCCCACAAGGCCGGGCTCGACGACCTGGCCATCGAGCTGCCGGGCGCGGAGGCCGGCCTGATCGAGGAGCAGCAGGCCATCGAGGTCTTGCTCGAGCTCGCCTGCGAGCGCTGTCCCGGGGGTCGGATCACCGTCCTGTGCCCCTCGCGCCGCTTTGCGGACCTGCTGGCCGAGTGCGCCGGGAGGGCCGCCGGTGTGCGGATGCTCGGAGAACGCCGAGATTGATCGTTCCACTTCGCACACGGAAGGACTGGATACCATGAGATGCGAATCGCTGCTCTGGGTGCTGGTCGCAGTCTGCCTGTCCGCGTGGGGCTGCAAGTCCGAGAAGAGGACCGAAGCGTCCGCCGCCGAGCCGGCCAAGACCGCCGCCGAGCCGGCCAAGACCGCCGCCGAGCCGGCCAAGACCGCCGAGCCGGCCAAGGGCGAGGGCCAAGCTGCCGAGACCGAGCAACCCCCGGCCGGCATGGTCGCCATCCCGGCCGGGAAGTTCTGGATGGGCTGCAAGCCAGACCAGGACTCGGAGTGCGCAGCCGACGAGAAGCCCGGCCGGCGAGTGCACCTGGACGAGTACTACATCGACAGGACCGAGGTGACGGTGGCCAGGTACACCGACTGCGTGCAGGCGGGAAAATGCACCCCGGCCAAGACCGACAAGAGCAACGAAAACATGTACAACTGGGGCAAGCCGAACCGCAAGGCTCACCCGATCAACGGCGTGAGCTGGCACCAGGCCTCGGCGTACTGCGCCTGGGCTGGAAAGCGCCTGCCCACCGAGGCGGAGTGGGAGAAGGCCGCCAGGGGGACGGATGGCCGGAAGTATCCATGGGGCAAGGAGTTCAAGGAAAGCCTGATGTTCATGCTCAACCAGTCAGAGGGAGCCGACGATCCCCCGTACGAGGCGACCTGGCCGGTCTGCGTGATGGACAAGAAGGTCAAGAACGCGCATGGCCTGTGCGACATGGGCGGGAACCTGTGGGAGTGGGTCGCCGACTACTACGCCAAGGACTACTACGAGACCGCCCCCGAGAAGAACCCTCCCGGCCCGGCGAGCGGCAAGAGCCGAGTCAAGCGCGGGGGCTCGTTCAACAACGAACCGAAGACTTTCCGAGCTTCTGGCCGCAGCTACGACGATCCGGGCGGGAGCTTCATCGACGACGGCTTCCGCTGCGCCTGGTCCGCGGCCAGGTGAGCGTCGGAAATCCGAGGCCCGGGGGTGCAAAACCGCGGCCTTGGGCGGCCCATGACAACTGTACCTCGCCGTTCTGGCATGATTTCTATTGATGCAAGACCTGGTGCGATTCTTGCTTTCTCCACGGGGAAGCAGACTCGATTCCTGGAGGATCCATCATGAAAGCACGGTTCACACACGGACACTGCGCTCTCGCTGCGCTCGCCCTGATGCTGGGCGCCTGTGGAGGCAGTAGTGGAACGGACCCGAGCGCACCGGGCACGGAGCTGCGCTCGGACAAGCAGCGCATTTCAGCGCCGGATGCCGATCCGCTCGACGTGGATGCCCAGGTGGCCGGCAACACGGCCTTCGCCCTGGACCTCTACGCCGAGCTGGCGAGCCGCAGCGATGGCAACCTCTTCTACTCCCCGCACAGCATCGAGGTGGCCCTGGGCATGACCTGGGCCGGCGCGCGGGGCGAGACCGAGAGCGCCATGGCCGGGACGCTGCACTTCGTTCTCGACCAGCAGCGGCTGCACCCGGTCTTCAACTTCATCGACCTGGCGCTCATCTCCCGCGGCGAGGGCGCCGAGGGCACAGACGGCGAGGGCTTCCGGCTCAACGTGCTCAACGCCATCTGGGGCCAGGTGGGCTACTCCTTCCTGGACGAGTTCCTCGACGTGCTGGCCCTGCACTACGGGGCAGGCTTGCGGCTGATGGACTTCATGGCCGACCCGGACGGGGCCGCCGAGGAGATCAACGTCTGGGTCGAGGCCGTGACCGAGGAGCGGATCGAGGACCTGATCCCGCCCGGCGTGATCACCGCCGATACCCGGATGGTGCTGGTCAACGCCATCTACTTCAACGCGGCCTGGGCCGATCCCTTCGAGGAGGAGCTCACGGCGGACGGGCCCTTCACCACCGCGGACAACAGGACCCTGAGCGTGCCCATGATGCACAAGAGCGCCGAGCTCGCCTATGCCGTGGGCGAGGGCTACCAGGCGGTCGAGCTGCCCTACGACGGCGACGAGCTGTCCATGCTGATCCTCGTGCCCGACCTGGGCACGCTGGCGGCCTTCGAGTCGCGCCTGGACGCGGCCTTGCTCGCCGAGGTCCAGCAGGCCCGGCAGTGGGGCCTGGTGGATCTGACCATGCCGCGCTGGGAGCTTGACGGCGAGACCTTCAGCCTCAAGGAGATGCTCACGGCGCTGGGCATGGGGATCGCGTTCAGCGCAGCGGCCGACCTGTCGGGCATGAACGGCACGGGCGATCTCTTCATCCAGGACGTGCTGCACCAGGCCTTCGTGAAGGTCAACGAGGCCGGCACCGAGGCGGCCGCGGCCACCGCGGTGATCGTCGGCGAGACCGGCATCCCGCCCCAGGGGCCAGAGATCGTCCTCGACCGCCCCTTCATCTACTTGATCAAGGACCGGCCCACCGGCCAGATCCTCTTCGTGGGCCGGGTCACGGATCCGATCTGATCATTCGTCCGGCACGCAGCTCGTCGGCCCGTCGTTGTGGTAGCCCGCATCGCAGGCGCAGATGGGGCCCTGCTCGCTGATGGCGCAGACGCCGTGCCCCGCGCAGTCGATGTCCTGACATTCGTCCACATCGGCTGCGCACGCGGTCGGCGAGTCGTTGTGGTAGCCGTCGTCGCAGAGGCAGTAGGCCTCGCCCTGAAGCAAGGCGCAGCGACCGGCGTCCGAGCAGCTCACCCCCTCGCACGGATCCTCGACCGGCTCGTCGGCTGCGCAGGCGAGCCCCTCGGCGTGGTAGCCCTGGTCGCAGATGCAGACGGCCTCGCTCCCGGCCACCACCCCGCACACCCCGTGCTGGCCGCAATCGACGCCCCTGCAGGCCGACTCCTCCTCGAAGCCCTGCTTGGCGCACGAGCTGCAGAGCAGGAGCGCCGCGCAGAGCCCCAGGAATGAATAGAGAGGCGCCATTGTTCCTCACCCTCCTGGTCGCTCACCAGCTGAGGATCGAGGGGCCGGCCACGTTGTTGTCCTCGTCGCTCTCCGGCACTTCCTGCAGCGTGTCCACCTGGACGTACGAGCGGTACGTCTCTCCCTTTCGACCGCTGCCCACCAGGTCGTAGGTCAGGCTCTGCCCGGCCCCGAGGCCATCGACCCGCTCGCTGAAGTTCTCGCTCGTCTGCCCGGGCAAAGGCGGGCTCGGGAGATCCAGGTAGACGTCCACCTGGAACGTCCTCAAGCAGTCCACGTTGCCCTGGTTGACCACCTTGAAGTGGATGTAGATGTCCTCCCAGAAAGAACCGCCCTCGACCCAGGTGGTGAAGTCCGTGACGCTGAGATCCACGAAGGCGCCCGAGAGCCGCAGCGGCAGGCGGTCGACCCAGTGATAGGTCCCGTCCGTGATGTCCAGATCGAGCATGTACTGCAGCTCGTCAGCCGCCGTATCCACCGTCAGGTGGTAGGGCGCCAGCGAGTCCGCCGAGCCATGGGCCGGCACGGTGCCGAAGTCGGCCCGGTCGACATCCACCACCACGTCGGGATCGCTCGAGGAGAGGACCGCCCAGACGCTGGACGCGTCCACCTGCCCGGCGTTGTCGATCGTCACGTTCAGGTCGACTGGATCGCCCGGGTGGATGTCGGCAGGGATGCTCGCGTGGCTCTGGTACCTCAGGTCGGCGACCTCGCAGCCGTGAGGACGCACGAGCAGCGAGATCTCCGGATCGTAGTCCGCCCGCTGCCAGAAATCCTCGCTGAGATCGTAGCGGATTCCGTTTTGCAGCGAGCCGGCCCCGGTGTCGCCGTCGTCGCCGGAGACGCCGAACTGGACGTTGGCCGGGCTGAGATCCTGCTGCGACTCCACCGTGGCCCAGAAGATGTTGCCGGACCGGAAGGTCAGCGGCGGCGACAGGTCGAAGACCTCGATGATGTCCGCGTCCGCCGGGCCCGAGACGGTCACCCAGTCGCCCGTGTAGAGCAGGTCGGGCTGTCCGGAGGACTGCGAGTAGACCTTGAGGCGAAAGTCCTTGTCGTTCTGGTTGCCGGAGCGCCAGAACCACACCTCGACCGACAGCAGGCTGAAGGTGACCGAGTCCACCTCGAAGATGTTGCCGAGCTCGTCCCCGGCCTCGGGTATGTAGAAGCGCGGTGAGCTGGCCGAATGGGTGATCCGCACGCTGTTCTCCGTGCTGCAGCCCGTGCCCTGGACATACAGAGGAAAGGCATGCCGCCAGCCGCCGGTGCCGTCCGAGCTGTCGTGGATCAGCTCATAGACGCCGTAGGCGCCGAGCGCGACGTTCACCGAGTAGCCCGGAAGGCCCCAGGCCGAACCGCCCATGGGGATGACGCCGAAGTCCGCGCTGCCCGCGAGGACCGAGATCTCGGGGTGCTCGCTCACCAGAAGGCCGCGGGTGGCGTGGGTGTCGGCAAAGCCGTCGTTGAGCAGCTCCACCTGGAGCATCGACAGGCTGCTCTCGCTCATGCTGATCGGAGTGTGATCCGCGAGCGCCAGCATGGCGCCGAGCGCGCAGCCCTCCACCCGGACGCCCCAGATGCCCACGTTGCCAGCCGGCCCGTACGAATCGGACACGGGCTTGTACGCGCTCTCGCTGCTGTCGAAGAGGAGCCCGGCCTGGTGCGGCGAGACGAGATTGTCGTCGTAGAGCGGCAGGTAGGAGCTCTGATCCTCCTCGGAGCGCAGCCCCACCCAGAAGCGGTCCCCCTGCATGAGCACGACCGGATCGACGAGCACGAAGGCGTATCGATTGGGCCACTCCCCGCTGGCATCCTCGACCGTGCTCGCACCCAGCTCCTCGCCCGGCATACCGAAGCTGTCCGCGTAGACGTGGGCCGAGTACAGGCCGTGGTTGGCCGGCCCGAAGGCGTGGAAGGTCGCCTGGATCTCGAAGATCCGGTAGCAGGACGACCGGACCAGGAAGCGGTTGAGCGCCTCATCTCCGCTGTCCAGATGCCAGCCCAGGTAGTACAGACAGCCGTCCACGTCGTCGATCTCCAGCTCGGCGGACGGGTCCACCCCCGGACACATGCAGTCCTCGCAGACGCCGAGCTCCTCGTTGCAGAACTGGCCGTCCAGGCAGGGATCGCCTGTCCCCAGGCACACACCCGCGCCGTTGCAGAGATCGCTGGCCGTGCAGAACAAGCCGTCGTCGCACAGCGAGCCGAAGGGCTCGAAGCTGTCGGGCGGGCAGTCGGCCGACATCCCGTCGCAGCTCTCCGCTGGATCGCAGAAGGGGTCCGTGGATGCCCGGCACTCCACGCTCTCCAGATAGCCGTCGGGCGGGCAGTCGGGCCCGTCCCCGGGGCACGCCTCGGATGCATCGCAGACGCCGGCCACGGGTCGGCACTCCACGCCGGCCAGCACGAAGCCGTCCAGCGGGCAGTCCGCGCCCAGGCCATCGCAATGCTCGACCAGGTCGCAGACGCCCGCCACGGACCGGCAGACGGTGGTGTTCGGCTCCTTCGCGTCCGGCGGGCAGTCCACGTCCAGACCGTCGCAGTACTCGACGATGTCGCAATCGCCCGCCAAGGGCCTGCAGGCGGTGGTGTTCGGCTCCCTCTCGTCCGGCGGGCAGCCCGCGCTCGCACCGTCGCAGTACTCGGCGACGTCGCAATCGCCGGCAGCGTCCCTGCACAGAGCCGTATCCGGCGCCAGGATGTCCAGCGGGCAGTCCGCGCTCGCGCCGTCGCAGTACTCGGCCAGGTCGCAGATGTCCGCAGATGCCCGGCAGAGGATGGTGTCCGGCTCGAACGCATCCTCGGGGCAGTCCACGCCCGTGCCGTCGCAGCGCTCGACGACGTCGCAGTCACCCGCCGAGCCCCGGCAGACGACCGTGCTCGGCCTGACCGCGTCCAGCGGGCAGTCCACGCCCACGCCGTCGCAGTACTCGATCAGGTCGCACACGCCCGCCGAGCCTCGGCAGACGACGGTGTCGGGCTCCCTCGCGTCCGACGGGCAGGTCGCGCTCGCCCCGTCGCAGTACTCGGCCGGGTCGCAATCGCCCGCCGAGATCCGGCAGACGGTGGTGTCGGGCTCCCTCGCGTCCAGCGGGCAGGTCGGGCTCGCGCCGTCGCAGTACTCGGCCGGATCGCAGTCCCCCGCCGAGGCGCGGCACAGCGTGGTGATCGGCTCCAGGTTGTCCTGGCAGTGACCGATCCCGTCGCAGCTGTCGGGATCGTCGCAGGCCGTGTCCGATGGGCTGCCGCAGGGCGTGTCCGGCGGCGCGAAGTCCACGCCGCAAGCCGTGCCTCCTCCGAGGCAGATGTTCACCTCGCACTCCCCCGCGAGCGAGCAGACAGCCTGCGGGTCGGGATCGCCAGCGGCCACCCAGGTGCAGTCGGCCAGCTTGCAGCAGTTGTCGCTCTGCGGCGCACCGGGATCGCACTCCTCTCCCAGCCCTCCGCTGACCACGCCGTCACCGCACGATCCGCAGACATCGGCGGCCTCGTCGCAGATCCCGGGGCAGGGATCGCCCGTGCTCGTGCAGACGCCGGACAGGCAGAGCTCATCGCCCGTGCAGAAGAAGGTATCGTCGGTACACGGCATGCCATCGAGCATGACGAGATCCGAGGGGCAGTCGGCGCTCACCCCGTCGCAGTGCTCCGCCGGATCGCAATCCGCATCCGTAGACGGTCGGCAGACCGTCGTGTCCGGCTCCAGTGCGTTCGGGGGGCAGGTGGGGCTCACCCCATCGCAGTGCTCGGCTGGATCGCAAGCCCCTGCGGAACCCCGGCACAGCACAGTGCCGGGCTCCAGCGCATTCACCGGGCAGGTGGTATTCACCCCATCGCAGAGCTCAGCCGGGTCGCAATCACCCGCCGAGGCCCGGCACTCGACGCCGGCGTTGCCCGCAGGGTGGACACAGCCGCCCGCTCCATCGCAGTAGTCCAGGCTGCATATCCGGCCATCGCTCGCGCAGGGCGTGAGGCTGGGCGCATAGCAGTTGCCGGCCGACTCGTTGCAGGTGTCGTTGCAGGCGTCGCCGCCGGCGCATGGGTCGCCGCTGCCCACGCACAGCCCGGCTCCGTTGCACGCGTCCATCGCGGTGCAAAACAGGTGGTCGTCGCAGGGAGTCGAGGCGGGCGAGTAGCAGCTTCGCGCCAGCTCGTTGCAGGTGTCGTTGCAGGTGTCGCCGCCGGCGCAGGGGTCGCCGCTGCCCACGCACTGCCCGGCCCCGTTGCACGCGTCGGCCAGCGTGCAGAACAGGTGGTCGTCGCAGGGAGTCGAGGCAGGCGAGTAGCAGTTGCCGGCCAGCTCGTTGCAGGTGTTGTTGCAGGCATTCCCACCGGCGCAGGGATCGCCGCTGCCCACGCACTGCCCGGCCCCGTTGCACGCGTCGGCCAGCGTGCAGAACAGGCCGTCGTCGCAAGGGGTGGCCGCCGGAGAGTGGCAGTTGCCGGCCAGCTCGTTGCAGGTGTTGTTGCAGACATCCCCGCCGGCGCAAGTGTCGCCGCTGCCCACGCAGTGCCCGGCGCCGTCGCAGGCATCCGTCGAGGTGCAAAACAGCCCATCGTCACAGGGAGCGGAAGCTGGCGAGAAGCAGTGACGCGCCAGCTCGTTGCAGGTGCTGTTGCAGGCATCGCCGCCGGCGCAAGGATCGCCGCGGCCCACGCAGTGGCCGGCGCCGTCGCAGACGTCCGTCGAGGTGCAGAACAGCCCGTCGTTGCAAGGTGCCAGGTTGAAGGGGTGCTGGCAGTCGCCGGCTGCCCCGCAGATGTCGTCGGTGCACACGTCCCCGTCATCGCAGTCCGAGTCCACGAAGCAGTATCCGCTGCCGGGATCGGGCTCGCAGACGAGCGGCCCGTTGTTCCGGAAGCCCGTGTAGCAGGCGCAGATGAGGCTGCCATCCGAGGTGACGCCGCAGACGCCGTGGCCAGAGCAAGCGATCCCCGCACACGGATCCGCGTCCGCCACGCAGTCCACGTCCTCGGCATGGTAGCCGGGATCGCAAGCGCAGGTCGGCCTGCCGTCCAGCACGACACACAGGCCATGGCCGGAGCAGGTGAACCCGTCGCAGGCATCCGTCTGGCCGTCCTCGACGCAGTCCGCGCCCTCCGCCCGATACCCGGGATCGCAGACGCAGCGGGCCAGATCCTCGACTGCGGCGCACACCCCGTGGCCCGAGCAGGACACGTCCTCGCACGGATCCACCGCGGGTACGAAGCCCTCGCGGCCACAGCCGCTCGCGAGGCTCGCCGAGACGAGGATCGCGAGCCACCAGAACGTACCTGCTCTCGTCGCTATCCATTTCATGGCGGTATCCGCAGCGGACTATCTAGCTCCATTATACCAGCTCGCTCCGGAGACCGCCCGTTCCTGCACGCCGGGCTTTACGCCTCGCTTTTCGAAACCGGCTATAATGGGGGGATGGAGGCAGGGAAGATGAAGCGATTGTCCTTTTTCGCTTTTGTGGTGATGGCCGCCGTCTTCGCCGCCAGCTGCCAATTCTCGCCCGACATGAGCCAGAAGGGCTACGTCCCCTGCGCGAGCGACGCCGACTGCAACACGGACTGCGTCTGCGCGAGCAACGGTTACTGTCTGCCCCCGGAGGGCAGCCTGCCCTCGAGCTGCAAGCCGGAAGCACCCGTCGTCTGCCAGGAGGACAGCGACTGCCGCAACGTCTGCACCTGCGAGCAGGGAGCCTGCTCGCCCCCGGCCGGTCGCAACGTGGACTGCAACCCTCTCCTGCCCCCCTTCGTCGAGTGCGGGCAGGCCGGCTGCTCCGAGGGCTGCGAGTGCTCGGACGGCTTCTGCTACGATGAGCGCGATCAGCCCGACGAATGCCATGGGGTCGACCCGATCTACTGCGAGGACGACGGCGACTGCCGGAACGTCTGCACCTGCGAGGAGAACATCTGCGTCCCGCTCGAAGGCCACGACCTGGGGGTCGAGGACTGCAATCACGCTCTGCCCGCATACGTGGAGTGCGGCGAGACTGGCTGCCAGGGGGGCTGCACCTGCGACCAGGGCCTGTGCTGGCCGGACGGGGGCGGGTCACCCGACCAGTGCGCCTCGCTGGACGGGTACCCGTGCGCGAGCGAAGACGACTGCCGCAACGTGTGCTACTGCCAGCAGACGCTCGGCATCTGCCTGCCCCTGCTCGGGGAGATGACCAAGCAGGACTGCGATCCGGAGCTGGACGACTATCTCACCTGTACGAGCAGCGACGACTGCAGCCCGCTCTGCCCCTGCGATCATGGGCTCGGCCTGTGCATCCCCTTCGACGGGGTCGAGCTCGAGGACTGCGACCGCGGGCTTTACCCGCCCTGCAGCCGCGAGGACGAGTGTCGCAACATCTGCAGCTGCGTCGACGGCTTGTGCATCCCACCGGAAGGGCTCGACCCCCAGCGCTGCACGACTATCGAGACGCCTTTCATCCCATGCGGCCCTCATGGCTCCGACGACTGCCCTGGGGATTGCACCTGCACCGATGGCTACTGCATCCCGCCCGACGGCTGGGATCCCAAGAGCTGCCTGCATCCCCGCGACGAGCTGGTCCTGTGCTCGGGCGACAGCCAATGCCACCTCGGCTGCACGTGTCAGCAGGGCGTCTGCATACCGGAGAACTGGGACCACGGCGCAGCCGTATGCCTGCTGCCGGACCCGGATGTCCGCCCGTGGGACCTGCCCCGCCAGGAGTGGAGCACGACGATCACGGTGACCACCAACACAGACAACGATAACGCGACCGGTGTAATCAATCCCGATGATGTCTTCAATCAGATCCAGGAAGGCGGCATCTCGCTGCGCGAGGCGATCCACTACGCGAACGCGAAGGGCGGTGACATCCGGATCGACTTCGAAGAGCCCATGGCCATCTCGATTGCCGAGAGCCCGATTGGACTCGAGGCCTCGGATGTCTTCATCGACGCGGCCGACAAGAGCGTGACCATCAGCTCCGCGCTCCGCGACCCGCCCCTGGAGATCTCGGGCGATCGGATCGCGCTCCGCGACATCGGCTTCTCCAACACGCCGAATGCGATCGCCCTCGACGTGAGCGGGGCGCGCGCCGTCTACCTCAAGGGGCTCGAGTTCCATGACTGCATGACCGCCCTGCGGGTCCAGAACAGCCGGCAGGTCATCCTGAGCAACGGCTACGATTGCCCGAGCTGCGGACAGCCCGGGGATCTCATGGTCCACGGATGCGGGGGGACCGGAGACCATCCAGCCGTGGAGCTCATCGACTCGGAGGTGACGATCTCGGGCGCGGTCTTCGAAGGCAACACGGCCGAGGGTCTCCGGATCAGCGGCGCGAGCAGCGTCATCGTAGGGCCGGATCCGAACCTCGACTTCCTCGATTTCCAGCCCAACACCTTCCGGCTCCACGAAACCGACGCCGCCATCGGGCTCGACGAGTCCTTCTCGGGCAGCCTGACTTTGCGAAACAGCGTCTTCGTCTCCAACCATGTGGACGTATCGATCGACGGCAGCGGACAGATCGCCCTGGCCCACTGCACGTCCCTCGCCAATGGATACGCGGTGATCGAGCTATGGGCGGCGAGCGGGAACATGACACTGGACTTCTACAATGCGATCGTGGCCTTCCCGGGCCTGTATCTCCTCTTCAGCCACTCCCCGGAGAGCCAGGAATTCGACTGTGGGGGCCTGCTGCTGACCGACCCACCCAACTGCCACGGCGGGGGAGGAGCCCTCTGCTCGAACCTGACCTACATTCCGACAAACGCCATGGAGCTGGACGCGCTGCTCGATCCGATCACTTATGCACCCCTCCCGGGCACGGAAGCGATCGACGCCGCGGAGAGCTATCCCTCCGGCTCCACCTCCTGGGACGTGAGCGGACGCTTCGACGGGCAGCTCTACTGCGGAGAAGGCCCGGACATCGGCGCGGTCGAGAGCTGCGGCGACTGAGCCCGTCCGGGTTCGCTAGCGGCGGCGCCGGCGCACGAGCAGCGCCAGTCCGAGCAGCAGCCAGGGCAGCAGGCCCGCGCCCGCGGGGGCTGCAGCGCAGCCGATCCGCGGCTGCTCCTGCTCGCTCGCCTCGGTGTCCGAAGTGCCCATCCGCAATGGCTGCTTCTGGCCCGTCAGCTCCTCCAGAACCTCGTCGGTCGGCCAGAGCGGCTCGTAGCTCGGGCCGGCTTCGCGGGGATCGATCTCGACGACGACCCTGGCGGGCTCCGGATCCAGGGAGTGGTAGTCGCCGACGCTGCGCGAGCGAACCTCGATCGCATGCGTGCCGGTGATGGCCAGCAGCGGGTCCCGGACCGTGAGCAGCGGCCCGGGCTTGAAGACGTGCCAGACCCCGCCGTCGATCCGGTAGCTGTACTCCGCCTGCGGGCCCTCACCCGCTTCGACCTCCAGCACGACCCTCGGGTACTGCGGCCCGCCCGGGGCGTACACGGACATCAGGCTGCGAAGCGGGGTCGAGATCTCCTTGACCCGGGCGCGCGTGTCGCGGTGGGCCATCCTGCGGGTCGCGGCCATACCCAGGTCCGCGAACAGGGCCAGGTATTCGTGGTACTCCGGCGTGGCGCTGCGCGGCATGTGCCCCTGGACGGCCAGGATGTCGAGCTCGAAGCCCTCGATGGGCGGGATCTCGATCGGCTCCATTCCCCCGGTGAGCATGGGCAGGGCGATGCTGATCAAGGTGGGCACCAGGTCCTCGAGCACGGACGGGTCCTCGGCCAGCAGCTCGTAGTTCGTGGCCACCACGTTGTCGATCTGGATGCTGTCCTCTCCGAACAGCGGCATGACCGTGTTGTCGGTCTGGAAGTCCAGGGCCAGCCGGAGGGTCATGTCCTGGGTCAGCGTCACGACCCGCACGAAGCGCTCGTCGATCCGCACGAAGAAGTCCAGCGCCAGGTCCGGCATGGTCACGTAGAGCAGCGGCTGGTCGATCTCGCCCTCGGGCGTGAAGGTCCCGGCGCCGACCTCGGCGTACGGCACGCCGCCCGGCTTCATGACGAGCTTGACCGGCGTGTCGAGCCCGCCGGTCAGCCGGTCGAGCGAGCCCAGCAGGGCCGCCAGGGTGCCCGAGTTGAGCATCTCGCTCGTCTCGGAGCCGATGGTCAGGCAGAGCAGGCCGCTCAGGTAGGCCTTGTAGAGCGACCAGTCGATGAAGGCGTCCGAGATGCCGATGGCCGCCTTGTACGGCCCCAGGCCCGGCAAGGTGTCGTTGGCAGGGAAGATCATCCTGGGCGGCGGCTGCGGCAACGGCTCCTGGGCGGGCACCGTCACGCAGGCGTCGACCTCGCTCTCGGCGCCGCCGATCATGCGCAGCTCCAGCCCCCCGTTGAAGACCAGCGGATCGTTGGCCGGGCTCTGCATCTGACCCGGGGCGACGAAGAGGTCGATCTGGGCGTCCATGCTCGGCATCGTGTCGTTGACCAGCTCGCCCACGTCGACCGTGCCGACCAGGCCGAGCGGCTTGACCAGGCAGCCGTTGCCGTCGACGCAGAAGCCGTCCGAGGCCGAGCTGCCGGCCGGGCAGCCGTCGCGGTAGAAGTCCTCCGGCAGGCAGCGGGCCGCGTCGAGCTGCTCGGCGAGGGTCGAGTCGAGCTGGCCCTGGATCTGATCGTTGAGCATCGGGGTGATCCACTCCTGGAGGAAGTTGAGCACGCCGTCGACCGGGAAGATCCACAGGTCGCAGTCGTCGAAGCTGTAGTCGTCGTCGGTGATCTCGAACTGGACATCCTGGACGTCGAAGGTCATCAGGTCGTCCCGGCTGTCGATCGGCAGCACGATCGTGGCGTGGACGTTCTTGTCGTGCGCGTGCAGCGGGACCGTGCAGCTGAAGTCCAGATCCCCGCGGATCGTAATGGCGCCGTCGATGTTGACCACGGCGTCCAGGTCGATGATGTTCGGCGCGCGCGGGCTGATCTGGGTCGAGAGGATGTCGGCCGTGATCGTGCAGCCGTCCCTGCAGATCGTGAAGTCGTAGCAAATCTCCCAGATGATCGTCACGCAGTAGCTGTCGTCCATCCGCGGGATGTCGAAGCGCAGCCCGTCCGGCCCGAGGAAGGTCTCCAGGATGGGATCCAGGTTCAACTCCACGAAGTCGAAGGCGCTCGGCGCCAGTCTCGCCTGGACCGCGTCGTAGAGCTTGTGCTCGCCGGCCATGGGCCGGTCGAGGGGCGTGACGCAATCGCAGCTCGTATCCGCGCAGGCCAGGCCGCCCAGAACGATCCCGATGGCGATGGACAGACGCACCCACGGATTGCGAAACGGCTTCATGAGTCCTCCAGTTTCTACGGTTCTCGCGATCCGGAGCAGCCTAGCACGAAGAGCGGAGAAAAAAAAGGCGCCTCTCGATTTCCCGTAATGTAGCGGGTTCGCGCTGATTGCCTCGTCTGGATGCGCCTGTCGAGGCACTCCGCGC
>JAFGRB010000422.1 GCA_016935365.1 Deltaproteobacteria bacterium
GCGCGGAGTGCCTCGACAGGCGCATCCAGACGAGGCAATCAGCGCGAACCCGCTACATTACGGGAAATCGAGAGGCGCCAAAAAAAAAGGGCCCAGGGGGCCCTTTCGTCCATCCGATGTCCACGCGCTACAGGCAGTCGACCGGGCACTGAGATGCGCTCTCGCGCCTGTCGCACTTGCCGTCGCCGCAGCAGGCCAGCCGACGTCCCCTCTTGGTGATCTCGGGGCAGTCCACCGGGCAGGTATCGCAGTCCTCGCCCAGGGCCCGGCCATCGCAGTAGCCGTCACCGCAGTATGTGCTGCTGCAGTCCGGATCGGCGCCCGCGTCGCAGTCCGGGTTGCAGTAGTCGTCCGCGCTGCAGTCCGGCGGCGGCGGAGCGCAGTCCGGATCGGCGCCGGTCTCGCAGTCCGGGTTGCAGTAGCCGTCCGCGCTGCAGTCCGGCGGCGGCGGGGCGCAGTCCGGATCGGCGCCGGTCTCGCAGTCCGGGTTGCAGTAGCCGTCCGCGCTGCAGTCCGGCGGCGGCGGGCTCACGCCCACGAAGTCGGCGATCAGGGCCTCGAAGGCATCCGCGCGCGTGCTCACGCCGTACTGGGTGCAGTAGTAGTCGCCGTAGGAGGTCATGCCGCCCATGTAGGCCTTGCCGCCGCGGGTGACAAATGCCGGCCCGCCGGAGTCGCCGGAGCAGGGACCCCCGTCGTACTGGTAGTAGTAGATCTGGGTGGACGACTGGATGTGGTCGAGCACGCCGTCGAACTGCAGCTTGGCGTTGTAATGGCCGTACTCGTCCATGCCGAAGCCGCAGAAGTTGAGCGCCAGGTGGCCCTCGTCGGCCGCGGTGAAGCCCAGGCTGGCGGGCAGGGCCGGGACCGGCGTGACCGAGCCGACGCTGTCCGCCAGGCGCACGAGGCCGATGTCGTTGGTGATGGAGCGGCTGTTGTACTGCGGGTGGATGTAGGTCTCGATCACCGCGTGCACCTCGGGGCTGGGATCCTCCGGGGGGTTGTCGCCCACGTAGATCGCCAGGGCGTCCGGCGACATGGCCTTCGGCTTGCTGCGTCCCACGTCCAGGCAGTGGGCGGCGGTCAGCACGACATCCGGGGCGATGAGCGTGCCCGAGCAGAAGATGTCGGCGTAGACCGTCGAGCCGACGCGCTGGTGCAGCGAGACCACGGCGTCGTGCATGGGCGCGTTGGGCGGATCGCCGTTGATGATCGGCCAGTTGTGCTGGACCAGATCGCCCTGGACCGGCGTCTCGGTGTTGCAGGCTGCGAGCGCGAGGATGACCCCCAGCGCGACGAATGCGAGCAGACTTCTCTTCATCAGGACCTCCTTCTCTGGCAGAACCGCGAGAATTGAGCACGATTCCGGTGGATTGTCAAGCAGCAGGCGCAGCCCTAAATGCAGCCCGCGCGCCAGGTGAAGGCTGAGCCACTGGGTCATTGAAAGAAAAACACTTTCCAGCCGGACCGGCGAGGCCCCTGGCCGCCGATCTGTATCCCCTGCACTACGCTTCGGCGACCCGCCCGCCAGCCGCCCACTCATGCCTTTGTTCTATTTGTGGATATTGCACCGCCCCCCGGGCGCGCCAGCGCTGCGTCTCTAAACAAAAAGCTACAGCACGCAGAGGCAAGAACCCTTTGACAGCCCCGAGCGCGGCGGTCTAGCATGGCACGCTCATGTCCAAGAAGAGGCTCAAGCCCGTCTTCGGCAAGTACCTCCTGCTGAAGAAGATCGGCACCGGCGGCATGGCCGAGATCTTTCGCGCCTGGGCCACCGGCGCGGAGGACTTCCGCAAGCTGGTGGCCATCAAGCGCATCCTGCCCCAGCTCTCGAGCGAGCCGAAGTTCGTCAAGATGTTCATCAACGAGGCCCGGCTCACCTCTCAGCTGAGCCACTCCAACATCGTCCAGGTCTACGACTTCGGCATCATCGACAAGATGCTCTACCACGCCATGGAGTACATCCACGGCCTGAGCACGCTGCATATCCTGCAGGAGCTCTCCAGCCGCGATCGGCCGCCCCCCCTCGGCCCGGCCTGCTTCATCGTCAAGGAGGTCCTCTACGCGCTCGACCGCGCCCACCGGCAGCGCGATCCGCTGGGCGAGCCGCTCCGGATCATCCACCGGGACGTCACGCCGGCCAACATCCTGGTCTCCTATGACGGGGAGGTCAAGATCGCCGACTTCGGCATCGCCAAGGCGGCCATGAGCGAATCCCACACCGCCGCCGGCATTCTCAAGGGCAAGATCCGTTACATGTCCCCCGAGCAGATCCACTCCAGGACGCTCGATCAGCGCAGCGACCTGTTCAGCCTGGGGGTCTGCTTCTACGAGATGCTCACCCTGCACCGCATGTACACGGGCAAGACCCAGTTCGAGGTGCTCACCAAGGCGGGTCAGGCCGACTTCGTCCGGCCGCGGGTGCTCAACGACGACATCCCGCCCGCGCTGGAGGCGATCCTGCTCAAGGCGCTGGCCCGCGAACCCGAGCATCGCTACGCCTCGGCCGCGGCCTGGCGCGATGCGCTCGAGCGCTACATGGCCGACGCCAACCTGATCTTCTTCCGCTCCGACCTGGCCCGCTTCATGGAGGCCAACTTCCGCAAGCTGCGAGAGGAGCAGGAGCGCGAGATGGTCGAGGAGGCCCGGCTGACCGCGCGGCTCGGGTCCGAGGGCCGGACCGAGCAGCAGATCGCCGCTGCGCTGGCCGAGCTCGAGCCGGCGCTCGAGCAAGAGCTGGAGCGCGAGCCCGAGCAGCTGCCCGATCTCAAGGAGGCCGATGTCGAATCCGCCGACCGCGCAGCCGATCCGGAGCTGGACTTCGACATCGCCCTGGCCTCGGGCTTCTTCCAGGCTGCCGAGGCCGACTCCCTCTCCCCGCCGGATCTGTCCGGCGAGCCCGACCAGCTGCGCACCCAGACCATGCCCGCGGCCCGCATGCCGGCACCCCGGACGAAGGAGGATGCAGCGATCGGAGAGCGGATCACCCAGCCCCTGCCGGCTGCCGGCTCGCCGCCGCCCGTGCCCTCCGACTCCGATCCCTACATCCACGGCCAGGAAGCCGCAGCCGATCTGGAACACGAGCTCGCCAACAAGGCCCGTACCATGCCGCTCATGCCCGCGGCGGGCGAAGACCTCGGAGAGCTGGCCTTCGATGACGAGACCGCTCCCGGCAGCAGCCCGCCGTTTTCCGACCAGACCGTGAGGAGCGGGCGACCGCTCGGCTCGAAGAAGAAGCATGACTGAGCGATCCCATCTACCGGTCGCGGTGCTGGCGCTCATGAGCTTGCTGGCGAGCACGGAGGCCCGCGCCGGTGGCGCGGCCGTCGAGGCGTTCGAGCTGCAGCAGTCCGTCTCGCGCGTGCTGGGCACGAAGCGCGTGCAGAGCCGAAGCTTCCCCTGCCACCTGGACGTGCTGAACCTGCGCACCCGCGGAGCCGCGCGCGCGTTCAAGCTCGCGTTCCGGCCAGCCGGCGACCGGCACGACGCGGTCGCCTACTACCTGGTCGACCGGCAGGCGCTCTTCGAGCGCCGGCCGGCCGCCTTTCCTCCGATGCCCTTGCTGACGGTCACGGCCCGCTCCCTGGTCTTCGGCCCGCAGCCGGGCCCTGCGGGCTCGGACGCGCTGCGCAGCGAGATCGGCCAGGCCCTGGCCGCGGCCCTTCTCCTGTCCGCCTGTCAGGCCATCGAGACGAACCGCCCGCCGGCCGGCCTGCCCGGGGATCTGCGCTGCATGTCCTGGACGCAGCGCAGGCACTACACCATCGTCGAGATCGCCCTGCCCGGCAGCCGCCTGCCTCCGGATCCAGCCGCGGCCCTGCGCCCTCTGGTCGGCACCCGCATGGTGCATCTGCTGCTCGTCCCGGACCGCGGCGAGCGCCTCGGCCAGTGGTTCGACGCCGCCGTGGAGGCCGAGCGGGACGAGGGCAGGCCTGCGCCTTCCCCGCCGCCGGCGCCCGAGCCGCCCTTCGAGGACTACAGGCCCAAGACGAGCCCGGACACGGCGCTCGACTACCGGCCCGAGCTGCGCGCGGCGCTCGCAGCCCTGCCGCCGGCGGAACCGGCCGCGCTGGAGGCTTTGTTCGCGGCGCTGGCCGAGCAGCAAAAGCACGCCCGAGAGAAGCCGGGTCGGCTCGTTGCGGGCAACCCGGTGCTGGGCGCGGCCCCTCTGGAATACGTCCCATCCGATCCGGAGCTTCTGGAGAGTGAGATCGGGGAGCGAATCCGCCGTGCCCTGCCCGGCGTGAAAGCCGGGCAGGCGCGCGCGGCGATCGAGCGCGCGGGCTTCGGCGGCCGCTTCCTCGTCTACCGCAGCATCGAGTTCAGCCATGCGGACGTGATGGGCTCGGGAAGGTTCTTCTATGCCTCCGAGCCCAGCCCCCGGGCCATCGAGCTGCCCTAGCGCCTCAGGAGGAGTCCATGCCCTACCTGCCTCTCGCATTCGCGTTCCTGCTGGGGGCTGCGAGCCCGGCTGCACCCGGCGCTTCCATCGACTGCCTCCAGTCGGCCGATGTGGACGGCGACGGAAAGCCCGACTCGGTCGAGCGCGATCTCGGCCAGGCCGGAATTCGCAGCTCGCAGCACGGATTTCTTCCCCTGCCGGTCGCGGCACCCGCCGTGGAGCGGATCTGCCTGGCCGATCTGCAGGCAGACGGCCGTACCGAGGTCCTGGTCGGGCTCTGGCGCGCCACGCCCAAGGATCCGCGCCTGGCGCGGAGGCTGTTCGTCTTCTGGCTGGACTACAAGAGCCTGGCGCCCATGCACATGGGCACCTGGGCCGGCGGCGAGCTCGTCGACTTCGGCACGGGCGATCCGGACGGCGACGGCAAGGTCGAGGTGCTGACCCGGGAGCTCGACAAGGACGGGCGCTGCCTGCAACGCGTCTATGCCTGGGAGGGCTACAGCTTGACCGAGCAGACCGAGCTGACCCGGGCCTGCGAGCAGACGGCCGAGCAGGCCCTGCAGCCCGGCTTCGCACCCCGTCCGCCCGCCCGCGCGCTCCTGGACGTGCCGAGCGTGACCTTCGAACGCACGAGCGGGCGCATCCGCGGCCGGCGCGTCCGCGCCCAGCTGGCCAACATCGCCAACCGCAAGCGCTTCCAATACCTGCCGCACGCGGCGCGCCAGCACCTGGTCCAGCACGGCTTTGCCGTGCTGCGCCCGGCCGAGCCGCCGACCGAGTTCCACAGCCTCTACGTGGAGAACCTCTACCGCTCGATGCCTTCCTTCGTCACCGCCGATGCCGCGCTGCACATGACCCACCTGGTCTTCGACCAGAGCCTGCAGGCCGCCGAGCGCGAGGTCCTGGCTCCGACCCTGGCCCGGGCGGTGTCCGAGCTGCTGCACAGCACCAGACGCCTCGATCCGGGGGCGCCTGCACCGCTGCGCCCGGCCCTTCGGAGACAGCAGCTGCGCCTCGCCATCGCAGCAACGCTGCTGGGTGCCGAGCCGGCCGGGCTCGGGGTGCCGGCCGCCGAGATCCAGCCCGCGATCCAGCGCATCCAGGCCGCGAGCTCCCTGGGCGATGCGCTGGTCCCGGACGGCTACGCCCAGTTCAAGCTCCGCGGCCACTACACGCGATCCGAGACCCTGGGACGCTACTTCCGCGCCTTTGTCTTCCTGTCCCAGCCCTGCTGCGGCGCGCCCGAGGACGCGGCCGTGCTGGCCGCCCTCTTGTCTGTGAGCCCGGCCGCCCGCCAGATCCTCGCCTGGCTCGAGGACCTGCAGCGCGCCCTGATCGGTCCGGCCGCGAGCAAGAGCGCCCTCGACCTGCTCGCCTCGCTCGAGCCGTCCAAGGCTTCATGGAAGCCCTTTCTCGACAGCGCGCGCTGGCCGAGCCCCGAGGCCCTGGCCGCCGAGCCGGTCAGCCTGCTCGCCCGCCGCTGGCCGGCCGACAACTCCCTGCTCCTGCGGGGAACCGACCCGGACGACCGGCCCATGCCGAGCCCGCTCGACCTGCTCTCGGCCCTGGGATCGGACCGCGCCCTCGAGCTGCTGGACGCCGAGTGCAAACGCTGGCCGCCGCTGGCCGGCAAGCTGGCCGAGGCCCGGGCCGCGGTGCGCGGGGGCGCGCTGGACACTAGCTCGGTGGGCGGCCGCTGGCTGGCCTCGCTGCGATGGCTGCTGCTGCCCTACCCGGCCGGTTACGCCGCCTTCCAGCGCAGCTCTGCCTGGCCGGGCCACGCCCTGGTCTCGGCGGCCGGCTCCTGGGCCGAGCTGCGCCGCGACACGGTGCTGTACGTCAAGCCGCCGGTGGTCTGGCTGGAAGGCGGGGACGAGGAGTCCCTGCCTCCCTCGAAGGCCGGCTGGGTGGAGCCGGTGCCGGAGCTGTACGCCGAGCTGGGCGGCGTGGTGGGGGGCTTTTCGAAGTCCCTGGTCGCCTTCTGCGGCCAGGGCCTGCTGCGGGGCGGCGAGCGCATGCGGGCGAGCGGCCCGGCCCGCAAGCTGCAGCAGGCCGCCGAGCTGCTGGCCTTCCTGGAGCAGACGGCCCGCAAGGAGCTCGCCGGCAAGGGCCTGAGCCGAGACGAGCACGATCAGCTGTGCCACATCGGCTCCCAGCTGGAGTCCATCCTGGCCGGCAAGGGCACCATGAACCTCGAGCCCGTGCCGGTCATCGCCGATGTCTTCTACGTGGGCGATCCCGAGACCAACGAGAGGCGGCCCCTGCTCGTCGCCACCGGGCCCGTGGACGAGATCGTGGTGGCCGTGCCGCTGGGCAAGCGGACCATCCTGGCCCGCGGGGCGGTCTTCTCCTTCCACGCCTTCGAGTTCGACTCGCCCATGAGCGACGAGGAGTGGCGAGCCATGCTCTCGAGCGGCAAGGCGCCGGCGGCGGTCGACTGGGTGAAGCGTTTTGTGCTCAAGGCGCGAGCGAGGCGCAGGGCCCGAAAATGAGTGCGCTGGCCGCGCTGATCTCGCTTTCGGGCCTGCTCGATCTCGCGAGCGAAGCGGAAGTCCGCATGCGCATGGACGCGGACGCGGCCGCCGGCCGGCCGCTCGTGGCCCACGTGATCGTGGCGCTGTGCGACAACGTCCACCAGGGCATCGTGCCGGTGAAGGCCCGGCTTGGAAACGGCCGCGACCCGGCCAACAACCTCTACTGGGGCGCTCTGTATGGCGTGAAGCGCTTCTTCACGAGCGAGGCGGGCTGGAGGCGCATCCGGGTCGAGAGCGGCGCGGCGCCAATTCCCGAGGGCGTGCTGGAGCGCGCAGTCCTGCACAAGCGCCTCGTTCGCGGAGACAAGCCGATCGACGCCTATGTGGTGGCCGAGGCCTGGGAGGGCAGCCGGATCGAGAAGGCCACGGCCCGCTTCTTGCGGCTGGCCGCCGGCGAGCGGGCCGAGCGCCTGGCGGTCAGGCGAGGCAAGGGCCGGATCGAGTTGCTCACAGGCGGGCACAGCCACCTGATCGTCTACACCGGCCACGACGGGTTGATGGACTTCGAGCCGCCCGTGCGGCCCGAGCAGGCCTCCGGCGCTCCGGCCCGCTCGGTCGCCATCCTGGCCTGCCTGAGCCGGGAGTACTTCGAGGCGCTGCTCGCGCGGGCCGGCGCCCACCCCCTGCTGCTGACCTGCAGCCTGATGCCCCCCGAGGCCTACACGAGCGCCGCCCTGATCGACAGCTGGTTCGGGGGTGCGTCCGAGGAGCGCGCCCGGGAGCGAGCCGCGCGCGCCTTCGCGCGCTACCAGAAGTGCAGCCGGGACGCGGCCCGCAGGATTTTTTGCATCACGCGCCGGCCGCCAGGTAGCGCTCCAGCATCCGTTCGAGCACCTTGAGCTCGTCGACGAAGGACAGGCCCTCGGGGTTGAAGTGCCACTGGAGAATCAGGCCCTCGAGCGCGGCCAGGATGATCGATGCGCAGCGCTCGGGCTGCCGCTCGCGGTGGAAGACCCCGCTTTCCACGCCCGCCTGGATGATCCTCGAGAAATGGGCTCGCAGAAGCTGCTGCAGCTCGAGGATGAATGCGTGCACCTCCGCGTGGTGGGCAGCCAGGCCCCAGAACTCGATCCACACCTTGGCGAGCGCAGCTCCGTCCTGGCCGAAGGTCTGAACCGGGTACCAGAGCGACTCCCGGAGCTGCGCCTCGGGGTCGTCGATCTGGGTGGTACGCTCTCGGAAGTCCGGGTAGTAGCGCTCCTTCAGATGGGCCACCAGGGCGCCGATCATCTCGTCCTTGTTCTTGAAGTAGTAGTGGAGGATCCCGCGGCTGACGCCCGCAGCCCGGGCCACGTCGCTCATGTTGCAGCGCTGGAGCCCGCGCTGCTGCATCGCCTCGAGCAGACCGGCGAGGATCTGGCGCCGCCGCCGATCGCCCATCTTCTTGCGCCCCATGTGCGCTTTCTTAGCCTTCGCGGGGAAGAAAAGCAAGGCGGGCGGCGCCGCCCTCCACTGCGACATAGGGGCGGCCAGCAGGGGCGCGCTTGTAGAACGCGCCCGGGTTGAGGTAGACGCCCCGTCCGTCCGCGCGCATCTCCTCGTGGTGGGTGTGACCCATGATCGCGATGCGCGCCCCTCGCCGGATCCTCGCGGCGGCGGCCTCCCGGCATCCCTGCCGGTCCCGGAAGCGGTAGCGCTGGCCGCGCGGAGCCGGCACCAGCAGGATGGCGGCGCACGGCAGGCAGGCGCCCAGAAGGCCAGGCCACACGAAGATCCCCAGCAGCATCAGGCTGGCCAGGGCGCCGGTGAGCACGATCCGGTCCAGATACATCCGGCCCGCGACCCGCCAGGGGCTCGCCATGGTCGACGCGGGCGGTGCATCCAGGCGCCGTCGGGCCAGGCGAGCCTGGTGTGCGATCCGCAGACCGGCCAGGAAGTATCGCCACACCATGCCGGGCGTCGACCAGCCGTGATCCCTGAGCACCCGCAGCAGAACCGACAGCGGGCGCTTGTGGTTGTCGTCCTCGTTCGAGTAGTCCGGGATGCGGCAGAGCAAGAACCGGGTCGTCAGGCAACCGAGCGGTAGCGCGGACAGCCGCTCCTTGGCCACGGCCTCCCGGGTCGTGGGCTCGAAGCGGTTGTCCGGGTCGTGCTGGTGCCCGTGCTCGATGTGAATCCCTCGCTCCGCGTAGGCCTCGTCCTCGAAGCGCAGCTGCGTCGCATGCGGTCCGAGGCGATCGAGGATCTCCCGTCGCACGGCCGGCTGGCACAGCTCGGCGTCGTGGTTGCCGGGCAGCCAGACAACCCGACCGCCGCGCGCGGCCCAGCGGCGCAGGCACGCGAGGATCTCGGGAAAGCGGTCCAGGATGCAGCCGGCCCGCGAAGCGGCGCGCAGAGAGCCCACGCCCGCCCCGCGCTCGCCGGCCACGCGATCGAGATCGAAGACATCCCCGTTGAGCACCAGCAGGCAGGCCCGCTGGCTGTCGAGCAGCCGGGCGAAGTCGGCCGCCACGGACGGATCGGCGCCGGCGTGAAGGTGCAGGTCGGAGACGACCAGCGTCCGGACGGCGGGCGCTGCGCGATGCTCAACCGCCATCCGGTCTCCTTCCAACCCGCCTGGGCTCGGGCGACGGATCCGGGGCGCTCGCGCTTTGGCCGGCGGTCTTGTTCAGGCGCCAGCCGTAGATCTCGTACAGGTCCACGCTGCCGTAGAAGGGCACCTGGACCGAGTGGCCCGAGCCGTAATCGGGCCCCGCCCAGGCCTCGTCCGCGAGCCGGCCGTAGTCCCGGCTGTAGCCGTCCAGGTGCTCGCGGATCGCGCGGTCTTCCACGATCCGCGCGGCTTCCGGATAGGTGGGCTTCGCTCCGCACTCCGCCACCACCTCGCGGAGCACCTCGGGGTGATCGATGATCTTGCAGGGGCGCAGGAGGTTTTGCCCGTAGGGCTGGCGCGCGCGAATGCAGCGGAAGAAGTCGGAGTCGAAGATCTCGCGCAGGCTGTGCGTGCGCACGTTGTGGGTGGCGAAGTGGACGAAGGTGCACGGCTGGACCCAGCCGTCGTTGGTGATGAAGGCGAAGCGGCTGCCGGACATGCAGCCGCCGCACAGCGGGCCGTCGTTCCAGAAGTCGGCCATGAAGATCGGCCGGGTCCTCCGCCAGTGGAGGCTCTGGCGGCGCAGCAGATCCCGCTGCGCCGGCGTGGCCATGAGGCTCGTGTCAGGCTGCCGGCCGATCGGCATGTAGGTGAACATCCAGCCGAACAGCGCCCCCTTGTCGATGTAGTGATCGAGGAAGGCGTCGGAGGCCAGAAGCTCCGTGTTGTGCCGGGTGGGCACCGCGCTGATGCCGAAGAGCACGCCGTGCTCCTGCATATCGCGCATGGCGGCGCCGAGGCGGGCATAGACCCCGGCCCCCCGCCGCGCGTCCGTCTCGGCCTCGTAGCCCTCCACGGAGACCGCCGGCCAGACGTTGCCCAGCTCGGCCAGGCGCCGAGCCCGCCCGGCATCGATGTGCTGTCCGTTGGTGTAGACCATGAAGATCATGTCGGAGAAGGTCTCGAAGATGCCCTCGATCTCCGGGTAGAGAAAGGGCTCCCCGCCGGTGACGGTGATGAACTGGACGCCGAGCTCCCGGGCCTCGGTGAGCACCCTGCAGAGCAGGCCGCGGTCCATGTCGGACTGCCGATCGTAGCTGAAGGCATAGCAGCCCTTGCAGCGGAGATTGCAGCGCATGGTCGGGTTGAGCACCAGTGTGACCGGCGGGTGGTATCCGAGCTCGGGCGCGATGCTCTCCACCGTGGCCTTGCGCTCGGTCACCACGCCGACGACGAAGTTGTCCACGAACCTGCGCCAGACCGCCTCAGCCGTCCGGGCCGCGACTCTAAGGCCCCAGGCGATCAGCATGGGGTTGTCCGCGATGTTGCGGGCGAGCCCGCCCATCAGGTGGGCCGTGGCCTCGGCCTTGCCCGCCATCGCCGCGGGCAGGGCTTGCAGGATCCTGCCCTTTGCGCGCTCCATGTCTTGCGGGCCAAGACCCACCCGCTGCCCTATGGAGAGGACCTGCTCGAAGGGCTCCATCATGCGTCCTTTCATAAATTGGCCGGCTGGCCAATATAACTATGGGGCTCGCTTCCAAGTCAAGGTAAAAAAAGAAGAATCGACCACAATCCCCTACATGTATGCCCCTGTCGGCCAGCGACACACCCCACGAAGACCCGTTGCCCGAGCGCTCGCCGTCGACTACGATCCTTGTGCCTGCGTGAATCTCTGTGCGGCTCGGCCCGTCGGTGGCCGAGCGTGCAAAAGAGGAGGTGGCGATGCGCAAGGTATGGATCGGGCTGGCCCTCGCGATGCTCACGGCGGAGCCCGTCTCCGCGGTCGAGCTCGCGTACCGCTGGAGCAAGGGAGACGTGCACCGCTTTCACTACCGCGACGAGACCCGCATGAGCCTGCAGGTGGGCGCCGTGCCCGGCATGGGCGTCGGCGGGATGAACGTGGAGATGGTGGTCGAGTCGGACTTCGCCATGCGGGTGCTCGAGGTCCGTCGCGACGGCAGCGCCGAGGTCGAGCTCGTCATCCACAAGCTCGATCTCACCCAGGGCGGCCGCAAGCTTCCCGCGCTGGCCAAGCTCCCGCCGGCCGCTTGCAAGGTCCGGGCGGAGGTCGACCGCAAGGGCCGGGCCACATTCCACCGCATGGTCACGGTCTACGTTCAGGAGGACCGGGTCTACCTGGGCGTGCGCAAGGCCGAGGCCGGCCCGCACGGGGCCGCCGCCTCGGTCTCGGCCGGGGGGCCCGAGGGCGGGGTGGATGTGGATCTGGTGGCGGCCATCGATCCCAAGACGGGCCGCATCACGGCCTCGGCCAAGGTGCGCGAGCGCCCGCCCCAGCTCCGCAAGGTCAAGATCAAGGAGCGGGATCCGGGCATCGACATCCTGCCCCGGCGCATCTTCGAGATGATGGTGCTGCCGGACGGCGAGCTCGCGCCCGGCGGCCAGGCCGTGCTCAAGACCCCGCTGGCCGAGATCGCGATCCGCCTGGACGAGATGCGCAGCGCGATCGCCAGCCTGCACTACACGACCCGCGCCGCTGTCGACACACCCGCCGCACCGGCCGCCGGCGACGCGGACGAGATGGACGAGCCGGAAGGCGACGAGGACCTGGGCGGCATGCCGGACATGGGCAGCATACCGGGCATGGGCGGCATCCCCGGCATGGGCACCGGCAAGCCCGCGCAGGCCTCCTCCGCTGGCGGTGCGGGCGGCCTGCGCGCCCGGACCGATGTGCACATGCGCTTCGACACCGGCAAGGGCCGCTTGGTGGGCATGAAGGGCGATCTCGGCGTACAGATGTCCGCAGCCGGCATGGCGCAGATCGACACCCAGTCCCGTTTCACGCTCGAGCGGATCTGACGATCAGCCGCCGCGCGCGTCTTCCGGCAAGCGGTAGATCACCAGCGGCACGTAGGGGGCGAAGAAGTAGGTCAGGCTCCTGAAGCGCAGGCCGGTCAGCGCGAAGCGGCGCTGCGGCTGCAGCTGGTGCAAGCGGGTCAGGGCGGCGATGGCGTCGGCCGGATCCTGGTAAGCCCCCACGGCCGCAAGCTCGCCCTGCGGGCTGCGACGGCGCGCAGCGATCTCGACGAGCAGGTCGTCTGCGAGCGCGTATGCGCCGAGCAGCACGAGGGCGCCCGGCCAGAGCAGGGCCATGAACGGCGCGGCGTGGTAGCAGAAGCTGTCGAGGATCACCAGGCCGGCCAGGAAGACCGCGCTCAACCAGCGCGCGAGACGCCACTGCCCGGGCGCTCGCTCGGCGAAGCCCTGCCGGTATCGCCAGTAGAACATGGCCGAGGCGGGAAGCGCCAGCAGCAGAACCACCCCGAGCTGAAGGGCCAGGTAGCCCCACCGGCCAGGGGAGATCTGGGCCAGGTAGATCTCGTACCAGCCCCCGGAGATCGCTGCGAAGTTGCCGAGCCAGACCGGTATCACGGCGCACTGCACGGCCACGTCCAGGGGAAAGAGCCCGCAGACCGGAACCCGCCACCCGCCCGGGCCGGCCAGATCGTCGGCGAAGCGGAAAAACCAGCGCAGGCCCAACACGAAGGCCACGACCGCCCCCAGCGCGACGGCGATCTCGAGGGCCGCGATCTCCCCCGCCGCTGCGAGCCCGGCTGCCCCGGAGGCGATGCCGGCCAGGACCCGGCCCGCCTCGAAGAGCAGCAGGACGGCAAAGCCCCGCCCCAGGCCGAAGCGTTCGATGAAGAATGCGGCCAGCGCGCACAGGCCGCTGCCGCCGGCCACGAGAAGGCCGTGCGAGAGCCTGAAGGCCCAGCCGGGCTCCCAGACCTGCGGCCCGTAGTGCCAGAAGGACTCCAGGTAGATCGCCTGCATCACGCCCTGGAAGAAGGCGATGCCGATCCCCGTGCCCAGCGACCAGGACCAGAGCTTGCGCCTGAGCGCCGCGTCGCCGAGCCGCCTGCGCCGCAAGCCCGGCCAGATGAGCGCCGCCAGCTCCACCAGCACGAAGCCCACCAGCAGCGGCCTCACGCCCGCGCTCAGCGGGCCCGCGGCCTGCGACAGCTGTCCGGGCTGACCCATCCCCGGCTCGACGCCGAGCGGCGGGACGAAGGACAGGCCGAGCAGCACGGCAAGCACCCCCAGGGTAGCGCCGATCCGCTTGCCGAGATCGGCCGGCCAACCCGGTGCGACCGGCTTCTCCCGGTCCTGCTCGCGAAAGGGGTGCGCCTGGACCAGCTCGCTGCCGCAGTCGGTGCATCGCTCGACGCCCGGGCGGTACTCCGCCGCCCGGCCGCAGCGGTGCTGGTGGGGGCAGTCGGGATTGGGGCACCAGGCCATGCGGCCTGTATACCCCAGGCCCGCGAGGGGATGCACGCGCTTTCGCGGCGTTCTTTGACTTCCCCGGGGGGCTGTGATCCAATTGGGTGGCGGCCATGGCACCCGCCTGCGACGACAGCTACCGCTTGCTGGGCAGCGAGATCCTGCTCATGCACCTGGACCGGCTGCAGAGACATGCCGACGGGATCCGCGCAGGTGACGCCGACATCGAGCACGTGCACCAGATGCGGGTCGCCTCCCGCCGTATCCGCAGCGCGCTGCGGCTGTTCGAGGCCTGCTTCGGCAAACGCGCTCGCAAGTGGCGGGCGAGCATGCGCCGCGTCACCCGCCGGCTGGGGGAGGCGCGCGATCTGGACGTGCAGATCACCTTCCTGGACGGCTTTCTGGGCTCGCTCATCCACCCGGAGTGCAGTCCCGGCATTCGCCGGATCCGCCTGCGCCTCCGGCAGCAGCGAGACCGGCTCCAGCGGCGCGTGGTCGATGCCGTCGAGCGGCTCTGGGCATCCGAGCTCGTCGCCGAGATGAGCAAGGCGCTGCAGCAGGTCCGCGTCCAGGCCGAGCTTCGCCAGATCCGGCCGCGATCGGGATTCGCTTACGCGCGGGCCCGAGAGGTGCTCCCCTTCCTGCTGCAGGACATGTTGATCTACGAGGCCTTCCTCGACAACCCGGAGCAGATCAGACAGCACCACGAGATGCGCATCGCCGCCAAGCGCTTGCGATACTCCACCGAGGTCTTCGTCTCCCTGTACGACGGCGCGCTGGAACCCTACCTCCAGGCGATCAAGAAGGTCCAGACCGAGTTGGGCAAGCTGCACGACTGCGACGTGTGGATCGACTTCCTGCCTCGCTTCCTGGCCGAGGAGCGCCAGCGCAGCTCGGACTACTTCGGCCACACCCGCTCCTTCGGCCGGCTGAGCGTCGGGATCGAGTACCTCGCCGACGAGCGCCGCAAGCAACGCCGGCAGATCCACGACGGCTTCTGCTCGCTGTGGACCTCCTGGCGCGAGGAGGGCATCTGGCCCGCCTTGCTCGCGACCGTCGAATCTCCACCGGAGCTGGAGGCGCAGCCGCCCGCAGGGCCGGACGGCCCACCGCCCGGCGCTGCGGAGCCCTCGCCGTGAAGATCGCTTGCATCGGCGACGTCCACGCGAACCTGCACGCGCTCGATGCGGTGCTCGCAGACGCCGAGCGACGCGGAGCGGAGCGCATCTGGCACACCGGCGACCTGGTCGGATACGGGGCGCTGCCCGAGCAGGTCATCGGCCGGATCCGGCAGCGGGGGATTCCGGGCGTCATCGGCAACTACGACCGCAAGGCGCTCGCGGTGAAGAAGAAGGGCAAGAAGTGGCGCAAGCACAAGCACCCCCAGAAGCGGCTCGCCTTCGAGTACGCTCACCGCGAGATGTCCCGCGCGAGCCGCAAGTACCTCGCCGGCCTGCCGGAGCATCTCCGGATGAACGAGCTGGGCTGGCGGATCCTCGTCGCGCACGGGAGCCCGGACTCGATCTCGGAGGTCCTGGGAGCCGAGACGCCCGAGCAGAGGTTGCGGGCCCTGTTCGAGAGCGCGGATGCGGACATCCTGATCGTCGGTCACAGCCACCGTCCCTGCTACCGCAAGCTGGGAGAGATGCACTTGATCAACACCGGCAGCACCGGTCGGCCCGAGGGAGATCCGCGGGCCTGCTATGCCCTGCTGGAGCTGACCACCGGCGATCTGCGGGTCCAGCACGTGCACGTCCGCTATGACGTCCACGGCGCCGTCGAGGCCATCCGGGAGGCCGGGCTGCCGGAGGAGTTCGCCTGGATGCTGCTGGAAGGCGCCGATCTGGTCACGGTGGCCGCGCGGAGGACCCTGCCCGGTCCCCGGCTCGGCAAGCGCCGCAAGGCCGCGCTGGCTGCGGCCCGGGAGCTCGCCCGCCGCTGCGAGCCGGACGAGCTGGGGCATGCCGAACAGGTCACCCGGCTCGCGCTCAGGCTCTTCGATTGCCTGCGCCCCCTCCACGGCCTGGGCGAGAAAGCGCGCTTCTGGCTGCATTGCGCCGGGCTCTTGCACGACATCGGCTGGGCTCGCGGGTTGAGCGGCCACCACAGAAACAGCATGCAGATGATCCTCGAGAGCGAGCAGCTGCCTTTCGGGGCGCGCCGGCGGCTCGTGGTGGCCAACATCGCCCGCTATCACCGCAAGGCACTGCCGAGCGCGGATCACGCCGCCTTCGCCGCCCTCGACCCGGCACGCCAGGAGGCCGTCCGGCTCCTGGCGGGCATCCTGCGCGTGGCCGATGGCCTCGACGTGCGGCACGCCGACGTGGTCTGGGATCTCGACTGCCAGATCGCGGAGGATCGGATCTCCATCCGCTGCCTGACCAGCCTGCCCGCCGGTCCCGAGATCCACAAGGCCCTCGCCAAGTCGGACCTGCTCGAGGAGGTGCTCGGCCGGCGGATCTTCATCCAGCACCAGAAAGCGGCGGAGCGCACGGACTTGCAGGAGCACGCCCCCGGCCGATCCGCGCGCGGCTCGCGCCGCGTTCGCCAGGTCGAAAAAGAGGAGCGGCTCAAGAGACGCCAGAAGACGAAGGCCTGAGCGGCGCGCACGAGGAGGGCGGCATGAAGAAAGCCCGCGACTTCGATCCGAGCGATGATACGCTGCTGAATGCAGAAGACGAGCTGGAGCCTTTCTGGAAGCAGAAGCGCAAGAAGAGCCAGCTCCGCCCGGACCAGTACATCAACCGCGAGCTGGGGTGGCTGGAGTTCAACCGGCGCGTGCTGCTCCAGGCGGCCGATCCGCGCATGCCGTTGCTCGAGCGGGTCAACTTCCTGTCCATCTTCACCTCCAACCTGGACGAGTTCGTCATGAAGCGGGTGGGTCTGCTCAAGCGGCAGATCCGGGCCGGCATCACGAAGCGCAAGCCGGACGGATTGACGCCCGTGCAGCAGCTGGATGCCATCCGCCAGACCATTCGCGAGCTCCTGGCCGAGCAGGCTCGGATCTACTCCAAGGAGATTCTGCCCGAGCTCGCCGGGCAGGGCATCTTCATCCTCGGCGGAGACCAGCTCGAAGAAGACGACGCCAAGGTCGCCGAGGAGTGCTTCCGCTCGCGGGTCTTTCCGGTCCTCACGCCGCTGGCGGTCGACCCCGGCCATCCCTTCCCCTTCCTGTCCAACCTCTCCACGTCCCTGGGGGTCACGCTGCGGCTGCCCGGGAGGCGGGGCAAGCTCTTCGCCCGGGTGAAGGTGCCGGAGGTGCTGCCCGCCTACCTGCGCCTGAGCCCCGAGGAGTCCGAGGAGCATCGCTACATCAGCTTGGTCGATCTCATCTCGCGCCACATCCAGGAGCTCTTTCCGGGCATGGAGATCCGCAACTTCATGCCCTTCCGCATCACGCGCAATGCGGACATCGAACGGGACGAGGAAGACGCCGAGGATCTGCTGGACCTCATCTCCCAGGAGCTCAAGCAGCGCCGCTTCGAACGGATCGTGCGCCTGGAGCACGGCCCCGGGCCGGTCAAGTGGATGCTGCGCTTCCTGATGGAGGAGATGGGCCTCACCGAGGAGTCGGTCTACCAGATGCCCGCCCTGCTGGACTACACTTCACTGCGCTGCATCGCCTCGCTGCCCATTGCCGAGCACCGCTTCCAGCGCTGGGCCCCGATCCCGCCCAAGGCCCTGGCGGAGGAGGCGGTGGACATCTTCAGCCTCATCCGGCGCAGGGACCTGCTCGTCCACCACCCTTACGAGAGCTTCGACGCCAGCGTGGGCCAGTTCGTCACCTCGGCCGCGGACGATCCGCACGTCGTGGCCATCAAGCTCACGCTCTATCGCACCGCGGAGGACAGCCCTTTCATCCCGGCGCTCATCCGGGCAGCCGAGTCCGGCAAGCAGGTGGTCGTGCTGGTGGAGCTCAAGGCGCGCTTCGACGAGCAGCGCAACATCCGCCTGGCCCAGGCGCTGGAGGAGGCCGGCGTGCACGTGGTCTACGGCATGGTCGGCCTGAAGACCCACACCAAGACCACCCTGGTCGTGCGCAACGAGCCGGAGGGCTTGCGCTGCTATGCCCATATCGGTACGGGCAACTACCACATCCACACCGCCAAGCTCTACACCGACCTGAGCCTGCTGACCTGTCGCCGGGACCTGACCCAGGATCTCGTCGATCTGTTCCACTTCCTCACCGGCCGCTCGCTCAAGCGAGAGTATCGCAAGCTGCTGGTGGCCCCGGTCAACATGAAGGATCGAGTGCTGGCGATGATCCAGCGGGAGGCCGAGAATGCCAAGGTCGACAAGCCCGCCCGGATCATCGCCAAGATGAACAGCCTCGAGGACCAGGAGGTGATCGCGGCGCTCTACGATGCCTCCGGCGCCGGCGTGCCGATCGAGCTGCTGGTCCGGGGCTTCTGCTGCCTGCGGCCCGGCGTGCGGGGCATGAGCGAGAACATCCGCGTATCGAGCATCATCGGCCGATTCCTCGAGCACTCGCGCATTTTCTACTTCGCCGCCGGTCAGGAGCAGGCCCTGGACGGTGAGTTCTACATGGGCTCGGCCGACTGGATGTACCGCAACCTCCAGTCGCGCGTGGAGGTGGTCACGCCCGTCGAGGCGAACACGGCCAAGGGGCGGCTGTGGCAGATCCTGGAGATCATGCTTTCGGATCAGCGGCAGACCTGGGAGATGCAGTCCGACGGCCGCTATGCCCAGCGCACACCGAGCGACAAGCTCGGGCCCGAGGCCCGCGGCACCCACCGCTTGCTGATGGATCTCGCCCGCAAGAGCCTGCTCCAGGAGGAGACCTACTGAGCCCGGACCCGATTCAGCCCTCCAGGCGTTGCTCGACCCGCTCGATGACCGTCTGCATCGCCTTGATGCGAGCGAAGCGCTTGCAGTTCGACTCGACGACGGTCCAGGGCGCGTAGGTGGTCGAGGTGCGGTAGAGCATCTCGTCCACCGCCGCCCGGTAGTCGTCCCACTTCTCGCGGTTGCGCCAGTCCTCCGAGGTGATCTTCCAGCGCTTGTGCGGGATGTTCTCGCGCTCCCGGAATCGCCGGATCTGCTCGTCCCTGTCGATCTGCAACCAGAACTTGATCAGGATGGCACCGAAGTTGGTCAGGTGCCCCTCCATCTCGTTGATCTCCCGGTAGGCCCGGCGCCACTCCACCCGGCTGCAGAAGCCCTCGATCCGCTCGACCATCACGCGCCCGTACCACGAGCGGTCGAAGATGGTCACGTGGCCCGCCTTGGGTATCCTGATCCAGAAGCGCCACAGGTAATGATGGGCCTTCTCGATGTCGTTGGGCGCCGAGATGGGCACGACCTCGTAGCCGCGCGGGTCGAGGGTCTGGACGAGGCGCCGGATGTTGCCGCCCTTGCCCGCCGCGTCCCAGCCCTCGTAGACGATCATCAAGGGGATCCGCCGGATGTAGAGCTCGTGCTCCAGCTCCCGGAGCCGCGACTGGCACTTCTTCTTGCGCTCCCGGTACTCCTCGTCCAGCATCTCGCCGGACAGGTCGACCTTGTCCAGGATCGATGCGTTGAGCCCCTCGACGACCGGCGCCGAGCGCGCCGACTCGCCGGCGGCGTCCGCCCGGCCCGCCTCTTGCTGCGGCTCGATCTCGGCCAGCTTGTCCTCCATGGCGTGGATGAAGCCCTGGAAGATCTTGATCGTGGCGAAGCGCTCGTCGGTGGCCTCGACGATCGTCCAGCGGGCATGGCCCGTGTCCGTGCGCTCGATCATCTCGTCCACGGCCCGGACGTAGTCCTCGTACTGCTCGTTCTCCTTCCAGTCGGTCTCGTTGACCCGCCAGGCCAGGGCGGGATTCTTCTCCAGCTTCCGGAAGCGCTTCTGCTGCTCTTTCTGAGAGATGTGCAGGAAGAACTTGACGATGACCGTCCCGTCCGCGGTCAGCTTGCGCTCGAAGGCGCGGATGTCGTCGAACTCGTTGCGCAGATCGTCCGAGTCGACCCCGTCGTCCACCCGCTCCTTGAGCACCCGCCGGTACCAGCTCCGATCGAAGATGTGGATCCGGCCGCGCTCGGGCGTGTGGATCCAGAAGCGCCACAGGAAGGGCCGCAGGGTCTGCTCCTCGTTGGGCGCCAGGGTCGGCAGCACCTGGATGCCGCGCGGGTCGAGGGGCAGCAGGAACTTGTTGATCAGCGTCCCCTTGCCGGCCGCACCCCAGCCCTCGAAGACGATGATGACCGGGATGCCGTGCTCCTTGATCTTGCGCTGGAGCTGACCCAGCCGGATCTCGAGATCGGGCGCGACGCGCTTGTACTCTTCCTTGGAGAGCTTCTTCTTGAGATCGATCTTCTCGAGCATCTCCACCTCGCCAGAGGGTTCTTTTCGGTCGGCCTAGAAGATACGCCAGGCCGTCCTCGCGATCAATGCCCGGTCCAGAAGACAATGGACAATCGCACAGCGCCGGGTGCACAATCGATCCCGGCTGGAGGGATGGCCGAGTGGTCGAAGGCGGCGGTCTTGAAAACCGCAGCATCGCAAGGTGCCGGGGGTTCGAATCCCTCTCCCTCCGTTTCCATGGCCCCGCAAAGCCTTGCGGGGCTTGGCTTTACGCGCGATGCCCTGATCCATCCCGATCCTGCCCGTCAACGCCCGCAACCCGCCGTCAAGCCCGTTTCCGGCACGAATAAGGCACAGATCCGGCACAAAACGTGGCAGCAGCAGCACGCCCTGAATTCTCGAGGACTGGTACGGAGAGCAGATATGGCGCCACCTCCGGCACGTTGAGCGGTTTTGGGCGATCACAATGGAGTGTCAGATGGAGCAAGGACGAGCCTGAGTAGTAGTGTTTGTCCAATAATCAACCTCGCCCAGAGGGCGAGGTATTCGGAAGCCCCCTCCAAAGGGGGCTTACACGCTTGGAAGGCCCCGTTGGGGCCGC
>JAFGRB010000423.1 GCA_016935365.1 Deltaproteobacteria bacterium
CAAGGGGGAGGTGGATTTTCCAATGTGCACAGAGTGTTATCCGTCCCTCCCCTGGCGGGAGGGACCGGCCGAAGGCCGAGGGAGGGGACGCGTAGCTTGGTCAATCATCTTGATTGCGTGCCATTTCACGGCCAAACCATGGGGTATTTTCTTTTCCTGACTTGCGCAAACCCGCACAGCAAGCGCATTTGCGAACAACGCGGATTGCTCAGCGTTCGATCACGGCTCGAGCACCGGGCGCTCGGCCAGGTAGATCAAGCGGTGGCCCGGCACGACTTGAAGCCCGTCGTCGGGATTGAGGAAGTCCTGGCCCGCCTCCATCTCGCGCACGCCGATCAGCAGCGCCCCGGTGCGTTCCTTGAGCCTGCGCCGCAGCTCGCCGAAGGCCACCGGGCTCTCCTGCCAGCCCGGCAGCTCCGCCAGGTAGAGGTTCTGGGTGCCGGCGGTGAGCACGCGGCTCATGATGGTGGCGCTGCCGTGCATGGGCACCGCGTGGGCGAGCAGGGCGAAGCCCAAGCGGGTCGACTCGATGACCTCGTCGGCGCCGGCCGCCAGGGCGTGATCGACGTTCTCGGAGTCCAGGATCTCGCACACGATGTACAGCGGGCGGACCCGCCGGTCCTGCTCGGGCTTCTTCTTCATGTAGGAGCGGATGGTGAAGGCCGTCAGGATGGTCACCGCATCGGCCTGCTGGGGCACGACCCGCCGTGAGCCCACGATCAGCACCGCGGCGGCGTAGGACATGCGCACCTTGTCCAGCTCGCTCTCCTTGGTGGGATCGCCGCTGACCCAGGTGAACTCCGTGGGGATCTCGCCCGGGCGCTCGCCCTCGGTGAAGATGACCAGGCGCGTCTTCTCCAGGTCGCTCTCCTGGAGCACGGCGTCGAGCAGCATGCGCGAGCCGGGATCGTAGCCGCAGATCACGAGGTGATCGATGTATGCGCTCATGCGAACCTGCTCCTCTCGAATGCTCAGCACGGTCGTCAGCAAGGTGCGCCCCACGATGCCGGCGAAGAGCGCCAGGGTGAACATACCCGAGATCATCATGGCGCCGCCGATCACCCGCCCGAGGGTCGTGACCGGCGTGAAATCCCCGTAGCCGACCGTGGTCAGCGTGACCAGGGCCCACCAGAAGCTCTCGCCGAGCGTGTGGATCTGCGTGCCGCTCGCGCCGGCCTCGGTCAGGTAGATGCTGATCCCGCCCAGCAGGGTGGCCACCCCCACGAGCGAGAAGGCGAAGGTGTAGAGCAGGTGGTTGTCGGAAAACGCCCGGGCGATGCCCTGGAAGGGGTTGCTGTAGCGAAAGACCTCGACCGTGCGCAGCAAGCGCAGCAGACGCAGCGCCCGCAGACCCCGCAGCGCCGGCACCAGCGCCAGCACGGTCAAGATGTCGATCAGGTTCATCGGCTGCAGGCAGAACAGCAGCCGTCCCAGCAGGTGGGCCCGCGTCCTGCCGACCAGCGAGCTGCGGAAGAAGCCCACCGACGCCGGCCGGTAGCTCAGGACGCGCAGGCCGATCTCGGCCGCGAAGAGGCCCAGCACGATCCAGTCGGCGATCGCCAGCGCCGGGGCCCAGGGGTGCTCGTCTCCCAGGTAGAGATCGACCGCGAAGAGCGCGACCGAGACGAGGATCAGGGCCCAGATCACAGCATCGGCGACCCGGTAGGCCGTGCTGGCGGGTGCGTGGAAGACATCGTGGATGGCGTCCGTGAGCTTGCGCATCTTCTACCCGGCGAGCCTAGCCCTAAAACAAGCGCATTGCACTTGTTTTAGGGCTCAGTAGCTCTCAGGGGGCTTTCGCAAAGCCCCCTCGCTGCTGGAATTCGATTCCAGCAGCTTCACCCCAGAACGACCGCCCTTCGGGCTGATAGCCCAGATACAAACGCGGTTTGAGAGACCGCGCTTGTCTTCAGTGCTAGCACCGGCGAGGCCAGGAGCACAATGCAACTTGAGCCGGCCCGGCCTGCGGGCTATCCTCGACCCGAACAGACCGGAGGCACGCGATGAACTCGACCTCGACGAGGCCTGTCCTTTTGGGCGCCTGGCTGCTGTGCCTGCTCGCGGCCGGCGCGCGGGCGGACATCCCGTCCGCGCATCCCCGCATCTGGCTGACCGACGCGGCGCTGACGGCGCTCCGGGACCGGGCCTGCCTGGATGCCCAGGGCGACCCGATCGCCGGCTGCGAGGCCGATCCGGCCTGGACGCGCCTGAAAGGCTGGGCCGACGCGCACCTGGATGACGACTCGCTTCGGGCCGACAGCGCGGGCTACGGCCTGGACGCGCTGCGGATCGTCAACTTCGCGGCCGTCTACCGGCTGACCGGCGACGAGACTTACGCGCGGGCGGCGATCGACAAGATGCTCGCCTTCATGGACAGCACGGCCGACTTCGGCTCCGACGAGGTGAGCTACGTCCGGGCGCACACCGGCTACGTCATCCGCTACTACCCGCCCTCGGCCGCCCTGGTCCTCGACTGGTGCCACGACCGCTTGACGGGCGAGGAGCGCGCGCGGCTGGTCGGCAGCCTGGACTCGATCGGCCAGATCGTGCAGAGCGGCGACGACGGCCAGGGCGGCACGCTGTGGGCCTATCACGACGCGTCGAACAACTACTGGTACGGGCACCTCTGGGCGCTGACCGCCATCGGCTACGCCATCCACGGCGAGCAGCCGGACAACCAGGCCGAGTCCTTCCTGACCTACGTGACCGAGACCATGCTGCCCGAGGCGCTGGCCGAGACATCGGGAGCCGAGCTCGGCTGGCCGCACTGCATGGGCAACGACTACTGCGAGCTGGTCTCCAACTCCACGGGCCACACCCAGGGCGGCGAGTGGTCCGAGGGCAACAGCTACGGCCGGGTGAACACCGAGATGCTGGCCAAGACCCTGCTGACCCTGCGCCAGGTCGAGGGTGTGGACCGGCTCGCCGACTTCAGCATCTTCGACGCGTTCATCATCAAGACGCTCTATTCCGTGCTGCCGGGGACGGACGAGTATGTCATCGCGGGCCAGGGCGAGAGCGCGCAGTTTGCACCGGCCTGCTCGCTGCCGTGGATCCTGGCCATGGAGGCCGGCTGCGACTCGCCCGCCTCGCGCTACGCGGCCGAGGCCATCGCCGAGAGCGGTCAGGCCCCGGGAGACTGCTACTCGCAGTCCCACAAGCACTACGATTTCTTCATCTGGACCCGGCCCGATCACGCCCGGGCCGACCACCGCCAGGCCCTGGGGCTTGCGCACTATACGGACGGCATGCGCATCCTGACCCACCGCTCGGACTGGAGCGACCAGGCCCTGTGGCTGCAGATGCGCTTCAACGGCCACTACTCGGATCACACCCACAACGGCCAGGGCGGCCACTTCTCGCTCTTCCGGGATGGCTGGCTGATCGCCGATCACACCAAGTACATGGACAACACCGACGCGTACTTCAACGTCGTCTACCTGCCCCCGGATGCCGACACCCAGATGTGGTGGGACGAGCCGCGGATCGCCCACCGGAGCGTGACCGACGACTACCTCTACTTCGCGGCCGACGTCTCGCCGGTCTTCCTGCACGCCTCCTGCGGCTCGCGCGACTGGCGCCACTGCAACGTCGAGCGGGTCGAGCGCAGCCTCCTCTTCCTCGCGCCCTCCCGGCACCTGCTGATCCTCGACCGCATCCGCACCGAGTCGGCCGGCGACGAGAAGGCCTGGCAGATCTTCTTCGACGGCCAGCCTGCGATCGACGGGCCGGTGGCGAGCTATGCCAACGCGCGCTCGCGGGTCTTCGTCAAGACCCTGCTGCCGGAGCAGGCCGTCGCGCAGAGCGACGACTTCAGCTGCCAGGGCTGCGAGGACTGGCGCTACCAGGTGCGCGCTGCCGAGGCGCAGGCCGAGCTCGCCTTCCTGCACGCGATCGAGGTCGGCCTGGCGAGCGCCGCCTCCATGGGCCGGGCCGATCTGCTGCGGGCCGAGGACGAGCTGGCCGTCGGCGCCCTGCTGGACCGGGAGGTCGTGCTCTTCGCGCTGGCAGAGCCCGCGAGCGCGCTGCGCTACGCGATCCCGGACGGCGAGCGGGAGCACGTGCTGTGCGGCATGCGCCCGGACACGGCCTACTGCCTGCTGGGTCCTGGCGCGCCGGCCTCGGCCCGCTCCGACGGCGAGGGCGTGCTGCGCTTCGCCACCAGCGGCGCGGGCCCGGTGCTGGCGACCGACGACGCCGAGGCTTGCGACCTGTGCGCGGGCGTCGAGTGCCAGCCGGCCGACGAGTGCCACCTGGCCGGGGAATGCGATCCCGCGAGCGGCAGCTGCTCGAACCCGCCGGCCGAGGACGGAACGCCCTGCACGGGCGGCACCTGCCGAGACGGCGTCTGCGTGCCGGCGCAGGCCGATGGAGGAGACGGCGGACGCCCGGACGGCGGGGGCGCAGACGGCGGGGCTGCGGATGCCGGAGACGGAGGCGGCCCAACAACCGGAGGCTGCAGCTGCTCGAGCACGGCCCGAGGCCAGCTGCTCGCCTGGCTGCTCCTCGGCCTCGCTTTCGCCGCCCGGCTGCGGGGGCGCCAGGGCTCTGCGTTGCAGCCACGCGGACGTATCTCCTGGAAACAGCGCTAGCCCGCGTCCGCAGAAGCCGGCTTCCGGCAGGCGAGGAAGAGGCAGAAGCCGGCCGCGGCCACGGCCAGCGCGATCCACAGCCCGCTCCAGAAGGCCATCGGCAGGCCGAAGAGATCGGCCAGCATGCGGGCGTCGGAGCGCATCTGGCCGCCGAGCAGGAGCTCCGCCACGACGTCGGCGATGGGGTAGCCGCAGCCGCCCAGGCCGACCAGCTCTAGCAGGAAGGTGTCGACCGAGCGCGGCAGCCAGATCGCCGCGGCCAGCAGAGCCGCGCCGGTGCCCAGCCCGCCGAAGAAGCCGAAGCTGTTCGAGGACGGCACGTAGGCCAGCACGGCCCAGATCGACATCCCGCCCAGGGCGGCCATCAGCCAGCGCTCGAGCCGCGTGCGGGCGGCCAGCAAGAGCACGAGCGCCCCGAAGAGCAGGCAGCTCGCGTAGCCCGCATTCCAGACCAGCAGGCGCGAGCCGCCGCCCAGCGACAGGCTGCTCTCTCCGGCCAGGATCTGGATCGGACCCGCCTGGCCGCCCGTGGCCACGACCGCCAGTCGCTGGCCCAGCTCGTGGATCAGGACCAGCACGATCTTGAACGGCCAGACCGCGGGCGTGCGCCACAGCACGACCAGCGAGCAGAAGGCCAGCAGCAGCAAGGCGAGCGCCTTCCAGCCCAGTCGCTTGCCCGCGGGCTCGGCCGGGCCGTCTCCTCTTCCGTTCGCCGTCATCTCCGATCCCCCGTCATCTCGGCCAGCCAGGCATCGATCGCCTCGGCCGCGCCGCCCTGCGTGCAGCCCGCCACGCTGGCGAACTCGGCCCGCAGCTCGGCCGGGGCGCCGTCCACGACCCGGGCCCGTCCCGCCCAGCGCAGCATGTCGAGGTCATTGTAGTCGTTGCCGATCGCCAGCGCATCGGCCGCATCGCATCCGTGGCGCGCGGCCAGCTCGGCGCAGGCGGCGCCCTTGGAGACCCCCTGAGCGAAGATCTCGATCCAGACCGAGCGGCCATCCACGGGCGAGGTGGTCCGCACGACGCTGAAGTCGTTGAGCATCGCGCGCAGCGCGGTCATGCGCCCGGCAGCCGGCGGCGGCAGCACGGCGATGATCTGGGCCGCCGGCCCGAAGCCGGACCTGGCGTCCAGCTCCAGGTAGTCTTCTCCGGCCGTGGCCAGGCGACGATCCAGGTCGGCGTTGGGCTGGCCGGAGGCCCTCACGACGGCGAAGCGGTGGCTGTCCGGGATCGGGGCGTGCAGGCTGAAGTCCAGGCCCGCCTCGGTCAGGTCCTCGACCAGGCCGGCCACCTGTCGCGCGTCCAGGTTGCGGCAGGCGAGTAGCTGCCCGCCCGCGGTGCAGATCCCCGCTCCGGAGGAGAAGACCAGGACGTCGACCGGCAGCCCCACGCCCTCGATGGCCCTGCGCAGCGAGGCCAGCGAACGACCGGTGGCCAGGATCCGCAGCACGCCCCGCTCTCCGGCCCGGTGCAGCGCCTCGAGATCGGCCGGATCGAATCTTCCGTCCGGCGGGCGCAGCGTGCCGTCCAGATCGACGACCAGCATGCGGGACCGGCCTCGTGGCATGACGCGTTCCACGGTACTTGCCTACCCCATTTTGCAGGTTCCGTCGAGGACTGCTAGAGTGCGCCTCCGTGATCACCACGCCCATGGTCCTGCCGCTGCTCATCGCCATGTTCCTGGCCATCAACATGGGCGGCTCGGGCACGTCGCCGTCCTTCTCCAGCGCGTACGGCGCCGACTTGATCCGCAAGGACTTGATCCCGGGGCTCTTCGGCATCTTCGTCTTCGGGGGCGCCATCCTGGCCGGCGAGAAAGTCGCGCTGACGCTGGGCCGGGACATCCTCCCGGACGCCTGCATGACCACGCCGCTGGTGACCGTGATCCTGCTGTCGGTCGCGCTGTCGCTGCTCGCGGCCAACCTCTTGCGCGTGCCCCAGTCGACCAGCCAGGCCACGGTCTGCGCCCTGGTCGGGGCGGCCGTGTTCTTCCGCGCGCTGAAGAGCGAGCGCCTGCTGCTGGAGATCATCCCCACCTGGTTCATCCTGCCGATCGCCTCCTTCGTGCTGACGCTCGCGCTCGCAAGGCTCCTTCTCCGCTCCAGATCGGAATCGGCCTCTGTCTCGCCTTCCGGCGGCAGGATACGCCGATGGCTCGTGATCGGCGGAGCCTGCTACGTGGCCTTCGCGATCGGCTCGAACAACGTCGCCAACGCCACCGGCCCGGTCGCGGTGCTGATCGCCAAGCGCTTCGGCACCGCCGCCGGCGAGGAGCCTTTCGGCCTCGTGATCCTGCTGGCCACCCTGATCGTGGCTCCCTGCTTCGGCATCGGCTCGTCGCTGCTCGGCGGGCGGGTCGTGGACACGACCGGCAAGCAGATCGTGGACTTCGGCGCCAGGGGCGCGGCGATCGTCTCGACCGTCACGGCCACGCTGCTGCTGCTGGCATCGGTCACCCGGGGCATCCCGACCTCTCTGGTGCAGATGAACACCGCGGCCATCCTGGCGCTCGGGGTCTGCAAGCAGGGCTGGCGGGCGACCTGGACCCGCAGCTCGGTGCGCCGGCTGCTCGCGGTGTGGATCGTGGCGCCCCTGCTCTCGCTCTGTCTGTCCTTCGGGCTGTGCATCGTGGCCGAGCGTCTGGGCCTGCTCACCGTGTAGCCGCCGGCGGATTGGAGTGGAAAGCGCGCCGCTTGCGCGCTAGTCCTAAAACAAGCGCGGTCTTGCAGACCGCGTTTGTTTTCAGGGCTAGCCGCCCGAAGGGCGGTTGTTTGGGGGCGAAGCTGCTGGAATTGAATTCCAGCAGCGAGGGGGCTTTGCGAAAGCCCCCTGAGAGTTACCCAGCCCGAAAACAAGTGCAATGCACTTGTTTCAGGGCTAGTATCGGCCGAGGAGGTCTTCGACATGCGAGCGTGTCTCTCGGTTCTCGTATGCGCGCTGCTGCTCGGCGGCTGCGGAAGTGGAGACGGCGATCTCGACAAGGACGTGGTCACCCACCTGCCCGACGGCAACGCCAGCGGCAGCGCGGCCAGCGGGGTGTACGACATGGAGATCTACACTTCGGCCTGCGAGGGCATGTGCCCCGAGATCGACTACGGCATCTTCGTCTATCACCTGTGCGACGTCGGAGATCGCGACAGCACCCAGGTCCTCGTCGACCAGGCCGACGGCCACCTGCAGGTGGACCTGGACTCGGATCAGTACGTCACCCGGCTGGCCGGCGGCATCGACAGCGACGGCAGCTTCGACATCGGCGGCTACGGCACGCAGAACAGCGGCTCGGTCCAGATCACGGCCCGCTTCCAGGGCGTCATCTCGGGCGACGAGTTCGACGGCCAGGGCCGGATGCTGGGCAAGGGCACCGTGGACCAGCAGCGCATCGACTGCACGGCCAGCTACGAGATCACCGGTACGCGGATCCAATCGCCGTGAGACCTTGCGCGATGCGATCGACCCGTCCCCATGCCACTCTGGCGCTGCTCGCCGCGCTGCTGCTCGCCTGCCCGCCGGCGGGCGCCAGGCGATTCATGGGCCTCAAGCAGGCGGTCCGCTCCCTGCTGCCCGAGGGCGCCGAGGTCTTCAAGATCACCCGCGAGCTCTCGGAGGCCCAGCGGGCGCGCTTGAAGCGCGACTGCGGCTACGAGCTCGAGCGCGGACCCCACAAGATCTACCTGGGCAAGGACGCCCGGGGCAAGACGACCGCCTATGTCTTCATCATCCAGGCCGACGCCGGCGACTGGCGCCACCGCTTCGCCGTGGGCGTCGCGGCCGATGGCAGCCTGCGGGGTGTGCGGGTGATGGAGCTCAGCAACGAGTGGCCCGAGGCCATCCGCACCGAGCGCTTCCTGTCCCAGTTCGAGGGCAAGTGCCACACCGACGCGCTGAGCGTGTATGCGGACATCGACGGCGTGACCGGGGCCACGGTCTCTTCCGAGCTGACCGCCGTGGCCGCCCGCCAGGCTCTCTCGCTGCACCACCTGCTCTTCGGCGGAGGCGGGCCGGTCGAGGTGCCGGAGGCGGTCCGCAAGGCGCGCCTCAAGGGCCAGCGGCGCATCGAGCAGGCCGACCGGACCGGGCGCTGACGGCCGCATGAAAAGAAGGCCTACCGCATCCGCGCTCGAAGGCAAGACCCGGACGCTGGCAGGCTTGACGGTGCTCTTCCTGCTCCCGGCCTGCGCTTCGAGCACGCGCGGAGACCGGACCGAACCGCAGCCTCTCACCCGGCGCCAGCAGGCGCACATGGGCACCTGGGTCTCGATCAGCATCCCGGCCCCCGAGTCGCCCGAGCTGCTGGCCGCCATCCGGGCGGCCTTCGCCGAGGTGGAGCGCCTGGAGGGGCTGCTGAGCGCGCACCGGCCCGGGAGCTCCGTCTCGGCCGTCAACCGCCTGGCGGGCCGCGGGGCGGTCGCGGTGGCGCCGGAGCTCTTCTGCCTGGCCGCCATGGCCGGGGACGTGTCGGACGAGACCGGGGGGGCCTTTGACATCACCTTCGCCGCCCTGGACGGCCTGTGGGACTTCAAGGCCCCCGAGCCGCGGGTGCCCGATCGGGCCGCTGCCCGCGCCCGGGCCGAGCTGGTCGGCTGGCGCGACCTGGTGCTGGACCGCGAGCAGGGCACGCTGATGCTGCGCCGGCCGGGCATGAAGATCGGCCTGGGGGGGATCGCCAAGGGCTACGTGGTCGACCGCGTCAGCGCGGTGCTGCGCGCGCGCGGCTTCGCCGATCACCTGGTCATCGGAGGCGGCGACCTCTATGCGGCGGGCTCGCGCGGAGGGCGGACCTGGCGGGTGGGCGTGCGCGATCCGCGGCGCGACGCCATCCGGGCGGTGATCGCGCTCCGCGACGAGGGCGCGGCCACCAGCGGCGACTACGAGCGCTTTTTCATCTCCGGCGGCGTTCGCTACCACCACATCCTCGACCCGCGCACCGGCTGGCCGGCCCAGGGCTGCGCCTCGGTGACCACGGTCGCGCCGAGCGCCGCCCTGGCCGACGCCTATGCCACGGGCCTGTTCGTCATGGGTCCCGAGGCCGGCCGCGCGCTGGCCGAGCGCCACGCGGGCCTCGAGGCGCTGTTCTTGAGCCCGGGGGGCGATGCGCTGGCCACCTCCGGCATGCGCGAGCGGATGCTGGTTGGCCCTTGAAATCGCGAGGCGCTTGGTTGTATTTTTTTCGCATGGCATTCCTCAGAAAAGATCGCTGCATCATCTTCGAGTCGGTGGCCGAGTTCCTCAATCACTACGACTCGCACATCACCAAGGGCGGCTTCTACCTCGACTCCCACCTCAACTGGCCGCTGCGCAAGCAGGCCGGCTTCCAGATCCGAATCGAGGACTCGCCGGAGTCCACGGCCGGCTTCGTGGCCGAGGTGGTCTTCTGCGGTGGGGGCAAGGTGGGCCTGGAGATGGACCTCTCGCCCCGCAACAGGGCCAACGTCATCAACCTGGTCAACAGCCTGCGCACCAGCCCGGTGCTCCAGGAAGACGGGACCATCCTCTACGGCTCGGCGACCAAGTTCCAGCAGGACTACGAGGCCAACGTGGCCTCGGGCGGCATCTACCTGGAGTCGAGCCGCAAGTGGCCCCTGGGCCGAAAGATGACCTTTCTGATCAAGATCCAGGGCCTTTCGTTCGACCTGCCCATCCAGGCCACGCCGGTCTTCTCCGAAGGCGGCCTGACCTGCCTGCAGCTCGAGGCCGACGAGGCCACCCGGCAGTCCATCGCGGCCTTCATGGCCAAGGCCCGCTCGACGATTCCCCGCCAGGCGCCCGAGGAGCCGGACGAGCCCGAGCCCGAGCCGGCCGAGCCGCTCGTCGAGATGGAGGGCCTGCGCGAGGAGTTCGAGACCTGCCGCGGCACCATCTACTCCCCCAGGGATCCGACGGAGTTCCAGCAGCTCCAGCACTTCAAGCTCGACCCGCGCAAGCACCACGACACGAACCTCTTCGATCTGGTGGCCTCGATCTGCGACCTGGAGCGCGACGTGGAGCTGGCCGTCAAGCACGCCGGATCGGAGATGTGCTTCCAGTTCAACAAGGCCGGCAAGCTGGTGGGTTACGACGGGCCCGACGCCGACAAGGGGCTGCTCGAGTGCCTGGCCGCCAACCGCTCCATCAGCCCCGAGGTGAAGGACGAGCTCATCGGCCAGGCCGGCCCCTACGCGCGGGCGGCGGACCTGGTGCTGGGCAAGGGTGCGGCCACGCCCTCGCAGATCATGATCGCCGTCGCCGAGCAGACCGAGAACGCCTTCGAGACCATCCGGGCCGCGGGCGAGGTGCTCTTCGAGCTGCGGGATTGCCCCACGTACAAGGAGGAAGGCACCACCTTCGCGGAGATGATCATCCCGTGGATGGAGCGAGGGCTCAAGGCCCTCGACGTGCCGCAGATCAAGACCCTTCTCAAGCCCTTGTGGAACCGCTACCCCAAGCTCTCCAGCAAGCCCATCTACCGGCTCGCCGACCTCGACCTGGACGACGACGAGTACGATTTCGTGAAGAGCCTCGAGGGGAAGACGACCCTGCCCCAGGCCATGGCCGACTTTCCCAAGAAGCTGCGCGACCGGCTCATGCGCCTGGCCATTTCCCTGAGGGCGATCGGATCGGTGGTCGCGCTGAGCGAGCCCGGGGCCGAGGAGCCCGCGCCCGCCGTGCGCAAGGCCGCCGCGCCCGCAGCGCGCGGGGCCGGCCCCGCGGCCAAAAGCCCTCGACCCGGATCCGGCTCGACCGAAGCCCAGCTCGCGGCCGAGCTGCGCGAGCTCGAGGAGAGCGGCACCAAGTTCGATCTGCTCGGTATCCACTGGACCGCCCATCCCAACATGTACCCGCTGGCCATGCGCGAGATCGAGCTCAAGTACGGCCAGGGATCCAACCTGCAGCGGCTGTCCGAAAAGGCCGCCGAGCTCTGCCGCCAGCGCTTGCAGCTCGCCCGGCGGGCGGCGGCCGAGCTCCAGGACGATCACCGCCGGATCGAGTACCGCAAGTCGGTCGTGCCCTACAACACGCTCAAGACGACCGCCCAGATCCTGAGCCAGAAGGCCGACACCGAGCTGGTCAAGCGCAACCTGGCCGGCGCGGTGGAGTTGTTGGAGATGGCCATCGAGCTCTACCCGGCCGCCGAGTTCAAGTACAAGCTCGAGCAGGTGCGCAAGCGCGAGCGCAAGTGAGTCGGGTTACTCCATGAGCGATGCGCTCCGGCCCGGCGAGGACGTCCTGCGCGCCTGGGACCTGGCGAACGCGTGCATCGAGCCCATCGCCGGCGGCCACATCAATGCGAGCTTTCGCGTCGAGACGCCGGCGCACGGCGCCGGGCGCAGGCTCTTCCTCCAGCGGCTCAACCCGATCTTCGACCCGGCCGTGCACGAGGACATCGAGGCGGTCACCGCCCACCTGGAGGCCCGCGGCCTGCTCAGCCCGCGGCTGGTCCGCACCCTCGACGGCGCGCTATGGCTGCGAGACGCCCGGGGTGCGGTCTGGAGGGCCCAGACCTGGATCGAGGGCCTCAGCTTGATGGCCGCCGACAGCCCGGGGCGCTGCCGGGAGGCGGGCGCGCTGCTCGGCCGCTTCCACGCGGCGCTGGCCGATCTGGAGCACGCCTACCGCTCGCGCCGCCCTGGCGTCCACGACACGGCCCGGCACCTGTCGCATCTCGAGAGCGCAGTCCGCGACGGCCGCGGCCACCGTCTGTTCGACCAGATCGAGCCCGTGGCCCATGCCGTGCTGGCGCAGGCGCGCGATCTGGACATGCCGGCCGGCCTGCCCGGACGGCACGTGCACGGCGATCCCAAGATCTCGAACGTGCTCTTCGATCCGGACGGCCGGGCGCTCTGCCTGGTCGACCTCGACACCCTGGCGCGCATGCCGCTGCCGGTCGAGCTCGGAGACGCCCTGCGCTCCTGGTGCAGCCCGCAGGGCGAGGAGGTCGAGGCGGAGATCGCGCTCGACTACTTCGAGGCCGCGCTTGCGGGTTATGCGGCCTCGGCGGCCGGGCAAGTCGGCGAGGCCGAGCGCCAAGCGGTGCCGGCCGCGGTCGAGACCATCGCCGTCGAGCTCGCGAGCCGCTTCTGCGCGGACGCCATCGAGGAGCGCTACTTCGCCTTCGACCCGACGCGCCATGCCTCGGCCGCCGAGCACAACCTCCAGCGCGCCCGGGCCCAGCTCGCCCTGGCCCGCTCGATCCGCGCCCGGCGAGCCGAGCTGGAGCGGATCGCAGCGCGCAGCTGGGCCGGCGGCCAGCGATCGCCTGACAAGCCCCAACGGGGCACAACAGGATAACCCAGGGCGAAGCCCTGAGCCGTATATACATCTTTTCCGTCGCAAGGTTTCCCGCTGCGAAGCAGCGGGGGGATAGAACCTGGGGCTTCAGCCCCAGGTTTATCAAGGTAAGATTATTTACGCGCCCTGGAGGGGCGCAGCCATCTCTGCATCTCGGACAGGGCTCGAGATTTCCGCGCCCTTTCAGGGCGCATGATCATATTCTCTCCGCTTCCCTGGGGCTGAAGCCCCAGGCTATATCCCATCGCTGCTTCGCAGCGAAAACCCGGATCTCGGAGCGTGCCAAGC
>JAFGRB010000041.1 GCA_016935365.1 Deltaproteobacteria bacterium
CCCTGGGGCTGAAGCCCCAGGCTATATCCCATCGCTGCTTCGCAGCGAAAACCCGGATCTCGGAGCGTGCCAAGCCCATTCTTTCCTTGCGCTTTGAGATGTATAAGGCTCAGGGCGAAGCCCTGGGAATAACGGCGGGCATGAATCGGTAAGCCCTGAAAGGGCGAGACAACCAAGGCCGGTTGGATGCTATAGCGCACTTTCTGGGCTCTCGCGCTTTCTGCATCTCTATCCCAGGGCTGCACCGGCTTTGCCGGCTTCGTTCTGGGCTATGATATTTCGCCCCTGCGGGGCTTTCGCTCACTGATGCACGGGCTGTAGTCTAGTGGCCGGAGTTGCCCGGGGCGATCGGGCTCAGGCCCGGCGGATCCAGGCCGTCGAAGTAGAGCACGACGTGCTCATCCAGCAGCCGGCTCTCCAGGACCTCTCCGCCCGCGCAGGCCGGCCTGTAGATGGTCAGCGGCTCCAGGGCCTCGATCTGGGCGGCGGCCACGCGCCCGATCGCCTGGCCTGCCTTCGAGCGCAGGGTTTCTCCCGACTCCGCGAGCAGCTCGGCGTGATCGATCTGGAGATGGAGGACCTGGCACTCCTTCAGCGCAAACGAGAGCCGATCGTCCTCCAGCCGGGGGGCCAGGTTCAGGCCCACGTCTGCCCGGGCTCCCAGGACCCGCACGTTCGCGCCCTCGAGGTCGATGTACAGGTCCATCCGGACCTCGGGCAGGTGGACGAGCACCCGGGGCAGGACCTCTCCAGCCAGCACGTCGGCTCCGGCGAAGTCCAGCTCGGGCTGGCCGTCAGGCCAGATCGCCACCCGGACCTCGCCCAGCTGGCCAAGCGCGCCCAGCGAGGGGAAGAGATCGGCGATCTCGATCGACAGCCCGCCTTGCCCGCTGTGCCGGCAGACGAGCCCCGCCCGGTGGACGCCGGCCAGGCCCTGGAGCAGGAAAGCCCGGGAGAAGGCCACCGCCATGCCGTAGCCCTCGCCGGAGCGCGGCAGCAGCTCTGCGATGCTCGCTGCCGCGCCGCTCGCCGGCGGCGGGAGCGGCAGATCCGGCACGCAGCTCGCCCGGTCGGCCTCGAAGCCTCCCGCCAGGCCCACCCGGACGGCGCTGTCCGTCTCGATGCTGTCCAGCGCGGCCAGGAGAGAGAAGCGGATCTCCGGCTCCCCCAGGCCGATCGAGACGCCCGCGGTCAGGCCGGTCGACCGCTCGACGGCCAGCGCCACGTCTCCGGCCAGACCCGCCAGGCCGACCCGGAGCGCCTCGTCGACCGCCTGTCTGACGAGCGACGCCAGCTGGCTGCCCGGCTGCTCGGGGCAGCCCTCCTCGAGAACGACCTCCGCGGGCTGGCGGGGCGCATCCCAGTGCACGGTCGCCGCGAGGCCCAGCGAGCCTTCCTGCTCGGTGAGCTCCATCGCCACCGTGGCCGAGGGCAGCGCGATCGCCGCGGTCGCGAAGCAGGTCCGGAGCGGCTCGCCTTCCGAGAAGACCTCGAGCGGCAGCAGCAGCTCGGAGGACTCGAAGTGGACCTGCGCGCTCACGCCCCCGCTGTGCGCCCAGGCGGAGAGCGCCTCGAGGGCGATCGAGGCGCTGGCCGGCTCGCACTCGAAGGACAGCGGCTCCCCCAGGCTGCCGCTGATCGCGTCCAGCTCGAGCCGCAGGCGATCCGCATCCGCGCCTTCCAGCTCGGCCAGCAGCTCGACATCCAGGGCCTCGGCCCGGTAGGCCGGCAGGAAGAGCTCGACCGCCCGCTGGCCCTCGGCGGCCGGATCCAGGGGCTCGGGCAGGGGAGGGGCGTCGCACGCAGCCAGCGCGCACAAGCCCAGGGCGAAGATCGGACAGCGTCCTCTCATGGCCCTGGTCCTTCGAGCGGGAGGTCCGCGTACAGGATCTCTCCGGACGAACGGCCGTCCTCGCCGCGCCCGTAGCGGTAGGTGCCCAGGCGGAGCCGGTCCCCGATGATCACCATGGCATTGAAGAAGCCCACCGCGCCGTCCTGGCTCACGACCTGGGGCTCGCCGAAGCCGCCGCCCGCGAGCCCGGTCACCAGCCGCAGGTCCAGCTGCCAGCCGTCGAGGTAGGCGATCCGGGCGAGGCCGTCGGGCCCGAAGCGCAAGCTGCAGTGCTGGCCCATGGGGTGGGTGTGAAGCGCGCCGCTCTCGACCCGCTGACCGCCGTCGTCCACGACGATCCAGCCCAGGGTGCCGTGGTTGTTCCAGGCGTACTTCAAGCAGCCGGCCGCCCGGTCGAAGTAGGCCAGCGCCATGTTCCCCTCGGCGTCCAGGTCGGCTGCGATCCAGCTCGCCACGTCGCCGGACGCGTCCAGGGCCATGATCGACCACTCGTCCGTCATCCGGTGGGCCACCTTGAGCGAGCCCTGGCACGGATCCCGGTAGGCGATCCACTCTCCGCCCCGGTGGTCCAGCACCAGCGCGATCGAGCGACCCACCTCGCCTTCCCGCTCGGGCCCGGCGGGCTGGCAGCTCTCGACCCGCTCGACCGCCCAGTGGCCGTCTGAGAACTTGCGGGCCAGCTTGATGCTCGGGGCGTCCTCGTCCAGGAATGCGATGTGGGGCAGCCCGTCGCTGTCCAGCGCCATGGAGGCGCAGCGACCCACCACGTGCTCCGACTCGGCCGCCCTGGGCACGGTGACGACCTGCCAGCCCTCGCCGGTCTTGTAGGCGTACTTCAGCCGTCCGTAGGTCCGGTCGAAGTAGGCCATGTGGGGCCGGTCGAGCACGTCCAGGGCCAGGGAGCAGAAGGTGCCCACGTCGTCTCCCAGCAGCACCGGCGACGGATCGCCGAGCAGGGAGCCTCCGATCTGGAACGGGACGCCGTCGACGTACTCGTACTCGAAGCTCCCGTCGTCCTTCTCCTTGCCGAAGACCATGTCGCCGTAGCGATCCGCGTAGGCGGCCATCACCAGCCGGCCGGTCGACTCGACGGCCAGGGACAGGTAGCGGCCCAGGTCGGGCGGATCGGTCTGCGGCCGCAGGTCGATGCACTCGTCCGTCGACGGGTCGCAGACCTGGCCCGGCAGGCAGGACCCGCCGCAGGGTTCGTCGGCTTCGTCGCATCCGATCGGAGATAGACCTGCCGAGCAGAGGGCGAAGAAGCATGCGAGTGAGGTCCAGCGCGAGACGCGCATTCCCGGTCGACCTCCGCTTCCCCATGTCCATTATAGCCGATCCGCACGGTCCGTCGCCAGTCGTCGTTGCGGCTTGCATATCGGAGGCGCAGGCGTAGACTGCCGGCGGAGGAGGGAGCCGTGCCGCAGCGGGTCGATCTGCACACCCACAGCACCGCCTCGGATGGGACGCTGGAGCCCGGCGCGCTGGTCGCGCTCGCGCGCGAGTGGGGACTGGTGGCGATCGCGCTGACGGATCACGACTGCATGGATGGTCTGGCCGAGGCCTCGCGGGCCGGCCGGCGGTTCGGCGTGGAGGTCGTGCCGGGCGTGGAGCTCTCCACCCGGCGGCCCTTCGGCTCCCTGCACGTGCTGGGATACTGGATCGACGAGCAGCATGTGGAGCTCTGCGCGGCGCTGGCTGCGATTCGCGGCGGGCGGCAGCTGCGCAACGAGCGGATCCTGGCGCGGCTGGCCGTGCTGGGCATGGAGCTCGATGCCGGGCGCGTCCGGGCACTGGCCGGAGGCGAGGTGATCGGCCGGCCGCACATCGCGAAAGCCATGCAGGCAGCGGGCTGGGTCGGCTCGGTGGACGAGGCCTTCGAGCGCTATCTGGGAAGCGGCCGGCCGGCCTACGTGCCCCGGCTGCGGCTCGAGCCGCCCGAGGCCATCGCGCTGGTGCACGCGGCCGGCGGCCTGGCGGTACTGGCGCACCCGGGCATCGCCGGGCTCGAGCCGCCGGTGCTCGAGGCCGAGATCGAGTCTCTGGCCGCCTGCGGCCTGGACGGGCTGGAGGCGATCTACCCGGAGCACTCGGAGGCGCAGCGCAGAGAGCTCGAGCGGCTGGCCGGGCGGCTGGGTCTGGCGGTCACCGGCGGCAGCGACTTCCACGGCGAGCTCAAGCCGAACCGGCTCGGCGAGCCGCCCGTGCCGGCCGAGCTGCTCGAGGCCCTGCGGGCGCGCAGGGTCGGTCGGTGAGGGCGTCCGGCGAGAATGCGAGTCCGCGGGGCTGCGGCGCCGGGCACGCCCGCTCGGTCTCGGTCTCGGCTTCGCCCTCCGCGCGATCGGGGGCCTCAGACCGGCTGCGCGCCCCGCTCTCGTCTGATCCGTTTTCCCCCTCTCCGTCCGGGAGACTGTCGAAATACGCAGTTATTCGACTTGCACGCCTCTGTTTTTCGCAGAGTTGCAGGATCCTGTTTCGATAATCTCGCGATTATCGACAGCCTCCCGGGAGGGTGGCGAGGGTTCAATCCAGTCCATGCCGGGCGATCTTGGCGACCAGGGCCTGCCGGCTGATGCCCAGCTCCTTGGCGCAGCGGGTCCGGTTCCCGCCGTGGCGCTCGAGGGCGCGGGCGACGACGGTCTTCTCCAGCCGCTCCATGACCTCCTTGAGGCTGCCGCGGAGTTGGGGCTCGTCGCTCTGCGCACCCGTCTCGCCTCCGAGCCTGGCCGACAGCTGGGCGGGCGAGACCGGCTCGCCGGGCGGGCGGAGCAGGCTGGCCCGCTCCATCTCGTTGCGGAGCTCCCGGATGTTGCCCGGCCAGGTATAGGCCTCCAGGGCGGCCAGGGCCTCGGCCGTGAGCTGGGCTTGCTCCCGGCCGTGCTCGCGGGAGAAGCGCTCGAGGAAGTGCTCGGCCAGGAGCTGGATGTCCTCGCCGCGTTCGCGCAGCGGCGGCAGGCGCAAGGAGAAGACGTTCAGCCGGAAGAGCAGGTCTTGCCGGAAGCGCCCGGCTGCCACCTCGGCGTCGAGGTCGCGATGGGTGGCCGCGATGACGCGCACGTCCACCAGGCGGGGCCGGCTGGCGCCCACGGGCAGCACCTGGCCCTCTTCCAGCGCCCGCAGCAGCTTCGGCTGGAGCTCGGCGGGCATGTCGCCGATCTCGTCTAGCAGCAGCGTGCCGCCGTGGGCCACCTCGAACAGCCCCTTGCGATCGCGGTGGGCTCCGGTGAAAGCCCCCTTGACGTGCCCGAACAGCTCGCTCTCCAGCACCCCGCTGGCCAGCGAGGAGCAGTTGACCGCCGCGAAGGCGGCCCCGGCGCGGGGGCTGAGCTCGTGCAGAGCCCGGGCGGCGAGCTCCTTGCCCGTGCCGGTCTCGCCCTCGATCAGCACGGTCGTGCGTGACGCGGCCACGGCCTCGATCTGGCTCCGGACCCGCTGGATCGCCTGGCTGCGGCCCCGCATCTGCTCCAGGGCCGGCTCCTGCCCGAGCCGGCTGATCAGATAGTCGCACTGCCCTCGCAGGCGGGCCTCGGCCTCCTGGAGCCGCCTGATCAAGGCCGCGCCGGAGAGCAGCGCCGAGATCTGGGCGGCCAGCACCGAGACCAGGTCCAGCTCCCGCTCGCCGAAGCGGCCGCCCTGGGCCGAGCCGATCTGCAGCGCCCCGACCACCGCCTCGTCCTGGATCAGGGGCGCGAGCAGCAGGCTGCGCACGGGCATCGAGCGCATGCTGGCGCTGGCGTCCGCGGCGGTCTCCATGTCCTCGATCAGCAGCGTCTCCCGGCTCGCGATCATGCGCTCGATCAGGCTCGAGGAAGGCGCCGCGCCGGGTGCGTCTCGATCCGGTCCCAGCACGAGCACGGGTGAGAAGCGCCCGGAGCCGTCTCGCATGCTGCACTCGGCGCGGGACACGCCGGGCAGGCTGTCGGCCAGGAAGCTGAGCACCTGCCGGGTCAGCTCCAGACGGTCGCTCTCGCAGCGCAGGCTCGCCAGAAGCTGCAGCAGGCGACGAAAGACCTCGGAGTCCGGCGGGCCGGCCATCTGGCCGAGCGCCCGGCCGGCCACGATCGTGACCCGGGGCGAAGGCACGCTGGCCGCCTCCAGCGCGACCAGCCGGATGCAGGACGGCTCGTCCGCGTCGCCGAGCTGGATCTCGTCGCCGGGTCCGAGCAGCACGCCGGACTCGCCCGCCGGCACCGCGCTGCGTTCCCCCTGTCGGATCAGGGCCGAGCCGTTGGTGCTGCCCAGGTCCTGGTAGCGGACCGCGCCCGCGTCGAGCAGCAGCCGTCCGTGGATCGAGGAAACCCGGGGATCCGCGAGCGGTACGTCGTTTCCCAACCCGCGCCCGACCTGGAGCACCGCCGCCGTGAAGCTGCGCTGCACGGGCGGCCCGCCGGCGTCGCGGATGACCAGCTCGATCCGCAGCCCGGTCACCATCGGAGCACGCCCCCGGCGGCCAGCGTCAGGAAGAACGACGCCTCGTCGGCCGTGACGATCGCCGACGGCTCGACGCGCAGCTCGATGCCCCAGAGCCCGCGCGCGGGCCAGGCGACTCTGGCGTGGGCCGCCAGCAGCAGGCCCCAGTGGTCGTAGCGATCGGCGGTCCCCATGGCCAGCGCGCCTGCGCTGCCGCCGAGCTGCAGCCCGATCGGCCCCCACTCGAGCAGGCGGTAGCCGGCGCCCAGCCCCAGCGACATGGTCTGCAGCGCCGCCCCGCCGCTGGCGAGCGAGTGGTGCGAGTAGCCGTAGGCGATCTCCAGCTCGAGGCGCTCGATCGGCCGCCAGGCGAAAGCCAGCGCAGCCCCTGGGCCGCTGGCCACGCTGTCGGCGTCCCGGCCGAAGAGCACCAGCAGCCGGCCGTGTACGGCCAGGCAGAAGGACCGGAAGGGTGGCGCAGGCGAGGCCGTCTGCACACCGGTCGCGCCCGGCGCCTGCTCGACCTCGCCGCTGACCGCATCGTCTGGCCGGGTGCTCTGCCCGGCGTGCGGCGTTTTCTCGGCCGATGCCCGCAGGCCTTCCAGGGCTTGCTCGAAGACGTAGCGCAGCTTGGGGGGATGGTCGCCGGGCGGCAGGCGGAAGTCCGGGTCCAGCAGCAGCAGGGTGGCGAACTCCTGCTCGGCGCGCTGCAGGTCATCGGCGGCCACGTGGATGCCCGCCAGGGTGAGCCTGGCCGAGCGCACGTGGCTCATGTAGTCGGGATCGGCTTCCGGGGAGAACGCCGCCAGCGCGCTCTCCAGCCTGGCCCGGGCGCAGTCCATGTCCAGGTTGCGGTGGCAGGCCATGCCCGCGGCCAGGTCGACCTGGCCGGGAAAGGCCTCCTCGGCCGAGGCCGGCGCGGCCATGGCCAGCAGCGCGCACAGGCAGGCTGTGCCGTGTGCCCGCATCACGAGCCTCCGCCGTCCGTGCCTCCGTCCAGAGACCGGGGCGGCACCACGAAGAGAGAGCCCTCGCAGCTGTGGCTCTGCTGCTTCTGTCCGGGAGGCGCGTAGCGGACCTCGACGAAGAGGGAGCGCTCTCCGGTCCGGGCTTGCCGGCTGGCCTTGAGCGTGGCTTCGATGGAGCTCTTCCCGTCGTAGTTGGTGATGTACTCGATGTCTTTCGCGTCGAAGTCGAAGTGGGTCAGGTAGCCCGTGGCCTTCGGCTCGTCGGCCCAGGGCGGGGGCGTGTCGAAGGAGATGGAAAAGATCGCCGTCTGGCCCTGGCGAAGCACGATGTCCGGCTCGATGCTGAGCGCGCAGGCGGCCCCCCCATCGCCGTCGTCGCCGCCGGCCGCGTCGGCAAACGCGCCGCAGCCGGCCAGCACGCAGAGCCCAAAGCAGGCCAGAGCCTGTGAGAGGCGACGGGTTCCCATGTCGAGCCGCCAGCCTAGCACAGCGATCTCCAGCGCGCCAGCTCTTGACGCGCCGTCGCGTCGGCGCGTATCGTCTCGGCCGATGTCGGTCCCGATCGCCTTCCTCTTCCTGCTCATGCTGGCGAGCGCAGTGGCCATGTTCGCCCGCCGATACCGGGTGCCGTACACGGTCGCCCTGGTCATCACCGGCCTGGCGGTCTCGCTGCTCCGCGAGCAGGTCTTCCCGGGCTTCGAGATCCAGCTCCACCTGACGGCCGAGCTGCTCTTCGGTCTGCTGCTGCCGGTGCTAATCTACGAGGCGGCCTTCCACTTCGAGATGCGGGACTTCGGCGAGAACTGGAAGTCCATCATCACCCTGGCCGCCCCGGGCTTGGTGCTGGGGATCTTCGCGGCCGGGACCCTGATATGGCTCGTCTTCCACGTCCTGGGCCCCGCTCTGGGCTTCGTGGGCGGGCTGCTCGTGGCCGCCGTGCTGGCGGCCACCGATCCCGTGGCCGTCATCTCGCTCTTCCGGGAGCTGGGCGCGCCGAGGCGCCTGGGCGTGATCATGGAGGGCGAGAGCCTGGTCAACGACGGGGTGGCGGTGGTGGTCTTCTCGGTGGTGCTGGTGGTGATGGGCCTGGACCCGAGCGTGCCCGAGCCGAGCGCGGCCTGGGTGGTCCGCTTCTTCGGCTGGGAGATCGTCGGGGCTTTACTCATCGGCGGCGCGGTGGGCTTCGCGGTCTCCTGGGTGACCGCCCGGTTGGACGATCACCTGATCGAGATCACCCTGACCACGCTGGCCGCCTTCGGCTCTTTCCTGCTGGCCGCGGAGGCCCACGCCTCCGGCGTGATCGCCTGCCTGCTGGCCGGCATGTTGACCGGCAACTTCGGGGCCAAGCACGGCATGAGCGCCACGACGCGGGTCGCGGTGGCCTCCTTCTGGGAGTACATGGTCTTCCTGGCCAACTCCTTCGTGTTCTTGCTGGTCGGGCTGGAGGTCTCGCCGGCGCGCCTGCTCGCGAACTGGCTGCCGGTCGTGCTGGTCTGGCTGGCGCTGCTGGCCGCGAGGGCGCTGCTGGTCTACGCCGCCCTGCCGCTGCTGCAGAGGCTGGAGGGCCGCATGCGCCGGGGGGAGGGCGCGGCGCTGGTCTGGGGCGGGCTCAGGGGAGGCATCGCCATGGTGCTGGCCCTGTCGATCCCCCGGCACTGGGGCATGCGCGATCTGGTCGTGGACGTGGTCTTCGGCACCTGTCTGCTGACCATCCTGGTCCAGGGGATCAGCATGTCGAGGCTGCTCAGGCGCATGGGGCTGGTGCCGGAGCGGGAGGCGCGCGGCGAGCTGCAGGCCTATCGCGGCCGGCTGCGCGCCATCCAGGCGGCCGTGAGCTACCTGGACCGCCGGCGGGAGTCGGGCAGCCTGGACGAGGCGCTCTGCGAGCGGGCCATGGAGGAACTGGAGGCCGAGATGCAGGGCATCGAGGCCAGCCGGGAGGACGAGGAGATCGAGGCGCGCATGCGTGAGGAGGAGCACCGGGAGCTCGCCCGCCAGCTGCTGCAGATCCGCAAGGCGGCTGTGCACAAGGCCAGGGCGGATCGGCAGATCGGCGAGGCGGTCGCCCGCCGTCTGGTCGGAGAGCTGGACGAGAGGCTCGCCGAGCTGGACGAGCAGGGCCGCCTGTGATCGACGCTACGATTCCGAGATCCGAAAGCCCCGAAGGGCCGAGGCGCGATGCGCTCGAGAGGGCACCCTCATAAAGCCCAGTCGGGGTTGCGCGCCTCGTGCAGATCGCCCCGGCGGTTGACCTTGGCATAGACCAGGGCGCCGTCCGGGGCCAGGTCGAAGTCGAAGGTGTGCATGTGGAGGAGGTGGAAGACCGGCTCGGGCTCGCCGCCGGCAAGGGGGATGCGCCATATCTTGCCGCCCGGGGCGGCCGACTGGGCGTAGTAGATGGTCCGGTCGTCGCCCGAGAAGCGCAGCCGGCGGCGAGAGAGCTGGAAGGAGCGGTGGCCGGTCAGGGTCCGGGGCGGCTTTCCCGGGACGAGCAGGCGAAGCTCGGCCTGGCCGAGCCTGTCGAGCGACGGGGCCCAGCGGTAGGCGATCAGGCGGCCGTCGTGGGACCAGCAGGGGTAGAAGGCCTCGCCGACGTCGGTCAGCCGCTGGGGCGTGCTCTCGTCGAGCGCGTATCTCCACAGGCTGCGGCGATCCGAGGCCAGCTGCTTGCCCGCGAAGACGACCTGCTTGCCGTCCGGGCTGCAGGCGGGTGACCAGATGCGGTCGAAGCCCCTGACAAGCATGCGCTGCGAGCCGGCTCGATCGACCAGGCCGAGGAAGCGCTCCTCGGCTCGCGTGGCCGCGAAGGCGATCTGCTCCGGGCCGCAGAAGCAGAAGTCCCTCAGGCCGGCCGGGCCCTGGATGGGGGAGCGCTCGCCGCTGGCGCGATCGAAGATCACGATCCGGTGCTTGTCGAAGTGCTTGCCGGTCCCCTCGGAGCGGTAGGCGACCAGCCGCCCGTCGGGGGAGAAGACCGGAAAGCGGTCGGGCCGGCGCTTCCGGGTGACGGGCGTGGCGGCGCCCGAGCCCGGGTCGACGATCTCGACGTCCAGCTGCTCCGCGCGGGTGTTGAACACGATACGCTTGCCGTCGGGCGAGATGTCCGGCCCGCACTGGTCCTCGGTGGCCATCCGGGACAGGGGCTGCGGCTCGCCGCCGCGCGCGTGGAGCCACCACAGGGTCATGGTGCCGCTGCGCTTCGAGGCGAAGGCGAGCCACTCGCCGCCCGGCGCCCAGGTGGGATCCGTGTTATAGGCGCGCTGGCCGGCCCCGTCGAAGGTCAGCTGCCGCAGCGCGCCCGTGGCTGCATCCAGCACCCCGATGTCCCGTGTGCTGTCGTAGCCGACCTGGTGGATGACGATCGCCAGGCGCTTGCCGTCCGGCGACCAGCGCGGGCGCAGGTAGGACACAGAAGGCGTGCCCGCAAGCAAGACCCTGCGGTCGGCGCCGTCCGGGCCGGACAGGGCGATGTCGAAGGTGCCGTGCTCGTTGGGCGCGGCCAAGGCGAGCCGGCCGTCCGCCGAGCGGTCGGCGGCCGCGGCCGCGTCCAACGAGCCGAGGCGCTTTCCGCTCTGCGGATCCACCTGGATCACGACCGGCCCGCGCTCGCCGGCCGCGGTGGCGTAGATGCGTTCTGCGCTCCAGCTCAGGCCGGCCAGCTCGCGGCTCTCTACGATCCAGGCTTTATGGGTCAGGGCCCGCTCGTCCTCGCTGTCGCGCAGCCAGATCTCGCCGTCCTGGATGAACGCCAGGCCTCGACCGTCTGGCGAGAAGCAGGGCGTGTGGGCCATGGAGTCGCTCGAGACGATCAGCTCGGTCGCGCTGGCCGGGCCGGGGCTCGATGCCGGCCAGAGCTGCCAGGCGACGAGGACCGCGAGCAGCGCGGCCAGCGCGCCCGCAGGCGCGAGCCACCAGCGGGAAGGGGTCGGGGCTGGCAGTGTTGCGCGATCGCCGAGCACGGCCCGGGCGAGCTCGGCGGCCGAGGCGAAGCGCCCGGCCGGCTCCTTGGACATGCAGCGCGCCACGGCCGCGTAGAGCGGCTCGGGCAGGTCCGCTCGGAGCTCGCGGAGCGGGCGGGGCTCTGCGGTCACGTGCTGGATGGCCACGGCCATGGGCGTCTCGGCGACGTGCGGGGGGCGGCCGCCGAGCATCTCGTAGAGGATCACGCCCAGCGCGTAGATGTCGGATGCCGGCCCGACATTCTCGCCGCGGACCTGCTCGGGGCTCATGTACTCGGGGCTGCCCACCACCATGCCGGGCGCGGTCTCGGAGCGTCGGCTCTTCGGGCGGGCGATGCCGAAGTCCATCAGCACCACCCGGCCGCTGTCCTGCTCGATCATGACGTTGGCCGGCTTGAGGTCGCGATGGGTGATGCCCTTGTCATGGGCGGCCTGCAAGGCGGCGCAGATCCCGTTCAGGTAGTCGAGCGCCGTCTCGACCGGAACCGGGCCCGGCTCGCGGAGCCGCTCTGCGAGCGTTCGGCCGCGAATGAGCTCCATGGACAGGAAGCGCAGGCCGTCCATCTCCAAAAACTCGTGGATCCGGCAGATGCCGGGGTGGGAGATAGAGCGGGCCAGCTTGACCTCGCGCTTGAAGCGCGCCAGGGTGGCCGGGTCCTCGACGAGATCGGGCCGGATGAACTTCAGGGCCACCGTCTCGTCCAGGACCAGGTCGCGGGCCTGGAAGACCTGGCCCATGCCGCCCTCGCCCAGGCGGGCCTCGATCTCGAAGCGCTTGCCGAGCAGCTGCCCCGGCTCGCACGCCGGCGCGGGCTCGGCGACCGCGCTGGCCGCCTCGGGGTCCCAGAGCACCGCATAGACCTCGATAGGCGCCAGCTTGCCCTTGACGCGCACCGCGTCGAAGAGCCGCCGCGGGAAGGGGAAGTCGCTGTCGAGCTGCGCGTTCACCGCGGCCGAGATCAGGATCTGGTCGCCGCGCGCCAGCGCCTCGACCCGGGCCGCGGCGTTGACCGTGTCGCCGAAGAGGTCCTTCTGCCGGCAGATGACCGGGCCGAAGTTGATCCCGATCCGCACGCGGATCCGGTCCGGGTCCGCCTTGCCGCGGTTGTGCGTCTTGAGCGCCGCCTGCATGCCGATCGCCGCCCCGACGGCCTGCCCGGCCGTCTCGAACGAGGCCATGATGGCGTCGCCGATCGTCTTGACCAGCGTGCCCGCGTGGGCCTCGACCAGCGGCAGCAACAGGCTGTTGTGGCGCTCCACCATGGCCATGCCCGCCTCGTCCCCACGCTGCTCGAAGAAGCTCGTCGAGCCGACGATGTCGGTGAACATGACCGCCCGCTCCTGCCGCTCCCAGGCCGGATCGACCGGCTGCGCCTCCTGGGCGGCCAGCAGCCGCTCCACCTCGGGCGAGAGCGAGACGATCCGTCCGAGCAGGGTCTTGCTCGAGCCTGTGGTCATGGGCCGTTTGTAGACCCGCCCGGGCGGGATTGTCAAAGGGGGGTCAGACCCCGACACTTGACACTTATGCGCCGAGCCGAGGTGCTCGCGAGAGGGAATTCATGGGAACTCGGCCAGGCTGAACCTGTCTGAGGACACACCTTGGATGCGGAGATCGAAATACTCGTTGATCGGATCGCGGGCTATTTCTACCGGGACTTCATCGGGAAGTGGCCGGTCTGGTCCTTGCTCCTGGGCGCGTTCTAGCTCTGTCTCTTGCTGGCCTTCCGATTCGCATGGGCAGCGCGAAAGAACCCCGATGCCGATGCGAAGGCGCTGGGCGGATGCTTCTGGCGACTGGCCCATGCCGTGAACGCGCTGCTTCTGATGGCGCTGGCTGTCTGGGGAGCGTGGGAGATCTGGCCTTATTCCCAGCAGGGTCTGCGTGGCTTTCAATGGCTGCCGCCGGTCATGAGCCTGGGCGTGATGCTGAGCGCGGCGGCTCTTGCGGCCTTGTTTCTTCCGTCGATGGTCTTCGGCCGCCCGGCCTTGAGCATCCAGAGGCTGAGCAAGTGGTGGACGGGGCTTTCCTGGATTTGCTTCTTCGTGCTGCTGCAGCTCCTGTTCTTCCATCGGCCTTCCGCCCTGGTCCCGCAGTACGGCCTGCCGGTCCTGGGTGTGTGCTTGCTGCTGGCCATGTGGAAGAAGATGCCGGAATGCTGGCTGCGCTGCCTCGGGCGCCTTGCCCTGGTGGCCGCCGGGCTGTGCTCGATGGTGCTGCTGCAGCGCCTGCTGCTCCCGGAATCGGCCTGGATGCGTTTTCGGGAGCTCGTGCTCGTCGCGGTCTTCGCTGCGGGGGCCTTCTTGCTCCTGCGCGGCCGAAGGGGCCGCCTCCGCGTGATGCTGCCGGCTCTGGCCGTTCTGGCAGTGGGCTACAAGCTCTTCTTGTGGTGGGACTGCGAGCGGCGGGTCAGCGAGTACGAGCGTCACATGAGCGCCTGCTTGGCACAGATCGAAGCGCTGGGGGATGAGAGGTTTATTGGCGTGGGAAGAGTGCGTACATTGAACCTGGATCGCGATGAGCTGGCCGAGCCACTGTCGCGCGGGATCGAGATCACGATGATCGGGAAGTGGCTCTATCTGGAAAGTGAGGACGATCCGTACCTGGTTCGGGACTGGGAGTGGGCTCATAAGCTGCACGAGCGAGCTCTGCTTTCGCCCAAACTGCCGAATCGGACCGTCATCCTGCTCGTGGCTCCAGACGTGGAATGGGAGAGCCTGGCGAAGTTCGCGGCCTCGGCCCGGTCGGAGGGCGTGGAGCGACTGTACATGGTATACGAGAAGACGCTTCGGAGAGCACCCCTGTCCGTCCACGCCGAGCTGGAGGCTTTCATCCGAAGGAACCACCGGCGAGAGCCTCCTCGCGTGATGGCGATCCAGATCTTGCGATTGGGAGCGTTCTGCCCCGAATGCGATTGTCTCCATGGAAATCCCTGTTGCTTCTGCGACGCGCGTGAGAGGGCGGTGTTTTTCATGACCCGATTGCCGGCCGCCCTGAGCAGCTGCGCGTGCGCGGCGGACCCTCTGTCCATGTACCGGCTGGCCGAGGAGTCATTCTACGAGCAGCATGTCCAGGTCGTTGTGGATCTGTGTGCACCCGATGAAGAGGGATGCTCCGTGCTCAGCCTGCCAGCGGCCACTCCCTGGCGCGAGGCCGGCCGTGCCTTCCTGGATGCCAGGGCTTCCGGGATCCGGCGCATGGGCTTTGCCGTGTCGCAGCCCTAGCCTTCTCCGGTCTTTCTCCCGTCTCCCGAAGTGGGTGGCACTCCGATCGGCATTTGATTTCCAGTAAGTCGATGTGGTAACTTCTTGATGGTTTTCTGGTGGCTTGGAGGAGCGCATGCGCTTTTCGAGCCTGTCGATGTCCAGCCTCTTCGCGCTCGCGCTTCTCTCGCCCGTCCGGGCTCGAGGAGACGACCCAGGGCAGCCGACGGCAGCGGAGGAGGCTACGCCGGGCTGGGTGCCGCGGGTGGACGCCTTCATCGATGCGGGCGGCGAGCTCGGCATGGACGGCTGGGACGGCGAGACCCTCGGCGACGACAGCGGCTTCTTCCTGCGCACACTGGGGGTCTTTCTCGACAGCAGGCTCTCGCCGGCCGTGTCCTTCTTCGCCGGCATCTGCTACGGCGACGGCTTCGGGGTGGGGGAGGCTTACATCAGCCTGCACGAGCTGCTGCCCGGCCTGGATCTCCGCCTGGGCAAGATCCGGCAGTCCTTCGGGGCCATCCAGCGCTGGCACCTGCCGCGGATGGACCAGTTCGACCTCCCGCTGCCGCTCGGCGAGTACCTCGGGCCCGACGGCCTGGCCCAGGTCGGGGTCTCGCTGGACTGGAGCCTGCCCGCGGGCTGGAGCGCCGATCCGAGGATCGAGCTCCAGCTGACCAACGGGAGCGACCCGAGGCTCTTCTCCGGGGAGCACTTCAGCGTGCCGGTCGGCCTGCTGCGCATCAGCCAGGCGATCCTGCCCTCCTCCAGCCTGAGGCTGGAGCTCGGCCTGAGCGGCATGTACGGGGCGAACAACCGGCGCGCACTCGAGGACGAGTCGGGCCAGCGCGTGGACGAGCCCTGGCGCACCACCACGGTGGCGGGCGTCGATCTCAGCCTGCTCTTCTTCGTCGACGAGCGGGACTACTTCACCTGGCGCGCGGAGGGCATCTGGGTGGGCAAGCAGACCGGGCCGGGCTACCTGGCCGCGGCGGGCGGCTACTCGTACGTGGACTTCTCGCACGCCGATCGATGGGTCTTCGGGCTCAGGGGCGACCTGGCCCAGCCCTTCGCCGAGGACGCGGAGGGAGAGCTTCTCTGGCAGGCCGTGGCCTACGCGAGCTGGATGCCCTGGGCCTGGCTGCGGATGCGGCTGCAGGCATCCCACGCGGATGGCACCCGTGCGCCCGCAGAGGATCGGCTGATCCTCGAGCTCACCCTGTGTACGAAGATGCCGGAGATCGCCCGGGCGCGGAGAAGTCGGTAGCATCGGGGCGCCTTCTCGATCTAGCATGTCCGGCGGAGCGATCATGACGTGCCGCAAGCGATGCGCGAGCTGTGCCTCGATCTTCGAGCCCGGCCACTGGGCGGCGGAGCGGGATCGCTGTCCGGCCTGCGGCGGGCTGCTCGAGGAAGCGACCGGCCAGCCTCCGCTCTCGTACGAGCGCTACGACTCGTCGGCCGACATCCAGTTCGACCTGTCGGGTCTGCTGACGCCGGCCCAGCTCCGCGAGACGCGCCTGCTCGGCTGGACCGGGCTCGCCCTGCTGCTCTCCGCCTGCGCGGCCCGCATCCTCTTCGTCGTGCTGGGGGGTCTGAGTAGCTTCTGGAGCGTGCCGCTGTGGTTCGATGGGATCGTGGGGTTGATGATCCTGCTGGCCTGCGGGCTGCTCGTCTATGCGGGGCGCCGTCTATGGCTTCACCGTAGAGCCATGCAGCACTGAGCATCGCGCCTCGGCCCTTCAGGACTGCGTCGGCTCCATCGGCCGAATGCTCACGACCCCTCAGGTCGCTGCGCTTCGGCTCTCGTCGCCTCCTTGCCAGAAGTGCCTATCCGCGATGCTCTTTTTCTTCTGGATCGATGCCAGACCTCAGCTCCGGCCCAGGGCGACTTCCCAGGCCTGCTCGAAGCTGAGCGAGCGGAGCTTTAGCACGTAGGCTTCGCGGTCCAGCTCCCGGCCCTCCCGAAGCATGGCCAGGGCCTCGCAGGCCACCACCGAGCCGATGGCGTGCACGGCCTGGTGATGGGTCAGCCCGCTGGCCATCAGGCGCCTGAGCGTCCGGGCCACCTCGGGAGGGTCGTCGTCTGCGAGCTGCTTCTCCACGATCTCGTGCACCAGCAGGTGGAGCTTCAGGGAGCGGTCGGGCAGCGAGCTGTGCGGCCGCTCGGCGTGCTCGCGCACGATCTCCCCCCGCCGCGCGCGGGCGGCAGCGCTGGGGTCGGCGCGATCGGGCGGCTCAGGGGCCATTCGGGTCGTCCCGCGGGCGCAGGTCGAAGGCTGCGAGCGCCTTGCCGGCACCCGCCAGCAGCAGCCCAGCCTGGATCCGGAGCAGGGCCGCGGTGCCGACCGGCAGGTCGAGCTCGCGGCGCCAGAGCGTGGCGCCGGCCGAGGCGGACACGGCCCGCAGGACCAGATGCTCTGCCTCGGCCTCCTCGCGGCACAGGGCGAAGATGCGCCCGTCGTCGGAGGCGGCCAGCGCGTCGATGGCGCCCAGCTCGGTCGTCCAGCGCTGCTTGCCGTCGTGGTGGAGCTGCAGGCGGTCGAGCAGATGCACGCCGATGCCGAACTTGCCCGCCGACAGGGGCGCCGAGCCTGGCGGCCCGAACAGGCGCGACTTCCAGCGGATGCAGGCCGGCGGCGGGGCGTGCTCGAGGTCGAAGTCGACCTTGCCGCGCTCGTCGACCATGGCCACCAGGTAGATGGGGATGTCGGAGCGGCAGCGCTTCAGGCGCAGGTCGAAGAGCCAGCCGTCTGCCGAGACGGCCAGCTCGCCGCCCGGTCCGATGTCGAAGCCGCCCAGCTCGCGCCGGGCCTCGATTCGGAACAGGGGCTTGCCGTCAGGGTCCAGGTGCGAGAGCGCCTTGCCGCTCTGCACCGCACGGCCGCCGTCGGCCAGGCCGAGCGCGCGCACGGGGCGCGCGATCTCTCCGGGCTGCCGCCGGCCCGCCCGCAGGCAGTCCGGTGCGTTCTGCTCGCAGTGCGGCGCGTCCAGCCCGTACCAGACGCCGTCCGCGAGCAGCAGGCGCAGGTGGGGATGATGGAATGCGATCGCGAGCGGTGCATGCGGGGGCGTGTGCGTCCAGGCCGGCTGGCCGGAGACCGCATCCAGGCCCTGGAGGCGATCGCGGCCGTCGATCACGAGCAGGCGGCCGGCGTCGAGCTCGGCCAGCATGTCCCGGCAGCCGCCGTCCAGCTCCCGGTGCCAGATCAGCTGGCCCTGGCGCACCATGGCCGCGCCGTTGTCCAGCCCGAGCAGGAGACCGCCGTCCGAGAGCCCGAGCGCTCCGCGGATGGCGCCCGGGAGCGAGAGCCGCCAGGCTGGCTCGGGTGCGGGCCCTTGGGGCTTGTTGTAGACCAAGCCCTCGTGGCGCGCGTAGGCCATGGCGCAGCGCTCGCTGCGGCGGTCGCCGCGGGTCAGGCAGTCGAGCATCTCGTCGGAGAGATTGACGCAGTCCGCAAGCCGCGCACGGCGGGTTTTTTCGTAGACCTCGGCCTCCGCCGGCCGCATGCAGCGCGCGGGATCGGAGGGGTTCGCCTTCAGGCAGGCGATGAGCTCGGCGTCCTGATCGCGAGCGGCGCGCTCGAGCTGCTCGACGAGCGAGCGCGAGAAGCGCTGCGTGCCCTCGTCGAGCAGCTTCTCGCAGCTGGCGCGTTTCTGCGCCAGGGCGGCCGCTCCGTCCTTCTCGGCCGGGGGCTCGTCGCAGCCGCAGAGCAGCGCGGCCACCAGCCACGGACCCACGAAACGCGATGCCAGCGCCTGCATGTTCAAGCTGCACCTCTCTCCCCGGCTCGAGGCCGACCGAGTATACCCCAGATGCCGATCGGCCCGCAAAGGCTGCTTGCGTCGATGCAGGCGGTCTTCTATCGTGAGAGACGTATAACGAGCTCACGCCATGGGAGGCGACATGGCAAGCAAGGCGATGGCCATGTGCCTGGCCGCGCTGCTCAGCTGCGCGGGATGCGCGACGGGCTCTGCGAATACGAAAGGGCCAAGGCTGGAAGGATCAAAGCGGAAAAGCCCAAAGCTGAAAAGGCCGGCCGAGCTCTTCGCCATCCTCGAGCGATCCGATAGAACCTACTATAGCTCAACATTGGACGAATACGATGGCGATCTCCCTTTTGACTTCCTCGATTCGCTCTTTCCCCGCAGGGACGCGGAGCACGCATTCCCCTGGATCGAGGTCGATGGCGAGAAGAGGACGCTGGTCGAGTTTCGCGTGATCCCGGAGGCGGCCGATGCCGTGAACGAGGCGGAGGCACACTTCCAAAAAGGCGAGTACGAGCAGGCCGCGGTGTGCTACCGCCGGGCCATCGATGCCCAGCCGGATTGCTACATCGCCTTCATGCACATGGGCGACTGCTTCATGTTCCGGCAGAACCCGATGAAGGCCCTGCAGCTTTACGACGAGGCCATCCGGATCAACCCGTGGGACTTCCACCCGTACCTGTACAAGGGCAACGCGCTGGCGGCGCTCGGTCGCTTCCAGGACGCCAAGGAGGCCTACATCGATGCCCTGGCGCGCATGCCGCGAAGAGACAGCGTGCTGAAGTGCGCTGGACAGCGCGCCGCGGAGATGGGCGTCGAAGTGCGGACAAAGCTCTTCGATCCGCAGGTCGTGATCCAAGAGAAGAAAGACGGAAGCATCTGGTTCTACGCCGGCGACGAGCGAGGGCTCGGCCCGGTCTGGCTCGCCTACGGCGCGTGCAAGGCTGTCTGGCTCGGCGAGCCAGAACACAGAAAGGAGATGGGCTGCGAGCATTCGATCTATTCTTCTTTGGAGAGCATTGGAGAGCAAGGAGTGTTTGGTGGCTGGGCTGGCCATCTACATGAACTTGAAGACGGAGAGTGAGATCGAGCCTGTGGAGGAACTCGATCGCCTGCTGGAGATTCTGTTTTCCGGCTACATTCGGGAGTTCATCGAGTACGAGATGTCGTCCCGCATAGTGCCCCACTACGTAATCTTGATCGGAGACGAGAAGATCCAGAAGATGAAGCAGTTCATCCGCCGCTTCGTGATCGTCGACATGAAGAAGTAGCGAGCGCTTTACACACCCGGCCCCGGGTGGTAGCAAGGTGACAGCCTGGAGGTGGATCTTGAAAGCGAGGAGTTTCGTGGCGGCTGCGGTGCTGGCGGGAGCCTGTCTCGCGCTCGCGGCGCCGGTCTCGGCTGGAGGTGAAGGCATGTTCCTGACGGAGCAGGACGTGGTGGGGGTGATCGGTCAGATCCGCGCTGCGCACGCGTCGGAGCCGGCCGAGTGGATCGAGACGGGCGTGCGCCAGGCGGCCCGGCTGTGGCAGAAGTCGGACGGCGACGCGGGCGCCTTCGCGAAGTTCTGCGCGCGCAGCTACGTGACGGGGCCGCAGCGCGACGCGCTCTTTTCGCGCTTCGAGCAGAAGCTCGAGCTGCTGGCCGGCCACATGGACGCGCTCGTGCTCGGGCTGCGGCTCGAGATGGACGAGGCTCGCGGGCCGCTCGCGCCGGTCGACGAGCTCTTCGCTCGCTTCGATCCGGGCGCCCACCTGAGCGAGGATCTCTTCCACACGAAGCTGGCCTTCCTGGCGCTGCTGCACTTCCCGATCCACTCGCTCGAGGACAAGCTCGCCCACGGCGAGGGCTGGACCCGCAGGCAGTGGGCCGAGGCGCGGCTGGCCGAGCGCTTCGCCCACCGGGTGCCGGCCGAGGTGCAGCAGGCGGTCACCGAGGCCTACGCGGCGGCCGACAGCTACATCTACAACTACAACATCCACCTGGACCACGTGGTCGGCGCCGACGGCAAGCCCATGTTCCGAAAGGGCCTTGCGCTGATATCCCACTGGGGCCTGCGCGACGAGCTCAAGGCGCAGTACGCCCAGAAGGACGGCCTCGCGCGCCAGGAGATGATCCACACCGTCATGGAGCGCATCGTGCGCCAGCAGATCCCGGCCGCAGTCATCAACTCGGGCGAGCAGCTCTGGGATCCGGTCGCCAACACGGTCGACGGCAAGCCGGCCGATCGCGAGCCGGACGAGCGCTTCGCGCGCTGGCTGGCGGTCTTCAGGGCCCACCGGCGCGAGGATCCGTACTACCCGGACATGCCCTCGCACGTCGAGCGCCGCTTCGCCCGCCACCGCGAGATGCCCGAGGCCGAGGTGGAGAAGCTGCTGCTGGCCCTGCTCGAGTCGAAAGCCAGCGCGCGCGTCGCGCGCCTGGTCGAGAAGCGCCTCGGGCGCAAGCTGCGGCCTTTCGACATCTGGTACGACGGCTTCAAGGCCCGTATACAGATGGACGAGCGCGAGCTGGACCGCATCGTGGCGAAGCGCTACCCGGACGTGGGGGCCTTCGAGCGGGCCATCCCGGAGATCCTGGGCAAGCTGGGCTTCGACGCGGACACGGCGCGCTTTCTGGCAGAGCGAATCGAGGTCGATCCGGCCCGCGGCGCGGGCCACGCCTGGGGGCCACGCATGCGCACCGAGAAGGCCCACCTGCGCACCCGGGTGCCCGCGGGGGGCATGGACTACAAGGGCTTCAACATCGCCATGCACGAGCTGGGGCACAACGTCGAGCAGGTCTTCTCGCTCTACCGGGTCGACTCCACGCTGCTCGAGGGCGTGCCCAACAACGCCTTCACCGAGGGTTTCGCCTTCGTCTTCCAGGGCCGCGACCTGGACGTGCTCGGTCTGGGCGGCGAGGGCGGCGTAAAGCGAAAGGCCCTCAAGGCGCTGGATACCTTCTGGGCCGCGCGCGAGATCGCCGGCGTGGCCCTGGTCGACATGCGGGCCTGGCGCTGGATGCAGGCCCACCCGGACGCGAAGCCGGCCGAGCTTCGCTGTGCGGTCGTGAAGATCGCGACCGAGGTCTGGAACGCCCACTACGCGGATCTCTTCGGTCTTCGCGACAGCCCGCTGCTCGCCATCTACTCGCACATGATCAACTCGGGCCTCTACCTGCCCGACTACCCCATGGGGCACATCATCGCCTTCCAGGTCGAGGCCTACCTCGAGACCCACCCGCTGGCGAAGGAGATGGAGCGCATGTGCCGGCTCGGCAACCTGACGCCGCACGCCTGGATGAAGCAGGCCGTGGGAGATCCGGTCTCGGCCCAGCCGCTCATCGACGCCGCGGCCGAGGCGCTTGCGGCCGTCGAGTAGGTCTCAGGACAGGATCGCGAAGCCTTCTTGCTCGAAGTGGGAATCGTAGGCGAAGACCTGGTCGATGCTCCGCTCGCGGGCGAGCACGAAGGATGTCGCGTCGACCAGGCTGAGCTTTCGCTGCTCGCGCTGGATGAGCAGGTCGAGGCCCTTTTCGTGGACGTCTCGACCCACCCAGATGACATCGAGCAGCGGGCAGAAGTCACGGCGAAAGGAGATCACCTGCTCGAGCCCGAAACGGCGCGTGAGGAGAGCGTAGAGCTCGACGAGCACATAGGAGGAAGTCACCAAGGCCGCTTCCATGGCCTGGAGACGCGCAAAGGCCGACCTGGCTCGTTCGTGGGATGCGTCGCTGGGAACCAGAAAGGCCAGGACGGCCGAGGTGTCGACGAATACGCGGATCACCGGCCGGTCTCTCCGAGATAGCTGTCGTGCTCGGAGGACAGATCGGTGGCGCCTTCGGGATCTTCGAAGGCACCGGCGAGCTTCGAGGCGCGGGCGTACTGCTCTCGACGTCCCGGTTTCTCGTCGGCCATGGCCCGGTCGACATAGCGGCGGACCACCTCGGCGATGGGCACCTTGTCTCTGCTGGCCACCATCCGCAGAAAGCGCATCTGCTCCTCGGTGAGCTGGATCTGGGTTCGCACCACGGCCACCTCCAGCCTCCATTGTAGGCACATCATGATGTGAGGTCAACGCCGGTGGTCCGGATACAGGGTGGTCCGGATACAGAGGCCGAAGAACCGAGGTGCCAGGGACTTCGGGAGCTGGACTTCGGGAGCTAGAAGATGACCACCATGGCGCCTTTGGAAACTTGCTTGTAAAACGAGGGCATGTCTCGGTTGTGGAGCACGATGCAGCCCCAGGAGAGGTGCCTTGGGCCGCCGTCTTCCCACTCGGCGATCCAGCCATGGAAGCCGATGCCGCCGCCCAGGCGGGTCTTGCCGCTGGTGGGCTGTCTGCGGGCCCAGGCCGTGCCGATCTCGGACTCGACCCGGCTCGAGACGAGGTCCTGCCTCCGTCCCCAGGCCGCGTCGAAGAGGTTGGGGTAGTTGAGCTTGATCCAGTGCCCCCCGTAGTAGGCGCCGAAGTCGCCGCCGAAGTGGCCCTTGCGCTTCGAGACGACGAAGTACATGCCCTTGGGCGTCCTCAGGTCGCCGCGGCGGCGCTTGCGCCCCTGGCCCTGGCCGAAGCCGACCTCGTATGCGGCCACGAGCTGGCCGAGCCGGTAAAGGCGCATGCGGTAGGAGGCCTGGTCGACGAGCACCAGGGTCGGCTCCTGCGGGGGCACGAAGAGCTTGCGGTGGGCGCGGATGAAGCGGGTCGGGTGGGCGTACTGCGCGGCGACCCAGGCCCGGTCCTTGCCGGCAGCCGAGGGCCAGTAGATGGCGGGCAGGGACTCGTCGCGGCGCAGCTCGAGGTGCAGGTGGGGCGAGTAGAGCTTCTGGGGATCCTGGCCGATGGTGCCGATCGGCTGCCGGCGGCGGACGAGGTCGCCCGGCTTGACCCGGATCTCGCCCAGGTGGGCGTAGAGCGAGCGGATGCGCTTGCGCTCGTGGTTCTCGTAGTAGACGTGCTGGATCATCACCACCCGGCCCCAGAGGGCGCCGCTCGGCTCGGCGTAGATCACCTTGCCGGCCGCGACCGCGCAGACCGGCTGCCCGGCGTCGGTCGAGCCCCCGCCCTTGCCGTTCCAGTCCTCGCCCGGGTGGATGCCGAGCCGGAACTTCTCGCCGAAGGCCAGGGCCACGTACCAGCCGTGATGGGTCTTGCCGGCCCTGTCCTCGTAGCTCCCCCGTCCGTCGGGATCGCCGACCGGGAAGTCGAAGCCGTCTGCCGGCGGGATCTCGGTCCGCAGGTATTCGGCGAAGGGATCCTCGCGCGAGGCCGCCGGCCGGGCAGCCAGGGCCAGGGGCGCGATCAGCACCGCCGTCAGTGGGACGAGGCTGCGCATCTCGTCCAGGGTACAGCAAGATCCGGACCAGCTGCGGATTTCTTTGCGTGTGCCTGAAATACGGGCACTTGGGGATCTGTCCACCAGCCTACCGTGGCCGGACGGACACGCGGACCCGCCCCTCTGCGGCCTCAGGGCATCTGGCAGAGGCCGTCGACGCAGCGCTCGCCGGCCGCGTAGTCGCA
>JAFGRB010000424.1 GCA_016935365.1 Deltaproteobacteria bacterium
AGCAGATCGCGCAGTCCGCGCTGTCGAGAGAGAGCGCGGAGGAGCTGGAGCTGATCGAGCTGATCGACAAGACGGCCGCCCTGATGGGCCGGCATTGATACCGGCCGCCGATCGGCCCGCCCTCGCTAGCCTGCCTCGGGAAGACTGACCCAGAACACAGAGCCTGCGGGCCGATTGGGCTCGACGCCCACGCTGCCTTGCATGCGATCGACCTGGTGCTTGACGATCGAGAGACCCAGGCCCGTGCCGCCCATGGCCCGGGAGCGCCCCTTGTCCACGCGATAGAAACGCTCGAAGATGCGTGAGCGGTGCTCAGGCGCGATGCCGGTGCCGTTGTCGCACACCTCGATCCGGACGCGCCCGCCGCCTTCTCGCCGCGCCCGGACCTCGATCCGACCGCCTTCCGGCGTGTACTTGACCGCGTTGTCGAGCAGGTTGAAGAGGATCTGATCCAGGGCATTGTCGCTGGCCAGGACGCGCAATGGGTCTTCCATCTGCGTGTGAAGGCTCAAGCGCTTCTTCTCTGCCGGGGCAGCGAAGGCATCGATCGCGCGCTGGATGGCGGGCAGGAGGAGCAGCTCCTCGAGCTCGAGCGCGTGACCTGACTCGATGCGGGAGATCTCGAGCAGATCCGAGACGAGGTTGGAGAGCCGTTCGGCGTGCCGTGCCAGCGCCTCGACAAAGGTCGTGGCCTGCTCGCTGTGCAAGGCGCCGTCCAAGAGGGTCTCGGCGTTGGCGCGGATGATGCTGACCGGTGTGCGGAGCTCGTGGGATACGTTGGCGATGAAGTCGCGCCGGATCGTCTCCAGCCGCCGCAGCTCGGTCACGTCGTCGATGACAAGGACCACGCCGCTGCCGTGCAGCTCCGGCGTGGCGCGGGCCACGACCCGCCGGGCCGGAAAGGCGCCCGAGGCGGTCAGATCGAACTCCGCGGTCTTGCTCTGGCCGCCGAGAGCGGAGGAGACCAGCTGCTCGAGCTCCGCGAGCTCGGGCGGGCTCTCGGAGCCGCGCAGCACGTCGGCCAGCACCCGGCTCTCCAGCTCTCCGGGCAGGCCGAGCATCCGGCCTGCAGCCGGATTGACGAGCTCGATCCGGCAGGCGTCATCCAGCAGGAGCACGGCGCTCTCCATGCCCGAGAGCACGACCTCGAATCGATCGCGCTCAGCGGACAGTGCGGCGACCATGCGCTCGAGCTCCTCCGACAGGTGCCGGAGGGGAATGGCCGGCTCGCGAACGACGGATTCCGTGGAGGAGCCCTCGAAGGCCGAGCGTCGAATGCCGTCTACGAGCTGGCGCAGCTCCCGCGAGACGAGCCGAGACAGGATCATGCTCCACACGAGCGCAAAGGTCGCGGCCAGCGAGGCGAGCAGCACAAGGAGCAGCCAGAGGGGTCTGGCCAGCTTCAGACACAGCCAGCCCAGCCCGACCACCAGCACGGCGGCCAGGAAGGAGGCGAAAGTCAGCTTGCACCTAAGGCCCAGGCGCATGGCGAGCTGCTCGTCAATCCGGATCCGACTTGAACCGGTATCCGATACCGCGCATCGTCTCGATGTAGGAGCCGGCCTGGCCGAGCTTCTCCCGGAGCCGCTTGACGTGCGTGTCGACGGTGCGCGTGGTCACCTCCGCTTCGATGCCCCAGACGTCGGAGAGCAGGACCTCGCGCGACTGGACCCTACCCCTGCGCTCCATCAGGGTGGTCAGCAGCTTGAACTCGAGCGCGGTCAGGCGAAGCTCCCTGTCGTCCAGCCAAACGCGATGACCGGGCAGATCGACCCGCAGCGGCCCGAAACACAGATCTTCTTCCCGGGGTCCCGATTCGGGGTGGGCGCGCCGCAGCAAGGCCCGGATGCGCAGCAGCAGCTCCCGGACGCTGAAGGGCTTGACGACGTAGTCATCGGCTCCCAGCTCGAAGCCCACCACGCGATCGATTTCCTCGCCCTTGGCGGTCAGCATGAGCACCGGCAGCTTCTTGGTGCGGCCGTCGGAGCGGACCTGGCGGCAGATGTCGAGGCCGGACATGTCGGGCAGCATGAGGTCGAGAAGCACCAGGTCGGGCAGCGGGTCCTTGGCGAGGAGATCCAGGGCGGCGCTGCCCGTCAGCGCGCTGCGGGTCTGGTAGCCCTCGCGCTTCAGGTTGTACTCCAGGGTGGAGACCAGATCCGTCTCGTCCTCGACGAGCAGAATCCGCATGGACACCTGAGCCCTCCGCAGCATTCGCCAGAGCGAGTGCCGTCCGACATGCTGGCATGCCCGCAGACGATTCTCAATACCCGGGGAATGCACGCCAGCGATGTCCCCCTTGTGCCCGCCCGAGCGATGCGCTATCTCCTGACCATGCGCGCAAGGCGCTTCGACGTGGTGGTGGTCGGAGCCGGGGTCGCCGGCTCCGCCGCTGCGCTCCTGCTCGCCAGGGCGCACAGGCGGGTTGTGCTGGTCGAGAGACGCGCCCTGGACGAGGCGGGCGCCCGCTGGCACAACGGGGTCTTTCCGGCTGTCTTCGGCCAGGTGGGGCTCGATCGGCCCGGCGCATCGGAGTGCCTGGCCTTGGAACACGAGTGGCGCCTGGTCCCACCGGGCGGCGCGCCTTTGCGGGCGAGCTGCCCGCTGTGGCAGCTGAGCATGCCGCGCTTGCAGTGCCGGCTCCACGCGCATGCCAGGCGAGCAGGCGTGCAGATTCTGGAGCACAGCCAGGCCATGAGCCTGGATGTCGACTCGGGCGGACGGTCCCGGGCGCTCATCGTCCAAGCCGACGCCGGGCATGAAGAGCGGCTCGAGGCATCGCTTCTCGTGGACGCGAGCGGGCTCGCGGCTGCACTGCGCCGCATGCACCCGCAGTTGGCGCACCAGTGCCCGGACCTGACACCGCCGGATCTCGTCAGCGCGGCCCAGAAGCGCTGCTCGATCGTGGACCCTGGAGGCGCGCGCGCCTTTCTCGCTCGACACGGCGCCGAGCCGGGCCAAGGGGTGACCTATACCGGCGTCCACGGCGGCTACTCGACGCGGATGGTCCTCGTATCTCCGGATCTCGGGGCGGTCGAGCTGCTGGCCGGCTGCATCGCGGATCGGCAGCCGGACGGCCCCGGCATGCTGGCAGCGCTGGAGGGGGAAAACCCCTGGATCGGGCAGACGATCTCCGGCGGCGCGGGGCTGATTCCCATCCGCCGCCCCTATGCTCGCCTGAGCGCGCCGGGCCTGATCCTCATAGGAGATGCGGCCTGCATGGTCTTCCCGATGCACGGCAGCGGTGTCGCACCTGCGCTTCGAGCCGCTCGTTTGCTCGCGGACTGCACGCGGCGCGCGGACGATCCGGGATGCGAGTCGGCGACCTGGGGGTTCTCCGCACGATTCCAACGCACGGTCGGTGCCGTGCACGCAGCCTACGACGTGCTGCGCCGGCACGTGCAGTCCATCGATGGCGCAGAGGCCACGGCCCTGCTGGGCTCCGGGCTCATGCACCCGGGTCTCGTCGAGTGCGCCCTGGAGCAGCGCATGCCGGACGCGGCCAGGCTGCGGCCCGATCGGGTCTTCCTGGGCGCGCTTCGCGCTCCGCGGACAGCCGGCCGCAGCGCGCCTGTCCTGGCCCGCATGCTGGCGGCATTTGCCGCGTACAGGCTCTACCCCCACCGCTCCGATCCCGCAGCGCTGCGGCGCTGGTCGCGTCTCGGCGCATGGGTCGCAGGCTTCGCGGCGGATCCGGTCTGATGCGATCTGGGCGATTCGAGATCGGCCCCTTGCTGGGGGGCGGTGTGGTGCTGGGGTATCGCTGCAGCTCGAGGTGCCGGCATTGCCTCTACGGATGCGGTCCTCACCGCAAAGACGGCCAGCCATCGCCGGAGGAGCTCGATCGCCTGCTGGATGACCTGGCCCGGCTGGCGCCTCGCGCTCGATACCACATCGGCGGCGGGGAGCCCTTCCTGGATCGCGGCTTGCTTCACATGGCCGTGGAAGGGATGCGGGCGCGCGGCCTGCTGCTCGAGTACGTGGAGACCAACGCAGCCTGGGTCGACGGGCGGGCCCAGGCCGAGGAGATCCTGAGCGAGCTCGCCGCGGTGGGCCTGGCGTGCATCCTGGTGAGCCTGTCGCCCTTCCACGCCGAGTTCGTGCCCTACGCGAGAACGAGCGACCTCATCCGGGCAGCGGAGCGCGTGCTGCCCGGAGGGGCTTTCGTGTGGATACCAGGCTTCGCGCCGGATCTGGAAGGCCAACCGCAAGACAGGCCCCTGGATCTCGAGAGATTGCTCGAAGAGCGGGGTGATCGATATGCCCGGGGGCTCGCCGTGCGCTATGGACTCGTGGCGGCTGGCCGGGCTGGTCGCTTTCTCGCCCGGCACGGCCAGCGCTTCGGCTGGCGAGAGCTCGTCGGCCGGGCTCCATGCCGCGAGCGGCTGGCCGACACCCGCCACTTCCACGTGGACGGTCAGGGCTGGTACGTCCCGGGCCTGTGCGCCGGCCTGGTGCTGCCATGGAGCGAGCTCGCCGGCCCGATCGATCTGGCTCGCTACCCCGTGATCGACTGCCTGCTCCAGAGCGGGCTTGCGGGTCTCGTGGAACGGGCGTGCGGCTCGGGCTTCGAGCCGCTCGCTGACGGCTATAGCTCGCCTTGCGATCTGTGCACGCATGTCCGCGTATTCTTCTTTCAGCGCGAACCCAGCCCCGATCTCGGTCCGCCCGGGTTCTACATGCCGGCGTCTCTGCCCGAGCTCGTGTTCTGCGCCCAAAAGGATTGATTCGCCGGAAAGGTCACGGATACTCTGGGGCGGCGGTCACGGCAGGAGTCTCAGGATGGCGGTCGAGCTCGACGAGGAAGGTCTGCGCATCGACGGGGAGCCGTTCGCGCTCCTGTCGGGCTCGGTCCAGTACTGGCGGCTCGATCCCCGTTGCTGGGGTGCCGTGCTCGACAGCGCAGCCGTGCTGGGATTCCGTTGCATCGAGACCTATGCGCCGTGGAGCGTGCACGAGCGGGAGGACGGCAGCTTCGACTTCGAGGGCCCACGAGATCTGGGCCGCTTTCTCGATCTGGCCGCCGAGCGTGAGCTCAAAGTGATCCTGCGCCCGGGTCCGCACATCAACGCCGAGCTCACCGGCTTCGGCTTCCCGGCGCGTGTGCTCGCCGATCCGGAATGCCAGGCGCGCTCCGCTGCCGGAAACCCGGTCTGGGTGCCCGCCCCGCCGCGCATGTTTCCCGCGCCGAGCTACGCCGGTGACAAGCTCTACCAGGCGTTCGAGCGCTACCTGGTCGCGCTGGCCGCGCACGTGCGGCCGCGGGTGCATCCTGCAGGTCCGGTGATCTTGCTTCAGGCGGACAACGAGCTGTGCTTCTTCTTCCGCAGCGGTGCGTTCGAGCAGGACTACGGCCCGGCCTCCATCGCCGAGTACCGGCGGTTCGCCCGCAAGCGATACCGGCGCATCGACGCGCTTCGAGAGGCCTATGGAGATCGAAGTCTCGACTTCGATACGCTCGTGCCGCCGAGTCGTTTCGACGCCCGGCAGCTTAGAGACCTGCCTCCATACCTCGACTGGCAGGAGTTTCGCGAGCTGACCTTGCGGGTCGCGATTCGCCGCGTGGCCAGCCTGTTCGAGCGCCACGGCCTGGATCTGCCCGTGATCCACAACCTGCCCATGGGCTCGTTGCGAAGCCCGCTGGACCTTGCCGGCCTGGAGAACGATGTCGCGGCCGTGGGGCTGGACCTCTACTACTCGAGGGCCGACTACGTCCCCATCAAGACACGCTGCCTCGAGTTGTGCGGTGCGAGCCGCTTTCCGTTCGCCGCCGAGCTCGGCTTCGGGGGGCACCTGGCATGGCCGCCGGTGGATCTCCAGGACCAGACCTTTGCCACCCTGGTCGCGTTGATGCACGGGCTGCGCGGGTTCAACTTCTACATGCTGGTCGATCGGGACCGCTGGTATGGCGCCCCCATCCGGCGCGACGGGAGCCTGGATCCCGAGCGGGCCGATTTCGTACGCCGTGTGTTGAGGCTGGTCAGGGAGCTGGGCTCTGCCCGCAGACGACCGGACGTCGGCCTGGCGACCTCCAGGCTCTACGGTCGGATCGAGAGCTTGTCTTGCGTTCACGCTCCCCTTTCTCCCATGGCGCTGAGCGCACTGGGCTTGCACGCGAGCGCCTGGTGCGGCCAGGAGCGCGACCGCTTCGGTCTGGGCTGCAAGCGCATTCCGGCGGCTTCTTTGGCCCGGACCGGGCGAGCGCTCTTCGAGGCGCTCGGGCTGGCGCGGCTGGATTTCAATCTGTTCGAGCTGGGCGACCGCAAGCTGGAGGAGCTCCGCCTGCTGATCCTGCCGACCGTGGAGTTCCTGTCTCGTCGAGATGCCGAGCGGCTGCTCGACTACATGCGGCGAGGCGGGACGCTGGTCGTGGGGCCGGATCTCCCCGATAGAGATGAGCGGGGCCGGAAGCTGGGACTCTTGACTCGAGCGCGCTCCGAGCCCGCCATCTGCGGCCAGGGCCGGCTCGTGCTCTGGCCCGATCTCGACAAGCGCACGCCGAAGCAGCTCGAGTCCGACCTGAGGGAGGCGGGACGCAGGGCGGGGTGTCGTCTGCTCCCGGACCCGGCGGACGAGAGCCTGGAGACGGCCCTGCATGTCGAAAAACATACCGGCAGGCTCTTCGTGTGGATCGCCAATCCCACGGCCCAGGAGCGCCAGGCGGAGATCTCCGTGCCCCTGGGGCGGCGCTTTCTGGATATCTGGCGCGTCCGGGCGACCGAGCGGGGAGATGATGGCCATCTGGCCACGAGCTTGCCGCCATATTCGGTACGCGTGTTCGAGGTGCTGCCGTGATCTCGGGGCGGATCGAGGTCGTGGATCTCCATCCAGATCACTGGTGCAACCTGATCCGCGGCCCGGATGGCAAGGACGGAGGGCGGCTCGCGGAGGGCTGGTTGGTGCTCGTCTGCCGCCAGGATCGGATCGTGCACGCGAGCTTGCGGGGCTTGCCGTGCGATGCGCTGCTGGGGGGCAGCTGCCGCGATCTGGCGAGCCTGCGGGCGAGCTTCGGTGTCCAGAGAGTGATCTGCATGCAAGAGGGCCTGCTCGCGAGGGCGATCGGGCGTTTCGACGAGAGCCTGCACATGGAGATGGACTACGCCGAGCAGCTGATCTGCGCACTGCGCGCCTTCCGAGCCGAGCGTGGGACTGGGCTGCGGATCGATCCGCCGACCCCTCCCGGGCCGGTGCCGCCTTACTCGCTCTTGCAGATGGCCTTCGACAGGCTCTGGCCCGACGGGAGCAGCTGCTTGCTCTATGTGATCGACGAGGATCTCGACGCGTTGTGGTCTTCTCTGATCCTGAGAAAGAAAAGGGGGAGTGTCGATCTCCTGTCCAGCGATCTGCTCCTCGGCTCGGAGGGGCTCAGACCACATGCCTGGCGGGGCGACCGGGCTCGCGTCCTGCGGCTCGTCACGCGGCGCGTGGCGCCCGTGTACCTGGGTCTCTTCTCGAGCCTGGAGGCCTGGCGAGCCTTGCTCGCAAGCCCCCTGGACGCCTTGACGAACGCAGACTTCGTGCTGGACCCGGCACCGCGCCGTCTGCTGTGGCCCGCCAGCGCCGCGTCGCACGCATGGTTGGTGCTGAGATGGATCCGCAGTCGCTTCTGATCGAGCGGCACGCCCAGGCCTTCGGGCAGGGCCCGCAGCGGATCGCCTCCGCCCCGGGTCGGGTCAACCTCATCGGCGAGCACACCGACTACAACGAGGGATTCGTCTTTCCCATGGCGCTCGAGAGGCGCGTCTGGGCCGCGGTATCGCGCCGGGCGGGCCGCCGGCTGGGTATGCTCGCGATCGAGCCGGACGACGGGCCGCGCTGGGATGCCCTCGACGGGCTGGCCTTCGAGCCCGATCGCGGCTGGGCGAACTACCCGGCGGGCGTGATCGGAGCGCTCGCCGAGCGGTTCGGGCCGTTCCCCGGGGGGCTGGATCTGACGGTCTGGGGAGACGTGCCCCAGGGGGCTGGCCTGTCATCCTCTGCAGCGCTCGAGGTGGCGGTGGCCATGGCCGTCGCGGCGCTGTTCGAGCTCGACATCGACGGGCCCACGCTCGCGCGATTGGCCCAGCGGGCCGAGGTGGAATTCGTGGGCGTGCGCTGCGGCATCATGGACCAGTTCGTCTCCAGGATGGCCGAGCGGGGCTGTGCGCTGCTGCTGGACTGCAGGGATCTGACATACCGGCAGGTGCCGCTGCGTCTCGGAGGCATGCAGGTGCTGGTGATCGACTCGGGCAAGGCGCGATCGCTGGCGGGCTCGGCCTACAACGAGCGGCGCGCGCAGTGCGAGGCCGGCCTCGAGGCACTGCAGGCGGGCAGGCCGGGCAGCGCATTGCGAGATTACGGCCTCGAGGACCTGGAGCGAGCTGCAGCGCGGATGAGCCGGACCGTGCACATGCGCTGCCGGCACGTCATCGAGGAAAACGCCCGGGTGCTGGAAGCAGAGCAGGCGCTGCTGCGGGGAGACATGGAGCGATTCGGCGCCCTGCTCGATGACTCGCATCGCTCCTTGCGCGATCGGTACCAGGTCTCCTGCGCCGAGCTGGACTGGATCGTGGAGCGAGCCCGCAGCGTCCGGGGCGTGCTGGGGGCCCGCATGACCGGCGCGGGCTTCGGGGGCTGCGCCGTGGCCCTGGTGGCCGAGGGGGCGGAGCCCGCCTGCCGCGAGGCCGTGGAGCGCGGGTATGGCGAGCGCTTCGGTCTCGGCCTCCGCTTTTTCCGCAGCACCGCCGCGGCAGGAGCCAGGTCCGAGAGTGGCTGAGAAGGTGCGGCCAAAAATGGCCACAGGCGGCCTGGATGGGCCGCTTCTGAGGGCCCTGCAGTCGGGTCCCTTCTCGGTCCTGGCGATAACAGACCGTGGCTGGCTGAGAAATACACGGCACAGGAAGATGGCATCCGCCTTGCTTCAGAGAGCGGAGAATCGGGATGCAAGCCGAGGGGTGACCCATGACCTGCCTCCATTCGATGCACCGGTTGGCGCTGCTTACCAGCCTTTTGGCCTCTTCTTCTTTGCCATCCTGCGGTCGAGTCGGGTTCGAGGGCGATCTATGCAGGGACATCGACTGCTCGGGCCACGGGAGCTGCGGTCTGACAACGGACGGAGAGCCGACCTGCACCTGCTTGCCCGGCTACCACAACGACGGCCCGCTGAGCTGCGTGCCCGACTTGGAGCTGTGCGGCTCGGATCTGGACTGCGATGACGCGGATCCGTGTACGGACGACCGCTGCGATCCAGCCGGAGACTGCCGTCACGAGTTCAACCAGGCTCCTTGTGACGATGGGGCGTTCTGCACGGTGGGCGATCGCTGCGACGGCGCGGGCCGCTGTGCTCCGGGGCTGGCGCGCGACTGCAGCTCGAACGACGATTGCGTGCTGGGGCGCTGCGACGAGAGCGCGGATGCCTGTGTCTCCGAGCCGATGGCCGATGGGGCCGAGTGCGGGCCGCGTTACTGCGACGGGCTGGTCTGGTTCCGGCGGACGTGCTCGGGCGGAGCCTGCACCGGGGCCGAGGCGGTGGAGGACTGCGACGACGGGGAGATCTGCACCGCGGATGGCTGCGATACCGATGGCTGTGTTCACCTGGCCGTGGCGGACGGGATGGAGTGCGGACAGCGATTCTGCAGCGGCCCGGAGCTGAGGCGGTGGACCTGTCGGGCCGGTGCGTGCACCGAGGAGCTGGTGCTGAGCTGCGATGACGGGGATGTCTGCAATGGACAGGAGCTCTGCGTGGCGGGGACCTGTCAGCCCGGATCGCCCCTGGTCTGCGACGACGGGCAGTTCTGCAACGGCGAGGAGATCTGCCACCCGACGGCCGGCTGCCAGCCGGGCACACCGCCGTGTGACGACGCGGATCCCTGTCTCCGGTGCGACGAGGCGGTGGACACCTGCCTCTCACCGGAGGGGACGGACTGTGATGACGGTCGATTCTGCAACGGCCCGGATAGCTGCGACGGCGCGGGCCGCTGTGTGAGCTCAGGCGATCCGTGCGCCGGAGGCGACGTCTGCAACGATCGGTGCGACGAGCAGACCGATACCTGTACCTCACCCGCGGGCACGGACTGCGACGACGGCCTGTTCTGCAATGGTGCGGATGCCTGCGACGGAGCCGGGCACTGTGTCGCCGGCTCGAGCCCCTGCCCGGCGGCGGGCCAGTGCCAAGAGTGCGACGAGGAAGCAGACAGCTGCTACTCGCCTGCGGGTGCGCCCTGCGATGACGAGGACCTCTGCACCCACTCGGACGCCTGCGATGGGGGCGGCACCTGCGCGGGCACGCCCGTCAACTGCAGCTGCTACGCGGACCAGTGCAATGCCGCTGACTGCGATCCGGCCGATGGCCATTGTGCCCTCTCGCCTCTTCCGATCGGCACGCCCTGTGGGCCCGACGGCGGGCGCAATCCGACTTACTGCTCGGCCGGCATCTGCACGCACTGGTGCAACAACTCCCACGAGCTTCCGGGAGAGTCGGATCACGAGTGCCCGGCCGGCTATCGCTGCAGCGCATACTCCGATACGGACTCGGCCGGCGTGTGCGAGCCCAACTCGGGGGGCGCGGGCGATATCGGGGATCCCTGCAGCGACGACGCCGACTGTCGCAGCGAGAGCTGCGATACCACGCTGATCCCCGCGCGCTGTGTGAGCGTCTGCAGCCACCTGGAGGACTGTCGAGACACGGGCCCCGATACCGCGGACTGGTCCTGCAAGGTCCGGGACTTCGGAGATGTCTTCACGGGTCATACCCAGGGGCTGTGCAACCCGTCGATGGGGATGGGGCGGACGGGCTCTCCGTGCTTCTCCTCCAGCGACTGCCGGGACAACTACTGCGACGGCTGGAGCCACACCTGCCGCGACACCTGCTGCACGGAGGCCGAGTGCTCCGCACCGCACATCTGCTGGCACCAGGCGGGAAGAAACGGCTCCTTCGTCAAGCTCTGCTCATCGAAAGGGCCCCACGGGCTCGGGGCTTTTGGCGAGCTCTGCACGGCGTCGAACTACCATGACAGCGCATGTGCGGCCGGCCTCTGTCTGGACATGGGAGATGGCGTGGAGCGCTGCGGCCGCTTCTGCTGTCGCGACGCGGACTGCCCTGCGGGCTACCTCTGCGGCTTCGCCGTCAAGGGTGGCTCTGTCGAGAACGTGCGGGCATGCCGGCTACCCTCGGAGCACTGCTGCCCCAACGAGACGCCGGATCAGCTCGAGGCGAACGACGCGGGCAACAACGCGGTCCTGTGGGAGTGGGAGCCGCTGAGAATCTCACACGGGCCGGGTACGGCAGAGCCCACCGGGCTGGTGCTCGAGCCGGGGAACGTCTACACGATCGAGGGCACGGGCCAGGACAACCATGACGACGGACCGAGCTCCGACTACCTGGACGTGGACTCCTTTGCCTTCAACTCGGGCTCGGCCAGCGACGTGCACATCGTGCTGGACGTGGCCGGCACCGGTGCGAACCTGGGCGTCATGGTCACCGACACGGCCCTGCACTTCGTGGTGAGCCCGGGCAGCCTGGCCACCGGCAGCGCGGACGTCTTCGACGGGATCTACGAAGAGGACGTGTATGCTGACGAAAACCATATGTTCTCCCCGCACACCGACTACATCGTCTCGATCGGGACCTACATCGGCTCGACAGGCCTGCCCGCGAGCTGGCAGCTCAGCCTCTGCGCTCGATAGTCTCTTGTAAAACGGGTACTTCGAGTGCGGCGCGGCCCCTCGCTTGGCTTCTTTTCGGGATGCGGCCCGCGTGCTAGCATGTGCTGCGCTGGAGGCTCGAGCGTGTGGCGATCCTAGAGGTCGAGAAGCTGGGCTTTGCCTATCGGGAAGCGGCGGACGTGCTCGATGGCGTCGGATTCTCGCTGGAGGAGGGCTCGTTCTGCGGTCTGCTGGGCCCCAACGGCTCCGGCAAGACCACGCTGATCGAGATCGTATCGGGCGCGCTCCGGCCGCAGCGGGGTCGGGTGCGCTTCCAGGGCCGGTCCGTGGAGGCCTGGGATCCGCGCGAGCTCGCCCGGGCCGTGGCCGTGGTCCCGCAGCGCTTCGAGCTGGCGTTTCCGTTCACGGTCCAGGAGCTCATCACGCTCGGGCGCTTGCCGCACCAGGCGGGCCTGTGCCTGGATGGGCCGGAGGACCGAGCGGCGGTCCGCTGGGCCATGGAGGTGACCGACACCGCGCGCTTCGCGGGCCGCCGAGCCCACGAGCTCTCCGGGGGCGAGATCAAGCGGGTCATGGTGGCCAAGGCCCTGGCCCAAAAGCCCCGCCTGCTGCTGCTGGACGAGCCCGGCGCCCACCTGGACATCCGTCACCAGGTCGAGCTGTACTCGCTCGTGCAGCGGGTCCGCGAGCAGGACGGCCTGACCGTGCTGGCCGCGGTCCACGAGCTCAACCTCGCGGCGGCCCATTGCGATCGATTCGTCTTGCTCGCCGAGGGCACGCTGCTCGCGCAGGGCCGCCTGGAAGACGTCATGACCTGGGCCCTGCTCAAGAAGGCCTATGGGATCGACATCTACGTGGGTGTGAACGACTTGACCGGCCAGCGGCTCTTCACGCCCATGATCTCCGGTGAGGGCTCGACGTGAGGACGGCCCGCATCTCCGCACTCGTCGCGGTGATCCTCTCGGCCCCGGCAGCGCACGGGCGCATGGCGCGGGTCGATCTCGCTCTGCCGGGGCGCGTCGAGGCGGTGTGGCCCGGGGACGTCGACGGCGATGGGCAGACCGATCTGCTCGTCTTCTGGCGTCAGGGGCTTCCGCCTTCGAGCGTCGGGCGCATCTCGCTCTACATGGCGCGCCAGGGCCGGATCCAGAGCCATCCCCGCCAGGTCTTGCGAATTCCGGAGCGGAGCATGGCATACGACACCGGGGATGTGGACGGCGATGGCCGGACAGACGTGCTGCTGCTCATGCACGACGGGCTGTGGCTGCTCGCCGGCGGCTCCGACGCGCGCTTGGCCGAGGCGCCCCGGCAAGTCGTGCGGGTCATGACCGCGGCCGCCTTTCCCCAGGAGGACCGCGTTCCTCCCATGCGCTTGCTGCTGCACGTCGACGGACGGCGTCGATTGCTCGTGCCCACGGTGCCCATGGGACCGCTGGCCCTGTATGCGCCGAGCTCGGATGGCAGGGGGTGGCAGCGGCAGCAGGTGCTGCGCGTGCCCACCCGCGCAGGCCTCTACACGTCGGAAGAGGACCACCGCTACAACAGGGACTTCGCGGCCACTTTTCGTTTTACGTATCCGAGGCTGTGCGTCGCGGACTGCGATGCCGACGGCCGGCAGGACCTGTTCTTCCTCCGCGACGACGCGGTGGCGGTCTTCTGCGCGCGGCCCGACGGCTCCTTTGCGCAGGAGCCGGACATCTACCGGTCCTTCGGGCTGCTGGACGGGCAAGAGCGAATCCAGGCCGGGGCGCTGGTCAGAGGAGAGGTGGCCGACTTCGATGCCGACGGTCGCGCCGATCTGCTGTTTGCGAAGACCATCGGCGGCATCAGCAACATGCGCTCCGAGATCCGGGTTTTCAGGAATCGGCGGAGCGGTTTTTCCGCGCGACCCGAGCGCCTGCTTCGATGCCGGGGCTACGGCGCTTCCTCCCGGGTGGTGGACGTCGATGGCGATGGCCGACCGGACCTCGTGCGGCCCTGCGTGGAAGTGGATATCGTGATGATGACGCGGGTGCTGCTCTCGGGGCGGATCGACGTGCCTTTTCACGTCCACCGCAGCGCCGGGCAGGGCCTGCTGCCGGCCCGGCCCGACTTCGCGATCGAGTCTACCCTGGGCGTGAACTTCCGCTCTGCCCAGGAGATGACAGGGCTCTATCCCGTGCTCGATCGCGACTTCGACGGAGACGGCAGGCGTGACGCGGTGTTGAGCTTTGCCGGCGCAGGCAGGAGCGCGGACGCGCCCGATCGCATGAGCGTGCTGCTGGGTGACGGTCGGGGCAAGTACGCGGAGGCCTGGTCGCAGGATCTGCACGCCACGCGCTTCGTCCTGCCTTTTCGCCTGCGCCCGGACGACCGGCCGGGCCTGATCGTGTACTTCTCTCTCGTCGAAGGGCATCGCGGCGACGTCTGGGTGCTGCACAACGATGGCGACTGGCGTCGATAGCTCGGCGGACGGCTACATGTGCAGCCGCAGGCCCACGGCGAAGATGCCTCCCCAGCCGTGATGGAACGAGCCCTGGTAGCTGAAGTTGAGGCCGAAGCGGGGATCCACGTAGCCGGCGCCCACTGACCAGTAGTACTCGTCACCCCATGGCCGCGCCTGGTCGATGGCGGCGCCGGCGCGCAATAGTACCTGGCCCATCAACAGGTACTCGGCGCCGAATCCATAGGAGAAGCCGTGGGTCTTGTCCCCGATCGGATCTTCTGGATCCACGGGCTTCTGGAAGTTCGTGAACCAGTCGAAAGACAGAGACAGGCTGCGAAAAGGCCAGTACATGATGCCGACCGCCATGCAGATGGGATGCTCCATGTAGTCGGCGGTGTTGGTCAGGTTGTATCCCGCCACGGCCAAGGAGAGGCCGAAGTCGAAGCGCAGCAGCATCCCCACGTCCACGGTCACCGCGTTGATATCGCTCTTGCCTTCGCGCTCGAACTGCAGGTACTTCACGTTGGTGCCGACGAGCAGATTCTCGGTCAGCATGTAGGCATTGGCCAGATCGTAGCGGTTGCCTTTCTTGCTGCCGCCGCGTTCGATCCTCGTGTAGGACAGCCCGGTGGCCAAGGGAGTGACCTGGTTGTCGACCACCGAGATGTTGAACACGTGCTCGGTGGGGCCGTCCTCTTGCTCGTACTCGGGGGTCAGGAGGTACTGGGTCTCGAATGAGTATCGCTTGAACAGCGCCATGCCCGCCGGGTTGAGGAAGATGGAGTCGTTTCCGGTCACGACGGCCCGGTGGGCACCTCCCATGCCCAGTGGCCGGACGCCGAGGAAGTCGTTCATCCCCGCGCTGGCGGAGGTCGCCAGCAGCGCGAGCGCGATCAGGGCAGCGAGGATCAGGGGGGCTTTCATCTCGTTCCTCAACGACCCAACCTATCGCCGGGCCCCGGATTAATCAAGCTTGCCGCGAAGCAAGGGCAGGAGCTCGGGCGCGCGCTCTCGGGCCAGATCGAGGGCGCTGCGTCCCGAGCGCGTCTTGTGCTCGGGCCGTGCGCCTCTCTCGAGCAGCAGGGCCACAACCTCCTTGCGGGCCTTCCAGACAGCCAGGTGCAGGGGCGTCCAGCCCATGCCGTCCGGGACCTCGAGGCCGGCGCCGCGCTCGAGCAATGCCGCAACGGCTGGAGCGTGGCCCTCGAGCGCCGCGACGTGCAGTGCACTCGCCCGCGTGGATCGTCCCGGGTGGAAGGCAAAGGCTGCGTTCGGATCGGCGCCGAGCCCGAGCAGCGCATTCACCTCGGCCAGGTCTCCGGCCGCCGCGGCCTGGTACAGAGAGGCCGAGACCAGCCTGGGATATCCGAGACAGGCCCGCTCGTCCGCCGACAGCGTCTCTCCGCGCTGCTTCTTCTGGGCGGCCAGGCCGCATTGGCTCGCAAGCCAGACGATCGGGATACGGCCCTCATCATCGGCGATCTCGGGGTCGGCCCGGGCCGCGACGAGCTGCAGTCCCATGGCCAGGGCTTTCTTCTCCTGCGCCAGGTGCAGGGGGGTGCGGCCCTCCGCGTCGCGTACGTCGGCATCCGCTCCGCGCATCAACAGCAGAGAGAGGATGCTGTCCGAGCTGTGCTGCACCGCCACGTGGAGCGAGCTGCGCCCGCGCGCATCGCGCAGGTTCCCATCCGCCTTGTGGTCGAGGAGGATCTCGACCAGCCCGACGTGACCGCGCTCGACAGCCCGGTGGAGCGCGGTGCAGCCCTCGGAGTCGCGAAGGTCGGGATCCGCTCCATGCTGGAGGAGCAGATCCAGCAAAGCCCGCTCCAGGCGCCAATTGCGGCCGGAGAAGAAGCTGTGCAACGCGGAGCGCCCATTGGATGCGCTGGCATTCGGATCCGCGCCGGCGCTCAGCAGCTCGCGCGAACGGGCGATATCTCCTCGCTCGACCGCCGCCCTGAGCATGTCGGGGGGAGGGCCACCTGCCGCGCTGGGGGGCCGGGCCGTTCCCGAGTCGGGCTTCGCGGGCAGCGCGTCTCGTCGCTCGCAGCCGAGCGAGCACAGCAGAGCAAGAATCGCCACTGCGTACCGAGAATGCCTCAGAATGGCATGCATATCCTCACCGCAAAGGGCTGCCCGTCGGGATCGAGCGCAAAGGACAGGCTGGAGAGCAGGAAGTCGTACCAGAAGTGCAATGCGACCGATTCCTTGAGCGAGTAGTGGTTGTGCATATAGACCCATCCCAGGTAGGCGCCGGTCAGGGCCATCAGGGGCAGGCCGATGGTCAGGTAGCGTAGCTGCTCCTGCTCGTCTTCGATCGCCATGGCGTTCGGCGCATGGGCTGCAGCGAAGATCAGGCTGCTCAGCGCCCAGCCGCCCCAGTCGCCGACCCGCTCGGAAAGGCTGGTCTGCACCAGTCCACGGAAGAAGGCCTCCTCCCCGATGCCCACGGGGGCGAAGAGCCCGAGGTAGTAGACCTCGCCCAGGGGAGCGCCCAGGCCGGGGTGCAGCCGCTGGCCCATGAAGCGCAGCTCGTCCCGCTCGAAGACCGTACCGCCTTGTCCGACCAGGTGGTCGCTGATCAACCATGTCGCCAGCACGCCCAGCCCTAGCATGCCCACCAGGCCGAGCGCCACCTCGGGCTCGAAGAAGGTGTCCGGGTCGAATGGCGCCCAGAGCAGATCGTCCAGGTTCTCCCCGGGTAAGGGATGGTGCAGGTCCTGGCCGTCGCGGGCCAGGCGCGCGTCTCGCCAGGCGGCGAAGATGCCGTAAAGCCATGTGTTCTGATACCACAGGGCGGAGAGCATGAAGGACGGGTCGGCGTCCAGGCCGCCTTCTGGCCAGCCGTCCAAGGCCGTGCCGACGAGCGCGCCGAGCTCCAGGGCGCCGAGCGCGCTCAGGCCCGCACCGGTGGCGGGATCGCCCAGGTAGAAGTGACCCGCTCCCGGAAAGAGCACGGACAGGGCTGCAGCGCCGGCTGGACTCTTGTCCGTCCTGCGCGGGCTATCGGCATGGGCGGGTGGCTCGGCGGCAGCCCTCCCGGCGAGAAGCAGGGCGATAGGGACCAGCACCAGGGCAGATAGGCATGGTCGCTTGACCGTCCGTGGACGCATCGGCCTCCCGACGCGCAAAGGCTAGCATCCCGCGAGGTGGTTGAAAAGCACGACCTTGCCGGCCTATGCTCACGGCCGACAGGAGGCGAAGGGCCGATGGACGAGCTCGCTTTCTTTCCGATCCTCGCGTGGACATGGATGGGCATCGCAGGGCTGACTTTCATCGTCTTGCTCTTCGTCACCGCACCATACGGGCGCTTTGCCCGGGATGGCTGGGGTGCGCGGATGAGCAACCGGCTCGGCTGGATCGTCCAGGAGGCCCCGGCCTCGCTGGGCTTCCTCGCCTTCTTCTTGCTCGGCGATCGGCATGCCGAGACCGTGCCGCTTGCCCTGCTCGCCTTTTGGCAGATCCACTACGTGCACCGGGCCTTTGTCTTTCCCTTTCGGCTGCGCGGCGAGCGGAGACAGACCACGGTGCTGACCGTGAGCCTGGCTGTGCTGTTCAACCTGGGTAACACCTACCTCAACGCGCGCTACATCTATAGCCTGGGCCCGGGCTACGACGCGGCCTGGCTCGTCGATCCGCGGTTCCTCATCGGGGCGGTCCTCTTCTGGTCTGGCTTTGCGATCAACAAGCACGCCGATGCTGTATTGGTCCGCCTGCGCCGTCCGGGCGAGACGGGCTACAAGATCCCCCGCGGGGGACTGTACCGGTACATCTCCAGCCCCAACTACCTGGGGGAGATGGTCCAGTGGGGCGGCTGGGCCCTGATGTGCTGGAACCTGGGCGGGCTCGCGTTTTTCGTCTGGACCGTGGCCAACCTGGCGCCCCGGGCCCTGGCGGTCCACCGCTGGTATCAGCGCACCTTTGCCGACTACCCGCTCGAGAGAAAGGCGCTGCTTCCCTTTCTCGTTTGAGCGTTCTATGATGGCAAGCCGAGGTGCGGGGAAGACGCAGCGGTGAAGTGTTGAGATTCGGAGAGATTCTCATACAGGCCGGGCTCATCGACAAGGTTCAGCTCGACTCCGCGCTGGCCCACCAAGAAGGTACCGGCCAACGCATCGGCGAGTCGTTGCTCACGCTGGGCGTCATCGAGGAGGATGTCCTGATCGAGCAGCTCGCCAAGCAGCTCCGCGTCCGCTTTCTGGGGAAAGAGAGCCTGGCCAGGCTCAAGATCCCCGCAGAGGCGCTCGAGGCCGTGCCCCACAAGATGGCCGAGGAGCACCTGCTGCTGCCCCTGGCGATCGATCGGAGCACCAGTGCCATCTCCGTGCTGACCTGCGAGCCGCAGAACAGCCTGGCGATCGAGGAGCTCCGGATCGTCAGCGGCTTGCAGAAGGTCTTCGTCTATCTCGCCGCGAAGGCTCGCCTCGAGGAGCTGATCGCGAGGCACTACGCCGGGGAGGGCGCGAGCGAGGTGGAGGTGGACATCGACGTGGAGGCGCCCGCGCCGCAGGTGGGAGACCCCTCGCTGCTCACGCCCATAGAGCCGCAGGTGGGAGACCCCTCGCTGCTTACGCCTGTCGAGAGCGCCGAGGGTTCGCTGCTTTCCGAGGCGGGCCTCATCGAGCTGCTCGATGTGCTGATCGGGCTCGTGGAGACGCCACGAACCCACTTCCAGGGTCACTCGGCAAGGGTGTGCGGGCTCGCCAGATCGCTGGTCGACATGCTGGGCCGCTCGGCAGACGAGCGGGGCCAGGTCCAGATAGCGGGCTACCTGCACGATCTGGGCAAGCCGGGCGGCGTCCACCTGACGCTGCCGGGCATCGCCGGCAGCCGGGAGCAGCGCAGGCTGGCCCTGCGCGACCACGCGGTGACCGCCAAGCTGCTCGAGAACGTCCAGCTTCCGCCGGCCGTAGAGGAGATCTTGACCCACCTCTACGAGTGCTATGACGGCTCGGGTCTGCCCAGCAAGCAACGAGGCGATTCCATCCCACTCGGCTCGCGGATCATCGCCCTGGTGGATGCCTACGAGGACCTGATCTCCAACCCGGCCAATCCCATCGGAGGACTGGTCGGGCCCGACGATGCCGTGCGCCGGCTTGCGGATCTGGGCGGAAAGCTCTTCGACCCGCGCCTGGTGGCCCTGCTGGGACAGGCCATCGACGCCCAGGCCGCCGAGACGGGCCTGCCCACGCCCAACCCCGTGGTCCTGGTGGCCGATCCGGATCGCTCGGCCACAGCTGTGCTCGAGCTCAAGCTGGCCAAGCAGGGATTTCGGATCCGGGTCGTGAGCGACAGCTCGTCGGCCCTGGAAATCCTCGAGTCCCAACCCGTGGCGGCGCTGATCACGGAGATGCATCTCGGCCCCGGCAGCGGGTTCGATCTCCTGGAGCACATCCGGAGCGAGGGTCGGCCCGTGCCGGTCTTCATGACGTCGAGCGACACATCCCCCGAGTCGGTCAACCGCGCGCTGGTCGCGGGCGTGGTCGACTTCTTCTCCAAGCCCTTTGTGCCGGATGTGGTGATCGCCAAGATCCAGATGGAGCTGAAGCGCCCGTCACAGCCCGTCAAGCCCGCGATAAGCGTGGCGAGCGTCGCGCCCGAAGGCACGGTGTCAGCCGATATGCAGGCCGCTGGGACCGACCCTGGCCTGATGCCATCGACACCCAAGGGCACGATGGCGGGTGTGGTGTCGACCGACGCCAAGTTCCTGTCGGGCTCCCTGGAGGACCGCCGGGCCCTTTCGCTGATCAAGGCGATCTCGGGACGCAGGATGACCGGTCTGCTCAGCTTGCGCCACGGCGACAGCAAGGGCACGATCTACTTCGAGCAGGGGCACGTCTTCCAGGCCACGGCCGGCGATATCCAGGATGAGGAGGCCTTCCTGGAGCTGAGCGCCTGGTACGGATGCCTCTACAAGTTCGAGCCGGACCAGACCCGCAAGACCCGATACATCAAGACGCACACCGGCAAGCTGATCCGGATCGCATCGATGGCACTGGAGTCGGGATGACGCACCTGAGACGAGCGCGGCTGTTTTCGCTCTTCTTTCTGGCCGCGATGGCGGCGGGCTGCTGCAAGACCCTGGAATGCGAGTCGCGCCGGATGGCCAGCCACCTGCTCGAGTGCAACCAGGACGCGGTGTGCCTGTCGGAGCCGACGCCAGCAGAAGAGGCGGGTGTTCTGCGGCGCGCGCAGGGCTGCGGACGCTCGGTGATGCTGGAGTGCGTCATGATGGGATCCGGGCTCGTCTACTCCTCAGAGCAGAAGGAGGAGAGCCACCGCAGCCAGGTGCCCACGGAGTTTCAGGATCCGCACTGGCGGTGCTGGGAACATGTGGAAGGGATCTCGCACGAGGATGAGAGAACGAGTCCCGGGGAGTAGGGCCGTGGGGACCGCCGGGTTGTGCCTGATCGCCATGCTGGCTTGGCCGAGCGGGGCCGGAGCGAGCTCACCCGACAGTCAGAAGCCGATCCGCATCCACGTGCTCACCGTGGGCCCGGGAGAGGGTCTCTTTACCCGCTTCGGGCATATCGCCCTGGTGGTGGAGGATCACAGAGGGCGGGCGCTGGTCTACAACTACGGGACCTTTGGCTTCGACGATCCGGCCTTGCTGCTCACCTATGCCAGAGGGCGCTTGACCTTCTGGCTTTCGCGCTCCAGCCTGTCCCGCTCGCTCCGGCTCTACCGGGAGGAGGACCGGGCCGTGACGCTCCGGTACCTGGATCTCGATCCCGAGCAGGCCCACGAGCTGGCGCGCAGGCTCGCTACCAATGCGCAGCCGGCCAACCGGGACTATGCCTACAAGCACTACCTGGACAACTGCTGCACGCGGGTTCGCGATCTGCTCGACGAGATCACGGGCCGGGCCCTGTCGACCGGTCGCAACGCCGAGCCCACCGGCCGGACCTACCGCGACTGGACCGCCGCCTGCCTGGACGGCCTGCCCGTCTTGCGCTCCATGATCCTCTTCGTGCTGGGGCCGGCGATCGACAAGCCGATCACCCGCTGGGACGAGCAGTTCCTGCCCGAGGTGCTGGTGGCCGACCTGGATCAGATCCGGCTCGAGCCAGATGGGCGGACCATGGTCTCTGCCAGGCGGGTGCTGTCCGAGCGCAAGGCGCCGCCCGTGCACACCTACGTTCCGATAGCGGACTGGCTTGTGATGATCGTCTTCTTCTCGGTGCTCGGCGCCGGGCTCATCCTGCCTCTGGCGGTTGGTGCGAAGCGCTGGTCTCGGAGGCTGTGCGGGCTGGGATTGCTCGGCTGGGGCCTGGTGGGCGGGCTCGGCGGGCTCGCCTTGCTGCTGTTCTGGACCGCCACCGAGCACCTCGACACGCACTGCAACGAAAACCTGCTTCTCTTTCCCTGCACCCACCTGTGGCTGCTCGGACCCGGCTTCGCGCTGCTCTGCCGGGCTCGGCTGAAAGAAGGCACCGCCCGGGTCATCGCCTGGTACCTGCTCGGCTGCCTGGTGCTGGTGGGCCTGGATGTCGCGCTCAAGCTGGGCCCCTTCATCCAGCGCAACTGGGGATTCCTGCTCTTCGCCGCGGCCTGCCATCTGGCCGCCCTGCTCTCCGTGCAGCGTGCGGTGCGCGCGAGGCCGATGCCCGTCGAGCCCGAAGACCCGGATGGCGCGGTCAGCGCTTGATGTAGTCGGGGCCCTGGCCGGCGGTCTTGCGGTAGACGCCCGGTGTCTCCTTGCGGTACTGGGTGAATCCCTTGGCTGCCAGGTTGGCGGGTGACAGGGGATCGCTGGCCCGGCTGTGCGCTCGCGGTGCCGAGATGATACGCCGGCAGGGCTGGCCGCACTCCGGGCACCGTTCGAGCGGTGGATCGTCCATGGCCTGCAGGACCTCGAAGCCGTTCGCACACAGGGGGCAGGTCTTGCCGAGCGCCTCGTACTCGTAGAGGGGCACCGGGATCCTCCTCAGCTCTCTGGATGGCGGACGGTCACCGTGGTGACGATGCCCCCGCGCGCCCTGTACTCCAGGGTGACGGTCATGCGCCTGGGCGATATCGCTCGCAGCAGGTCGTCCAGGATCCGGCAGGCGGCGTGCTCCTGGGCGATGCCCACCTGGCGGAAGCTGAGCAGGTAGTACTTGAGCGACTTGAGCTCGAGCAGGACCCTGTCGGGTACGTACTCGATCCGCAGGCTGCCGAGATCCGGCAAGCCGGACCAGGGGCACAGGGCGGTGAACTCCTCGGTGTGGATCTGGATCTCCGGCTCGCGTGAGGTGTGCTCGAAAGGAAAGACGAGCAGCAAGTCGTTCCGGATGGACTCCTCTCCCCGGGCCTCGACCTCGATCTTTTCATCGAGCGCCGCATAGCCCGCCCGGTCGACGGCGCTTTTCTCGTCCGAGCTCATCGGGACCTCCTGGCAAAGATCATTGTCCCCGTCTCGTTTTCGGTCGCAAGGCACGCGATCCGGGCGGGGGCGGCATGCAGCCGTCGCTCGAGCAGCCCGGCTCGCCCTGGCAGCATGGCTGCATGCAGGTCGAGAATGCTGGAGGCATTCCGGAGGATATGCAGCAGACGAGGCCCGGCCGGCAGCTCGAGGTCCAGCCGGAACCGATGCAGTCCTCGCCCGCCTCGCGGAGGATGCAGCTCTCGTCGAGGGTACAACCGGTCTGTGGATCGAAGTTGGCGTAGATCCCGCAGTCACAGCCGGGAGCCACACAGGGCTCCATGAGATTTGGCAGCCCGCAGAGGTAATGGCCACAGCTACCGTCCGTGTGCCAGTTCCCGCCCGTGTCGACGCAGCGGGACTCCTGAGAGGGCGTGCCACATCTCGCATCCCACACACAGCCCAGCTCGCGGTCGAAGTTCCGGTACGGGCCGCAGTCGCAGGAGTCCAGGCAGGCCGTGCAGTCTCCTGGAAGCCCGCAGAAGAAGCCGCAGATGCACTCCTGCTCCGGGTACCAGTGCCCGCCCGTGGCCAGGCATGCCTCCTGCTCGGTGCAGCTCGGATCCGGCTGGCAGCCCCGGTCCGGCACGAAGCTCTGCCCCACGCCGCAGTCGCAGCCCTGGCCGCAGCACTCCAGATCGGGCGGCAGGCCGCAGTGGTAGCTGCCGCAGGGCCCGCAGATGGTATTGAAGTACCAGTAGCCTCCGGTGGCCGCGCACAGGGAGGCAGGGCAGTCCGCATGCACGGCCTCGCACTCGGCGACGGAGTCGAACGCGCGCCCGCAGCCATCGCCGAAGCAGCTACAGCCCCACAGCTCGCGGCACGCGAGGCCGTCCCAGAAGGCGCCCAGGTACACGGTCTGGGTGCAGAGGATGCACGGGTCGTCGGAGACCGGAGCCGCCTCGCAGCTCGTGTCGTAGCAGGACCTCCTGGCGGACACGCATGCCTCCACGCTCGCGTAGAGCACCTGGCAGTCGGCCCCCTCGCACTCACAGCCCGATCCGAGTCGCACGCAGTGGGTCCCGTCCCACTTCACGCCGGGTAGATCCCTGTCGCAGGAGCCCACGGCCCGGGCCTGCTGCGGCTCGCAGTCGCCGGCCTGGCCCCCGTCTCTGTGGTCGCCATCTTCCAGCGCACCATCGCCTGCATCGGGCTCGAAGCCCCCGTCGTCGGCTGCATCGCCGGCTGCATCGGGCTCGAATCCTCCATCGGCGTCGTTCGAGGCGCTGGCGTACCATCCGCAAGCCGGCAGCAAGAGGCCGAGCTGCAGAAAGGCAACGCAATACAGGCCGGCTCTCCATCTCATCGCATTCATCGAAGACCTCCGAGATCAACACTAGCACATCTTGCCGGACTTCCGTCCCGTCTGCATCTGCGATATCGTTCTGGCGGAGGTGTCTCGATCCGCATCCGCTTGCAGCCCATCGGCGTGATCCGAAGCCCGTTCTCGCAGCACGAGGACACGCCCATCCAGCCGATCTACGCGGCCGGCCAGCGCGGCACGGTCGAGCTGGAGGCGCCTTTCCGGGAGGCCCTGGCCGACCTGGAGGGCTTCGAGCGGATCTGGTTGCTGTATTACTGCGATCGGGCCAAGCCCTTCGAGCCGCGGATCGTGCCTTACCGGGACACGGAGCCGAGGGGGCTGTTCGCCACCCGGGCACCCGCGCGTCCCAACCCCCTGGGCCTGTCCGCCGTGAGGCTGCTCGGTGTCGATATCGCGCGGGGTGTGCTGGATGTCGACGACCTGGACGTGCTGGACGGCTCGCCCCTGATCGACATCAAGCCCTACGTGCCCGCCTTCGACGCCTTCGAAGGCCGGGTGGGCTGGCTGGAGCGCGGCCTGGACCGACGCCGAGCAGACGGGCGCTTCGAGCCCGAGGACTGAGGAGCCGCAATGATAGGTTTGAGGAAGGCATGCGCGAGCCTCCTGCTCGTGTGGCTGGCGGTCGGGTGCAACGGGTCGAGCAGTTCGGAAAGCGACGCGGGAACGGACGCGGGCTGCCGGCCAGAGGCGCGCTATCGCGTGCCCTGCGGCGAGGCGGACTGGACCTTCCACGTAGGGCCATACCTGGGGCATACCACGACGAGCTCGGTGGCCATCGGCTGGGAGACGCTCGAGGCGGGCAGCACGCGCGTGGAGTACGGGCTGGATGCGAGCTACGGCGGCGAAGTGCAGGCCGAGCCGGGCACCATGCACCAGGTGGAAGTCGAGGGGCTAGAGCAGGGGCAGCTGTACCACTACCGGGCGTGCACCGATGCGCGATGCACGGCGGATCTGACCTTCGCCTCCGCGCCGGGGCCGGATGTGCCGCTGCGCTTCGCGGTCTACGGGGACTGCCAGGACCGGCCAGAGGTCCACGAGCAGGTCGTCGAGCAGTTGCTCGCGGCCGAACCGAGCCTGGCCCTGGTGGTCGGCGACACGGTCGGCGACGGCCGCAACCGAGAGGAGTTCAAGTCGCTCTACTTCGACCCGGCCCGCAGGCTCGCCCACCACCTGCCGCGCTATGCGGCCATCGGCAACCACGACCGCAAGGACGTGGAGGCGGTGCACTACCGCGACTACAACATCCTTCCCGAGGATCCGGACGTGCCCCAGGCCGAGACGAGCTACAGCTTCGTCTACGGCAACGCCTTCTTCCTGGTCTTCGACAACACCCTGGATCACTACGACCTGTTCTTCCCGCCGGTCGAGGGCATCGATCCGCCTCTGTGGGCCTGGATGTGCGAGCAGGCCGCGAGCGAGCCGGCCCGCGCGGCTCAGTGGCGCTTCGCCTTTGCCCACTACCCGGCCGACTCGTCCTGCTACGGGCAGGATCACGAGTACGGGCCCCCCGACTCGGCCATGCGGGCCTTCGTGCTGCCCATGCTCTGGGAGAACGGCTTCCACGCGTACTTCCACGGGCACATGCACTGCTATGAGCGCTTCGAGTTCGACGGCCACCTGGTCATCGACACCGGTGGTGGCGGCGGCACGTTGGAGGACGAGTCCAACTGCACGGACGCAGGGCCTTCCGAGGCCCGCTTTCACTCCTGCGTCTACCACGGCCTGATCGTGGATCTGGGCTGCGATCGGGCCGAGGTGAGCGCGCGGGACGTGGCGGGCCAGGTGATCGACCGGGTCTGGATCCTGCCCGATGGGTCCTGTGAGGAGCCCGGCCAATGAGCATCTGCGGCATGGCCTGGCGGAACATCTGGCGCAGCAAGCGCCGCTCTGTCGTGACCATCGCGGCCATGACCTTTGCGCTCTTTCTGCTCGTGCTCTACTCGGGCATGATCGAGGGCTACCTGGACGGCATGGAGCGGGACGTGCTGGACCTGGAGGTGGGCGATGTGCAGGTCTTTGCGCAGGGCTACCGCGACGACCCGTCCATCTACCGGTGCATCGACCGTCCCGACGAGCTATGCGAGCGGATCGGCTTGCCGGCCAGCGCGCGGCTGCTGGCCGGTGGTCTGGCCGCTGCGGAACACAGCTCGGCCGGGGTGATGCTCCGGGGCCTCGACAGCGCCCGCGATGCTGCGGTCTCGCGCATCTCCGAGCGGCTGCAGGCCGGTCGCTGGCTGGACCCGGCAGCTGCCCGGGAGGTCGTGATCGGGCGCCGGCTGGCGAAGAACCTGGGCGTCGGGCCGGGCGCCGAGATCGTCCTGCTCAGCCAGGCGGCCGACGGCAGCCTGGCCAACGACCTCTTCACCGTCCGGGGCGTGCTCATGGGCATCTCCGACCTGACCGACCGGCGCGCGGTCTACATGAACGAGGCGGACTTCCGGGAGCTGATGGTGCTTCCGCGGGGCGCCCACCAGATCATCGTCCGCCGTTCCGAGGAGATCTCGCTCGAGGAGGCAGCCAGGCGAGTGCGCGCGGCCCGTGCACAGGGCGTCGCGCTCGAGGTGCTGTCGTGGCGGGAGCTCATGCCCACCATCGCCTCCATGCTGGACTCGGCCCGCGCGGTCATCTACGTGATCTTCTTCGTCGTCTACATCGCGGTGGGCATCCTGATCCTCAACGCCATGCTCATGGCGGTCTTCGAGCGCATCCGCGAGTTCGGCGTGCTCAAGGCCATCGGGGTGGGGCCGGGGAGGGTCTTCGGTCTGATCCTCGTCGAGAGCGCCATGCAGGCGGCCGTGGCCATCGTCTTGGGCCTGGCCCTGGCCACCCCGGCCGCCTGGTACCTGGCGGAGTACGGCATCGACGTGGGTACGCTCGGTGGACTGAGCGTGGTGGGTGTGGCCATGCGACCCGTCTGGTTCGGGAGCTACTCTCCCGAGACCGTGGCCGGGCCCGTGCTCACCCTGCTTCTCATGGTGGGTCTGGCCGTGCTCTATCCGGGCCTCAAGGCGGCCTGGATCCGTCCGGTTCAGGCCATGCGGCACCAGTAGTCCCGAGCGCCGGAGGTGAAGCCGTGACCGGGAGACCCAAGCTGGCGCAGATGGCCTGGCGCAACCTGTGGCGCAACCGGCGGCGCACGGTGCTGACCCTGTCCTCGATCGCCTTTGGCGTGCTGCTGGCCGTGCTCTTCACCGCGATACAGGACCGCAACTGGGCCGAGACCATCGACCTGGCCGCCCGGATGCAGGCGGGCCACGTCACCATCCAGCACGCAGACTACCTGGACAACCCGATGCTCGCGAAGAGCATCCAGGAGACGAAGCGCTTGATGAAGCGTGCGCTCTCCGATCCAAACGTGCGCCGGGCTGTCGTGCGCGTGTCGGGCGAGACCATGCTGCGGACAGCCAAGGGCAGCTACGGCGCGGCCTTCATCGCCTTCGACCCGGCGGCCGAGGATCCGGACAGCCTCTCGTTCCTGGAGGGCATCCAGGGAGCCGGCTTCGAGTCGTCCGACGATGATGGGATCGTGCTCGGCGAGACCCTGGCCCGCAACCTCAAGGTCGAGCTCGGCAAGAAGGTGATCTACACGCTGGTGGACAAGCAGGGCGAGATCACCAGCGGCATGGGGCGGCTGCGCGGCGTGGTGCGCAGCGGCGCACCCGGCGTGGATGCGGGGCTGTGCCTGCTGCCGATCGACACCATTCGCAAGCTCGTCGGCTACGGCCCCGACGAAGCCACCCAGGTGGCGCTCTTCTTGGACGACGCGCGCCGCAGCTCGGACGTGGCCGCCAGGCTCGAGCCCGATCTCCCTCGCCCTGCGACTGCGCTCGGCTGGGAGGAGTCCCAGCCCCAGCTCGCGGGCTTCATCGCGCTCAAGGTGGGCGGGGCCCGGGTCATGGAGATCGTCATCGCCCTGCTCGTGGCGGCCGGGATCTTCAACACGCTCTTCGTGAGCGTCATGGAGCGCATGCGCGAGTTCGGCATCTTGATGGCAATCGGCTACTCGCCCGGCCAGCTCTTCCGCACGGTGCTCTGGGAGAGCGTCTGGCTGGGGATGGTGGGCCTGCTCGCGGGCGCGGCGGTGACCGCCTGGCCTTACTTCTACCTCGCCGAGCACGGGCTCGACATGTCGGCCCAGATGGGCTCGGAGACGCTGGAGGTGGCCGGTGTGGGCATGTCGTCGATCATCAAGGTCGGCATCTATCCGGAGAACGCGGTCATGATCGGGCTGGCCGTCCTGCTGGCCACCGTGCTGGCGGGGCTCTTCCCGGCCATCCGGGCCGGCCGCGTGCAGCCTGTCGAGAGCATCAAGCTGGTCTAGCTCGCGAGGTGGGATGTGGAGACGATCATCGAGCTCGAAGGAGTGACGAAGGTCTACCGCCAGGGCGCGGTGGAGGTCGAGGCCCTGCGCGGGCTGGACCTGGTGTGCGAGAAGGGCGAGTTCACCGCCGTATGCGGGCCGTCCGGATCGGGCAAGACCACCGCCTTGAACCTGATCGGCGCGCTGGACAGGATAAGCTCGGGCGCGATCCGGCTCGAGGGGCGCGATCTGACCAGGCTCGGCCGCCGTGAGCTCAGCGGACTTCGGCGGGACCGGATCGGCTTCGTGTTCCAGGCCTACAATTTGATCCCCGTGCTGACGGCCTACGAGAACGCCGAGATGGTCCTGGCCCTGCAGGGCGTGCAGGCCGCGAAGCGGCGCGACAAGGTCATGGGCATCTTGCGCGACGTGGGTCTGGCCGAGCTCGCGGACCGGCGTCCGGATCAGCTCTCCGGCGGGCAGCAGCAGCGGGTGGCCATCGCGCGGGCCATCGCCGCCGATCCGGCCGTGGTGCTCGCCGACGAGCCCACGGCCAATGTGGACTCTGAGACGGCCGACCGGCTGCTCGGCATCATGGAGAAGCTCAACCGCGAGCGAGGGGTGACCTTCCTCTTCTCGACCCACGACCCCCGCGTCATGGAGCGCGCCCGCCGCCTGGTGCGGCTCGTCGACGGCCGGGTGGCCGGCGACGAGCGCAGGCAGGGCTGACGACGCGCTGGCGGCCGTGCTCCTGGACGAGTCGCTGGAGGTCCTCCGCGGCGCCGTAGCAGGTGAGCAGGTCTCCGGCCGCGAGCTCGGTCGCGGGCGCTGGCTGGGTCAGGCGCATGCGCTCGCGCTGGATGCTCAGCACCTTGACGTCCAGCGAGCCGAAGACGGAGTCCTGGAGATGTACGCCGTTGAGCGCGCTGCCCTCGTGGATGCGGATCTCGACGATCCCGAATCCGTCTTGCAGGACGATCTGCCGGAGAATGTCGATGTCCGGAACGTCCATGGTCTGCTCGAGCTGCTCGACGATTGCCTGGCCCACGTCGATGCCCGTCGCCCCCTCGATGCCCACCAGGCCGGGCGAGGAGTTGACCTCCAGGACCAGCGGGCCCTGTGTGCTCTCGACGAGGTCCACGCCCGCGACCCTCAGCCCGAGCACGCCCGCGGCGCGCACGGCGAGCGCCTCGTGCTCGGCGCAGAGCTGCACGGGCTCGACGCTCGCCCCGCGGTGGAAGTTGGATCGGAACTCGTCCGCCCCCGCGACCCGGCGCATGGCCGCCACGACCCGCCCGCCGACGACAAAGGCCCGGATGTCCGTGCCGGCGCTCTCGGAGATGAACCTCTGGATGAGCACGTTCTGGTGGGCGCTCTCCAGCGTCTCCAGAATGGCGCGGGCCGCCCGGAGGCTCTCGGCCAGCATGACGCCGACGCCCTGGGTGCCCTCGATCAGCTTGACGACCACCGGCGCGCCGCCGAGCTGCTCGATGGCCGGAAGGACCGCGTCCGAGCTCTTGACGATCGCGGTCGGCGGCACGGGGATGGCGTGCCGGCTCAGGATCTGCAGCGCGCGCAGCTTGTCCCGCGAGGACGCGATGGCGCGCGAGGGGTTGAGGCACAAGACCCCCATGCGCTCGAGCTGGCGGACCACGGCCGTGCCGTAGAAGGTGATCTGGGCGCCGATGCGGGGGATGGCCGCGTCGAGCGGGCCCAGCGCCTTGTTCTTGTAGAGAAGCCCCGGGCCCGTCTCGTCGATGAAGATCGCGAAGTGCAGCGGATCCAGCGTGCGCACCTTGTGACCGCGGACCTGACAGGCCGCCTTGAGCCGCGCGCAGCTGTCGCTGCGCGGGTTGTTCGACAGGATTGCGATGTGCAAGCGGCCTCCGGGCGAGAGATGCGCTATATTACCGGCCAAGAAAAAATCCAACAACGAAACGCGTTCGGCTTCGGCCGTCAGGGCCGCTGGGGCGCCCTCTTTGTGAAAACGTTTTTCTTGTAGGCCAGGAGGAACCAGCAGCCGATCTTGAGCGCGTAATGGAGCACGATCGCCTCGATGAGGACGATCCCGAGCAGGCTGGGCAGCATGAGCTCCAAGGGCTGGACCCATGGCACCGCGATATCCGCCAGCGCGGGCGGGGACCACAGCAGGACGAGCCCCAGGCCGGCGAGCGGCCAGGCCTTTCTCGCGTCGAGTGACAGTGGGCCCATATGCCTATGATACATCAGACTTCGCTCGATGACCCAGCTCTTGCTCGGTCAGCGGGTGCTCGGTCTCGCTCGTCTCGCTCGTCTCGCGTCTCTCAAGCGAGGAGGTCCAGGCCATCCAGCAGCCGAGCAGCAAGAGCGTGACTGCGAAGAGGCCGTAGAAGTGCTCCTGGATGAGCTCGGCCAGGGCGTTGCCCTCGTGCAGGCCCAGGCTCTGCTTGAGGTAGCAAAAAGGGCAGCGCGCGGTGGGCAGGAGGGGATCCTCGAGGAAGGGGAAGCGGCTCGAGAGCGGGGAGAACAGCCACCAGACGAACAGCAGAGCGTAGCTCGCCAGGTTGGCCGCGATCGCGGCACGCCAGAGCTTTTCTCGACGGCCGATCCAGCTCTTCAGCAGCGGGTACTCGGTCAAGATGGGATCGATCCAGGCCACCCCGAAGTTGGCTCTGGCCGGTGGGGACCAGAGCAGGATGATACCTACCAGAATGGGCCAGGCCTTGCGAGGGGTGAGGCGAGTGGAGCGCATGCGATCATTATACGTCATACGCCAATATCGGCCCGGGTAAGTGTTGTGCCCGCCAATCGGTGGCGCTATCCTCGACCATGACCGGGTCCGAGCCCGGGCTGCGGAGGCGCGGATGTTCTGCTTCATGACCAATCTCCCCCGCCGGACGGACGGCTTCAAGCCCGACCTGCCGGAGGACTGGGGCTTCGTGGAGCTGGCCAGACCTGTCGGGGTGGGCGACTGGTGCATCGCGCGCCTGGGGCCGCCCAGCTCGTTCTGGAACGGCGGCGATCTGGAGCTGCCGCCCGCCTGCGAGCCGCTCGACGAGGCCTGGTCGCGCGTTCTCGGCTCCGGGCTCAGCTGGCCGCCGGCGCTCGCCTGGGCGCGGGAGATCGCCTCGACCGGCTGGGCGGGCTCACCCGGCGACAGGCAGGGATTCGGCCGGGCCTACGTGGACCTGGTCGAGGCCTACCTGCGAGGCCAGCCCGCTTGCCCCTTCTTCCTGGCCCTCTCGCTCACCCAGGGGCTGATCGGAGGCCGGCTGGCCGGCGCCTGGGTCTGGATCGTGTCGCTCGAGCCCAACGGCCGGGTGGGCTACGTGGGGCACGACTTCGCCATCTATCGGGCCAGGGCGCAGGAGCTCGAGATCTCACCCGAGCGGCTCGAGAAGCTCTCGACATGGATGGAGCGCAGGCCGGCAGAGCTGGCCACCTGTCCGAGCTGACATGCTCTGGTGCTGCCTAGTCCTAAAACAAGCGCGGTTTCCACGCCGCGTTTGTTTTCAGGGCTGGCCGCCCGAAGGGCGGTCGTTTTGGGGTGAAGCTGCTGGAATCGTATTCCAGCAGCGAGGGGGCATTGCGAAAGCCCCCTGAGATGGTATTAGGCCTGAAGCAAGCGCAACGCGCTTGTTTCAGGCCTAGTCCTTCTTCTTGGGCACCCAGGCCCAGATCATCTGGCAGCGGATCGGGCTTTGCTTCAAGTCGTCGATGGCCTCCACGAGCACGTCGACCTCGCCGCGCTCCTCTGATTGCATGCGCTCGCGCTGCTCTGGGCTGAGGGAGGCCGACACGCGAAGGCCGCCGGCTGCTCGCCTGGTGAAGTCCACCCGGAGCGACTTCATCAGCGGGAGCTTGTCCTCCGGCAGGTTCATGGCCACCAGGAAGCCGGAGGCGGTCTCGGCGGCGAGCGCCATGGCCGCCGCGTGCAGAGAGCGGATGTGGTTGCGCACCCGCCGTCGGTTCTTAAGGCTGGCCACGACGCGCTCGCTGTCCATCTGCTCGATGCGCACCCCGGCCGTACCCACGAAGGGCACCAGCCGACCCATGAGCAAGGTCAGCAGGCGCGGTCGCAGGACGGGGGCGAAGAAGTTGATCCTGGAGACGATCCTCGCGAGCGCATTCACGGCGCACCTCCCTGATCTCGATACGCGCAGCCTAGCACAGCGGTCTCGAAGGGCAAGGGCGCTGCCCGTGTTTGCCTTTGCGGGGCTTCACGGTTAGATTCTTCCGTGGATGGAGCGAGGCGTGGAGCAGCTTGCACGAGCCGACATACAGGGCCTCAAGGCGGCGATCTCCCCCGCGCGCCGGCTGCTCGTCTTCCTGCACGACAACCCGGACCCCGACGCCATCACGGCTGGCTGGTTGCTCGCCAAGATAGCCGAGTCGCTCGGCAAGCGCGCTAGCCTGGTATACGGCGGCAGGCTCGGTCGTGCCGAGAACCGGACCATGGTCAAGGCGCTCGGCATTCCGCTGCGCCATATCGGCGCAAGGCGAATCCGCTACCTGAACACGGACCGCTACGCCCTGGTCGACACCCAGCCTGGCACGGGCAATAACTCCTTTCCGGCCGAGCGGCTTCGCAGTCACGTGGTCATCGACCACCACCCCTCCCGCGCCGTGGCGGCGGACTTCGTAGATGTGCGCAGCGAGGTCGGCTGTTGCACCACCTTGCTGCTCGGCTACCACGAGGCGGCCGGGCTCGTACCGGATCCCGATCTGGCCACGGCCGCGGCCTATGCCATTCTCAGCGAAACCCAGGATCTCAAGCGCGAGGCGACCCGGGCCGATCGCGAGGCCTACCAGCGGATCTTCCCGCACGTGCGGCTGGGTGTCCTGGGTCGGATCCGGCATCCGGTCCGATCGCGATCCTACTTTCGCACCATCGCCAGGGCCATGCAGCGCGTCCAGGTCGGGCGCAACACCTGTGTCTGCCATATGGGGGGCGTGGATGCTGCCGAGCTGGTGGCCGAGCTGGCCGACCTGCTGGCCGCAATGGAGCGCATCAGCTGGTGTCTGGTCTCCGGGCTGCACGGGCGTCAGATGGTCATGTCCATCCGCACCAACCGCGCGTGCGCCCGGGCCGACCGCGTCATCCAGCGGATGATCGGCAAGCTGGGCGCCGGCGGCGGACATGACATGATCGCCGGCGGATCGGTGGATTGCGGATCGGCCGACCAGTATCCCGAGCTCGCAGAGCGTATGACCGCGAGCTTTCTGAGGCAGATCCGGCGCCGGCAACCGGAACGGCTGCGACCCCTGCTGAGCGAGGCGCTTCGGGCCGAGTGATGGGCGGCGAGCACAGAATCCTCTACCGAGACGAGGATCTGGTGGCGGCATCCAAGCCGGGCGGCCTGCTGGTCCACCGCAGCAGCAGCTCGAGCGACAGGGTCTTTTTCCTGCAGCAGCTTCGCGATCAGCTCGACGGCCAGTGGATCTACCCGGTGCATCGGCTGGATCGCGCCGCCTCGGGCATCATGGTCTTCGCCTTCTCGAGCGAGGGGGCGCGCCGCCTGCAGCAGACCCTGCAGGCTGCCAGCGCGCGCAAGGAGTACCTGACCCTGGCCCGGGGGACCACCCCCGAGCACTGGGAGGTCGACCGGCCCCTGACCGACCAGGCCAAGCAGCGCAAGCCGGCCCGGACCTCGTTCGAGCGGGTCTTCGCCGCGTGCATCGGCCGGGGCCTGGACTGCTCGATGCTGCGCGCCCAGCTCCACACGGGCCGCCGGCATCAGATCCGGCGACATCTCGCCAGGGCCGGTCACTTCATCTTCGGCGATACGACCTACGGCAAGGGCGGTATCAACAACTTCCTGCGCGAGTCTTACGGCTTGCCGAGATTGTTCCTGCACGCCATCAGGCTCGACCTCCTTCACCCGACGAGCGGCGAGCTGCTGCGCATCGACGATCCGCTCCCGGCCGACCTGCGCGCCTTTCTCGAGCGGCTGACCGACATTCCGGCCGAGCGCTACGCGAAGCTGTGAGGCGAATATTGATGGACTCGTAAAAAGTCCATCAACGGCCGGTGCTGGAAAGCGCCGGCCGCCAAGAGGGAGTGGAACCACTTGAATTCATTTCAAGTGGCGGGGGAGGGAAGGTCCCTCCCCCGCCGAGCCGAAGTCGCGAAGCGACTTTTGCGAGGTCGACAATAGACAATATTAGGATGACAGGATGCGACCCGGTGTGCGAAAAGAGCCCCGTGGGCAAGAGCATCTCGGCCGAGATCTGCATCCTGGGCGCCGGGCCTGCGGGCCTGGCAGCAGCCTGGGAGCTCGCGCAACGAGGCCTGTGCGACGTCGTGGTGCTCGACCGCAACGCCTCGGCCGGCGGGCTCGCGAGGACCGAAGCCTTTGAAGGCAGCCGCTTCGACGTGGGGCCCCATCGCTTCTTCACCGCCAACCAGGAGGTGCTGGGTCTGTGGCGCGGCCTGCTCGGAGGCGAGCTCCGGCCGGTACGGCGCCTCACCCGGATCCTCTACGGAGAGCGATTCTACCGCTACCCGATCCGAGCCGCTGACGCGCTGCTGCGAATGGGCCCGATCGAGGCGGCCGCAGCGCTGCTGTCCTACATCCGGGCCAAGGCACACGAGGATCCCTTTCGGGCCGAGAGCTTCGAGCAGTGGGTCCGGGCTCGTTTCGGCCAGCGTCTCTACAGGCGCTTCTTCGAGGCCTATACCGAGAAGGTCTGGGGCGTGCCATGCAGCCTGATCGCCGCGGAGTGGTCAGCCCAGCGCATCAAGGGCTTGGATCTGGTCGAGCTGCTCCGCCGGGCGCTGGGATGGGGAAGTGGCCGGCGACCCAAGACCCTGTCCGAGGAGTTCGACTACCCCCGCCGCGGCGCGGGCGCCATGTACGAGCGCATGGCGGAGATTCTCGCTGCGCGTGGTGTCCGCTTCTACTTCGGCGTTGAGGTCGACCGCGTCGAGCGTCGCCAGGGGCGGATCGAGACCGCTTGCGCGGGCGGGCTGAGGGTCGAGGCCGGGCGCTACATCAGCAGCCTGCCGGTCACACGGCTCCTCCAGCTCATGCGGCCGGCTCCGGATGCCGATGTCCTCTCGGCATGCCGCAGCCTGCTGTTTCGGGATCACCTTTGCGTCGATCTGTGCGTGGAGGCGTCCGGTCTCTTTGCCGACCAGTGGATCTACATACACAGCCCGGAGCTGTGCATGGCACGGGTGGTCAACTACCGAAACTTCAGCCCGCACATGGCCGCCCGACCGGGCCTGGCGCCTCTGGGGGTGGAGTACTTCACCTTCGGGTCTCCGCCGGGAGACCTGCCCCGGACCACCCGCCGAGCGGATGCGCTGTGGCACTGGCCGGATACGGACGTGATCCAGCTCGCCGCGGACGAGCTGGAGGCAGCCCGCCTGATCCCGCGCGGATCGGTGTTTCGGGGACGGGTGCGTCGGGAGCGCGACGCCTACCCCGTCTACCTGCTCGGCTATCGAGAGCCATTCGAGCGGGTGCGCCGCGCCGTGGCCGGCCTCGGCAACCTGTACCCCGTCGGCCGGGGCGGGCTGTTTCGGTACAACAACATGGATCACGCGATCTACAGCGGGCTGCTCGTGGCGCGCAACCTGCTGGCCGGCGAGGAGATCCACGACCCCTATCGGATCAATGCCGACGCCGAGTACCAGGAGGCCGCGGCCCGGATCGACTAGGCCCCGGTCAGCCGGTCTTGGACTTCCTGGGCAGCAGTGCGCGCAGGCTTCGGATCAGATCCTCTGGCTGGAAGGGTTTTCTCAAGAACCCACCTCCGCCCAGGGGGGCTGCGGTAGACGATCCACTGGTCAGCAGGACCGGCATGCCAGGTCGGACCTTCCGGATGGCCTCGCAGACCTGCCAGCCGTCCATGGCGGGCATGAGCAGATCGAGCACCACTGCGCTGAAGTCGGCTGGACGCTGGTGGAACAGGTCGAGGGCCTCCCGTCCATCCCGGGCGCGCAGCGTCTCGAAGCCGGCATGTTCCAGTGCATCCGCCACGAACGCCAGGGCCTCGGGCTCGTCGTCCGCCACCAGGATCAGCTCTCTGTGCTTTGCGGGCGCCGGCCGGCGTTCCTCCTCCTCCTCCTCCTCCTCCTCTGCGGCTCCCTCGGGCAGCAGCAGGCGAAAGGCGGTTCCCCTGCCGGGCTGGCTATCGAGCTGGATGCCGCCGCCGTGGCTGCGGATGATGCCGAGCACCGCCGACAGACCCAGGCCGCGTCCCTCGGGCTTGGTGGAGAAAAAGGGCTCGAAGATCATGGCCTGGGTCCGGCCGTCCATGCCCTCACCGTCGTCGATGACCTCCAGCAGGACATAGGGGCCCTCGGGCAGTTCGTCCTCGAGGTAGTTGGAGCCGAGCATCTTCCGGTCCGCCAGGATACGGCGCGTGCGGATCTCGACCCGTCCGGTCGTATCCCTGAGCGCCTCGGCCGCGTTCAGCAGCAGGTTCATCAGGACCTGGAGTATCTGGGTCCGATCGGCGATCACCTCGATCCCCTCCTCCAGGGCGAGGTCGACGCGAAGCGCGTCGGGGGTGGAGATCTTGACGAGCTCGACGGTCTCCCGGACGAGCCCGGCCAGATCGAATCGCTGCCGATCCAGCTCGCCGCCGCCCGAGTATGCGATCAGCTGGCGGGTGAGCTCGGAGGCGCTCAGGGCGGCCTTCTCGATGTTCTCGAGGCGGGCCCGCACGGGGGAGTCGTGCTCGACCTCGTCCAGGGCCAGCCCGACGTTGCCCAGCACGCCCAGCAGGAGGTTGTTGAAGTCGTGGGCCACGCTGCCGGCGAGCTGGGCCAGGCTCTCGAGCCTCTTGGCGCGCCGGTCGCGCTCCTCGGCCTGCAGCCGCGCGGTGATGTCGCGAACGATGACCAGGCCAGCTGGCTGGCCCTTGTATCGCACACCGCGCCCCGTGACCTCGCCGTAGAGTGTGGCGCCATCGGAGCGGACGTAGCGTTCCACCAGGACCGGCATGTCGTCGGGCGAGCTGGGAGACCGGCGCATTCGCGCGGTGACCATCTCCCGGTCCTCGGGATGGACGAAGGCGTCGGCCGGCTGGTCGATGAGCTGATCGAGCGGGATGCCGAGCGTGTCCGCGGCCCGCTGGTTCGCGTAGACGATACGGCCCTGCTGGTGGATCACGATGATGTCCGCGGTCTGCTCCACGACGCCGCGGACGAACTCCTCGAGCTCCTCCAGCCTGGTGAGGAGATCGGATTCGTTCTCACCCGCACTCGCCATTCGCGCCCCCCTTGCCGACAAGCCTGGCAAGTCTATGCTTCTACAAGCCGTTCATAGCAATACCTCAAGCCGATTGTCAATCGAGCCCGGATGGGATAGAAATGGTTTCCGGGAGTTCTCATCCGTGCGGGCCTGTGCACCGATCGCCTACTTTTTGTCGCTGGCCATGCTGGCCGCGCTCCATCCGCACGCAAGGGCGGCCGGGGAGGTGGTGGTCACCGACTGTCGGGACAAGACCGGCACGTCCATGGGACGCCTGGCGGCGCAGGCGCTTCGGCGCGCGCTGCAGGAGGGGGGCGCTCCCGTGATGGCCTACCGGGCCTATCTGCTCAAGGCCCAGAAGCTGGGCCTGGATCGCAAGGCGCTCTCCCCGGACTCGATCCGCCAGATCGCGACCAGGCACCAGCTCTCCGGGGTGGTCACCTGCTCTGCCGCGCGCAAGGGCAGGTACGTGATCTCGTTCTACTTGCTGGGCCCGGACGGCGAGGTCCTGCTCAAGAAGGCCTTCCGGACACCCAAACCAGTCCTGCCGCCGAAGACCGTCGAGAGGCTGGCCGAGCAGGTCGTGGCCGCGCTTCCCGCTCCGGGTGAGCCCGACCCGGGCCTGGTCCCGCTGGTCTCGCCAGGCCAGAAGGATCCGAAGCCGGGCCCGCCCCGGGAAGACGACCTGCCGCTCGTACCGCTCGCCCCCCCATCGCTGGAAGGAGCCGTGACGGACAAGGCATCGGGGGAGCGGGAGAAGCTCACCCTGGCCCCGGTGACGCTCGACGGGACCGGGAAAGCGGGCGAGGCGCAGACAAAGAAGACGGAGCCCGAGAAGGCGAAAGCAGCGACTGTCGAGATCACGGACGGGGATCTGGATCTGACCCCGACCGAGGAGCCGGCCCGAGCGCTGAGCGAGCAGGAGAAGGAGTGGCAGGCCCTGCTGGATGGGGCCAAGTCTCCAAAGCAGCCCGATGAGAGCAAGGAGCTAGAGCGCTTCTATCCCGAGGAGAAGGTGGACGAGGACGGTGCGGCTACGGCCCGCAAGACTCGTGAGGGACGCAGCACTGCTGCAAGGAAGCGCGCGAAGGCGCGTGCAACGAAGCGGCCGGAGCTGCAAGCCAGGGCCGGCGAACCCGCGGCCGGGATCGAGCTGGGTCCGGGCAGCGTGCCGCAGATTGCGCTCACCGTCGGGCTGAGCCTCAATGCCCGCGGAGGCCTGAGCCCGCGCTACGAGGCCAGCGCCTTTCCAGGCCTGCGGATCGAGGGCCTGGTCTTCCTCGGCTCCGTGCTCGACGTGCCGGTGCTGCGCGACTTCGGTGCAGCCGGTCTGTTCAATCACGGCTTCGGTCTCAAGTACTCGTCCGAGCGCGGCACCCAAGAGCTCGTCGACGGCAAGCAATGGGAGTGGCGCGCCGAGCTGGTCTATCGGCTGGGCTTCATGCGCGTCCTGCTCGAGCCCACCCTGCTATTGCGCTTCGGCTACGGAGAGCTGACGAGCAGCCTGGATACCGAGGCCGAGCCGGCTGCCCTCAGCGCGGCTTACTCTTACACCTATGGCTGCTCGGATCTGCACTTGAGCTTGCTGCCCAGCTTGCGGCTCTTCGCTTCTGTGGGGGCGGTCTTCGATGTCTGGCCCTCGGACCGGCTGGCCGGGAACGGCTGGGGCGTGCGCTTCGGTGGCGGGCTGACCTGGCTGCTCTTCGGGGAGATGGACCTGAGCGCCGGCTATGAGCAGATCCAGTTTTTCTTCGACGAGAAAGCTCTCGGAGAGACCTCGGACCGCTTCGAGCAGTTCTACGTGCGCGTGGGCTGGGATCGCCTCTAGGGCGCTCGAAGTCGAGGCGGAGGGGGCATGTACGAAAGCAAGCCCTGGCTCAAGTACTACGGAGAGGTGCCCGAGTCGATCGACTATCCGCGCGTCAGCCTCTACCGGGCCCTGATGCGGACGGTCCGGAAGAATCCCGAGGCCGAGGCCTGGGACTTCTTCGGCACCACTGCGACCTACCGGCAGTTCGCTGCCGAGATAGACCAGTGCAGCCGAGCTCTGGCTTCGCTTGGCCTGGGGTGCGGCGATCGCATCACCATCTCCATGCCCACCAGCCCCCAGGGTGTCATCGCCTTCTATGCGGCAAACAAGCTGGGTGCGGTCTGCTCCATGATCCATCCGCTCTCGCCGCCGCGTGAGATCGCCTTCTACCTCAAGACCGCCCGCAGCCGCTTCGCCCTGACCCTGGATGCCTTCTACCCGGCCTTTGCCGAGGCGGTGGCATTCGACAGCGACTGTCCGCTCGAGACCTTGCTGCTGACCCGCATCTCGGACTACCTGCGCTTCCCGGTCCGCCTGGGCTTCTGGCTCACCAAGGGGCGCAAGATCAAGCCCGTGCCGCCCGACCCCAAGGTGCGCTGGTGGCAGCAGCTCATGCGGGCGAGCCATCCGGATGTCGAGCCCGTCGAGGTGGGCTGCGACGATCTGGCGGCCATACTCTACAGCGGCGGGACCACGGGTGTGCCCAAGGGGATCATGCTGTCGAACATGAACTTCATCTCCGAGGGCATGCAGGCGGCCGAGTGGGGCAAGATGGGCGGGGCGGACTCCATGCTCGCCATCCTGCCGATCTTCCACGGCTTTGGCCTGGGCGTATGCGTCAACGCGGTCTTCATGGGCGGCGGCAAGTCCATCCTGGTGCCCCAGTTCACGCCGGAGCTCGTGGCCAAGCTGATCCGCAAGAAGCGTCCGTCGGTGATGGTGGGCGTGCCCACGCTCTACGATGCGCTCACCCGGGATCCGGTCTTTCTGAAGACCGACCTGAGCTGCCTGCGGGGCGCTTTCTGCGGGGCCGATCACCTGCCGCGGGTGGTCAAGGAGAAGTTCGAGTCGATCGTGCGCGGCGGCGGCGGCGAGCTGAAGCTGCTCGAGGGCTTCGGGCTCACCGAGGCGGTCACGGCCATCATGTGCATGCCGCTCGGCGAGTACCGCGAGGGCAGCATCGGCATCCCCTTTCCTGACATGCTGGCCAAGGTGGTCGAGATCGGCGGCACGGCCGAGCTGCCGCCGGGCGAGGAGGGCGAGATCTGCATCAGCGGCCCGGCGGTCATGACGGGCTACCTGGATCAGCCCAAGGAGACCGCCGCGACCCTGCGAGAGCACGAGGACGGCCGGATATGGCTGCACACCGGCGATGTCGCCAGCATGGACTCCGACGGCTTCTTCTACTTCAAGCTGCGCATCAAGCGCATGATCAAGTCCTCGGGCATGAACGTCTACCCCAGCCAGGTCGAGGCGGTGCTTCTCGATCACCCGGCGGTCGAACAGGCCTGCGTGATCGGCGTGCCCGATCGGGCCCAGGTCGAGCGGGTCAAGGCCTTCGTGGTGCTGACCGGCGCTTCGCAGGCGGGTCCCGACATGGAGAAGGCGCTGATCGCACATTGCCGCGAGCATCTGATCAAGTGGAGCTGCCCCCGAGAGATCGAGTTTCGCAGCGAGCTGCCCAAGACCCTGGTGGGCAAGGTGGACTTCAAGAAGCTCGGCGAGCAGGAGAAGGCCCGGCTCCGCGAGCGTGGCGAGTACGCGGGGGACTGATGGAAGGATTCCGGATGAGGAACCCAGGCCTGGCATTGTTCGCCTGTGCGGGGCTGCTGCTGGCGGGCTGGACGGGCGACAGGGGCGGATCGACCAAGGGGACGGTGTTTGCGCTCGATGATCCGGCCAGCTATGACATGCGCTTCGACGGCGCGTGCTTCCTGCGGGGCCTGTCGAGCAGCATGGCCGTCGGCGACGTGAACGCGGACGGCTGGCCCGATCTCGCGCTCTGCGCCGCCGAGGTCGAGTACGCCGGCGTGCATCAGCCGGCCACCTTCGTGCTCTTCGGCGGTCCGGGTTTCGGGCTGGGGGTGCGCAGCCTCGCGGATGCGGCGAGCTACGACGTCATGCTTCCGGGCTCTGGCGACAAGGTGGCCATCGGCGACGTGGACGGAGATGGTTGGGGCGATCTGCTGCTCGCCCCGGACTCGGGCTCGGTCTGGGTCGTCTCGAGCGCTCAGCTCGCCGGGCTCTCCGGTGGCGGCCACGTGCTGCCGCTCGACGATCCGGCGAGCTTCCGGGTCCGGTACGACGGGGCGGGCGCGATGGCCTTCGGCGACTTCGACCGCGACGGCTCGGACGATCTCTTGCTCCGGAGCGAATCGAGCCTGTATGCGATATCCTCTTCTCTGATCGCGGCCCTCGGTCCCGGCCATACCCAGGGGCTCGACGACCCGACCGCATACATTATCCGCTTCGACATCGATGGCGGACGCCTCGGCGAAACCGAGGGCCAGGCCGCAGGAGATGTGGACGGCGATGGAGAATGCGATCTGGTCATCGTCTCGTCCACCGGTCGAGCCTGGATGATTTCTTCATCGCTGCTCGCAGGCGCGAGCGGCACGGGCAACATGTGGCCGCTTTCCGATCCCGGCAGCTACACGATCCGATTCGAGACCGACGGCTTCAGCACGGGGAGGCCCGTGCTGATCGAGGATCTGAACCGGGACGGCGAGACGGATCTCGTGCTGAGCTCGACGCTCGCCGATTTCGGCGGGGAGAACGCGGGCTGCGCCTGGGTGATCTCCTCGACGCGCCTGGCCTCCGCGTCTGGAAGCGGCAACGCCTGGCCGCTGACCGATAGCGCGAGCTACGATCTGCGCATCGACGGCCCGGCAGGTGCGCGCCTCACCACCGGCCACATGCTGGCTGCCGGCGACGTGGACGGGGACGGACACGCCGATCTCTTGCTGGGCTCGCACCTGACGAGCAGCGCCTGGCTTATCGACTCGAGCCTGATCGCGGGCGCATCATCCGGCAGCGCCCTGTCGCTCGCCGATCCCGCTAGTTATTCCATGCTCTGCCAGGCCTTTGCCGGGCAGTACTTCACGGCCTGCGAGATCGGGGATGTGGATGGAGACGCGGTGGGAGACGTCGTGCTTGGCGCAGAGGACGTCTCGTCGGGCTGGAGGGGCAATGTCTGGGTGCTGCGCTCGGCGCTTCTGGGCACTCTGACCGGCACCGGCAACGAACTGGATCTGCTCGACTCTGGTGCCTACAGTGCGTATTACCGGGGCGGTATGTTCTACGAGTTCGGAGAGGTGCTGGGCATCGGAGATCTCGACGGAGATGCGTGCGGGGATCTGGTTCTGGGCGCGGCCAGCTCGGATGCGAATGGGCTCGATGCGGGCAGCGCCTGGGTGGTGCTGTCGACGAGCATCGAGGACATGCAGGGGGACGCTTTCGAAATCCGGGATCCGTCCGGCTGGGACGCCCGGCTGGACGGCGACTTCCCGGTGTCCTATCTGTCTCACGGCGGCGGGATCGCGGTCGGGGACTTGAACGAGGACGGCTGCCAGGACCTGGTTGTCGCCGCCTGCAATTCGGCCTACAACGGCCAGGAGTCAGGCAGCCTCTTCGTGGTTTTCGGCGATCCCGATCCCGGCGCCGGGGAGCGCTCTCTGGCTGACGCGGCGAGCTTCCATGTGCGGATCGACGGGGCGGCAGCCGGAGACCGGCTCGGCTGCGATGGCTTGATTGAGGTCAGCACCTTGAGCGCGGGCGGATTGCTGGCCATCGCCGACGTGAACGGCGACGGTCACGGGGATCTCGTCGTGGGCAGCGCGGAGTCCGATCACAACGGTGACGACAGCGGCAGCGTCTGGGTGATCTTCTCCCGGATCTTCGCGGCCCAGGCCGGGACGGGCAACGTCCTTTCGCTGGCTGACCCGGCGAGCTACAACGTCCGCTTCGACGGCGAGACCGGAGACAATCTGGGTTACGCGGGCGCGATGAGCACCGGCGACGTCAACGGAGACTCGGCCGGCGATCTGGTGATCGGCTCCCTGCGAGGAGGCTACGGCGGTGTGTGGGTCATCCTGTCGACTCTGCTCGACGGTGTCTTCGGCACGGGCGAGGTGTGGCCCCTCGGCGACATCGCCAGCTACAAGGTGCGCTATGGGGATGGCGGTCTGCTGTACGGGCGCTCGTGCATCGGTGACGTGAACGGAGACGGCCTCGGAGATCTGGTGCTCGCAGCGCCGAGGGCGGAGTACGGAGGCCAGAACTCGGGTAGCGCATACGTGATCCTGTCTGCGCTCGTCGCAGCCGAGACCGGCACCGGGAACAACCGTACGCTCGACTATGGAGGCAACTACAGCGTTCGTTTCGATGGCGAAGCGGAATCGGACCGGCTGGCCATGTACGGGGCAATGGAGATCGGAGACGTGAACGGGGACGGGTTCGGCGACCTGGTCCTCGCGGCACCGGATGCGACCCCGGCCGGCCGGCGCTCGGGACGGGTGTACGTCATCTTCTCCACGTCGATATCCGGAGCCTCGGGCGCGATGCCGCTCGCCGATCCGGCCAGCTACAACCTCCGCCTCGAAGGGGATGCAGCCGGTCGCGCGCTCGGCCTGCAGGGCCTGATGGCCACGGGGGATGTGGATGGTGACGGCGCCGGGGACCTGGTCCTCGGCGGCATGGGCAGGACCTGGGTGCTGCTCTCGACGCGAATCGACGACGTCGGCGCGGGCCCGGGCTCGACCTGGTCGCTGGCGGACCCGGCCAGCTACAACATTCGCTACGACGGGACCGGGGAGGAGAACACGGCGCTGGCCATCGATGATCTCGATGGCGACGGCCTCGGCGATCTCGTCCTGAGCAACAGCCAGGCGCAGAACAACGGTTATGCGTCCGGAAGCATCTGGGTCGTGTCGTCAGCGCTGATCGACGATCTGGGAGGTACGACCGGTCATGTGATGCCGCTGTCCGATGCGGCCTCGTACAGTGCGCGATACGACGGGAGCAGCCGCGATGCACTCGGTGAGCACGGCGCCCTGGCCACCGGCGATCTGAACGGAGACGGAACCGCAGACCTCTTCATGGGCGCCCGGTCGGCCGGCGCGGCCGGCGATGACACCGGAAGCGTCTGGGTGGTCATCGGCGGGCAGAGCTGCAGCCAGGACGCGGAATGCGACGACGGGGTGGCCTGTACGGCCGACGACTGCATCGAGTCGGCCGGCCGTTGCCGGCACGAGCCCGACGACGCGCTGTGCAGCAATGGCCTGTTCTGCGATGGGCGGGAGCGCTGCGCGCCGGGCCATGGCTGCCAGGCGGGCGTCGATCCCTGCGACGACAGGGTCGGCTGCACCCAGGACAGCTGCGACGAGGGCATGCAGAGCTGCGCCCATGTGCCGGACGACGCCCTGTGCTCGAACGGGCTGTTCTGCGACGGCGAGGAGACCTGCGACGCCCAGCGGGGCTGCCTTGCGGGTGATGATCCCTGCCCGGGCCAGATCTGCGACGAGGGCTCGGATGTCTGCCGGGGCTGCATGTCGGATGCGGATTGCAACGACGGGGTGGATTGCACGATCGATGAGTGTGACGAGGGCGACGGCACCTGCTCTTCCACGCCGGACGATGACCTGTGCGACGACGGGCTGTTCTGTAATGGACCGGAGGCTTGCGACGCGCTGCAGGGATGCCTGGCCGGCGAGCCGCCCTGCCCGGATCAGGTCTGCGACGAGCAGACCGACAGCTGCTCGGGCTGTGTGGACGATGCCGACTGCGACGACGGGCTGGGCTGTACGATCGACGTCTGCGATCACGGGATCTGCACGAACTCGCCAGACTCGGACTCGTGCGACGACGATCTGTTCTGCACCGGGGAGGAGACCTGCGAGATCGGCACGGGCTGTGTGTCCAGCGGCGATCCGTGCGCGGCCGAGGGCTTGGTCTGCGACGAGGAGGCGGATGCCTGTGTGGCGTGCCAGGGTGATGCGGACTGTGATGACGGCGTGGGCTGCACGGTCGATGTCTGCGACCAGGGGCGGTGTACGAGCACGCCCGACGACGGTGCCTGTCCGGACGATGGCCTGTTCTGCAATGGCGCGGAAGGCTGCGATTTCGCATCCGGCTGCGTCTCGAGCGGGAACCCCTGTCAGGCGGAAGGGCTGCTGTGCGACGAAGAGGCCAATGCCTGCGCGGAGTGCCTGAGCGACGCGGACTGCAGCGACGGTGTGGACTGCACGGCGGATCGCTGCCAGGATGGTAGCTGTGATAGTGTGCCCGAGGATCCGCTCTGCGACAATGGCTCGTTCTGTGACGGGCAGGAAAGATGCGACCCGACCCGGGGCTGCCAGGCGGGCAGCGATCCCTGCGACGATGGAGATGAGTGCACGATCGACAGCTGCGACGAGCAAGCCGATCGCTGCGATCACGATGCGGACCCGGCCTGCGACGAGGGCAGCGTGTCTGGCGGCTGCGGCTGCGCTGCGCTCCCCTCGGGCGCTTCGCCATGGGTGCTCGCAGGACTGCTTTTCGTCTATGCTTGGCTGAGGCGACGGAGATCCGCCTGCTCGTAGCGGGCCTCCGCTTTTGTGGAGGATGGAGCCATGAAGAGAAGGCATCGCATCGTGTGTGGGTTCCTCGTCAGCGCGCTGGCGTGGTGTTGGGCCGGCTGCGGCGACACCACCTTCAACCCGGTGGTGCGCGAGCCGGTCGAGGTGCGCATCACCGTCTCTCCGCAGCAGGCGAGCTACACCGAGGGGGCGGTGGTCCAGCTCGGGTACGTGGTGCTCGACGCGGATGGCTATGTGGTCGACGGCATCGGCGCCACGTGGCAGAATCCGCCCGAGAGCCTGGCCGCGCCGCTGGGGGATCTGCGCTTCGAGCTCGGCTTCGGGGAACCCAGCTGGACCGTCACCCTGGAGGCGCCCTGGAGCGAGATCAGCGACACCCTGACCCTGACCGTCGGCGGCCTGCCCGCATCGGTCGAGATCGTGGTGGACCCAGAGCAGGCCTACTACGCGCTGGGCCAGACGGTCTCGGTGACCTACGTGGTCCTCGATGCCTCGGGCGAGCAGCTTCCAGACATCGGCGCGAGCTGGGATCTGCCAGACGAGGCGCAGGTGCCGAGGCTGGGAGACGACCTCTACCGGCTGGACGCCGCGGGCGAGTTCACCTGGAAGGTGACCCTGGATGCGCCCTATGGGCTGACCGACGAAGAGACCCTGCGCGTAGACGCGGCCGGGCCGGGCATCGAGATCGATTTTCCGGAGCGCGGCGACACGATCCTCAAGGACACACCGGAGGACGAGATCTCGGTACAGGGCCACGTCTCGGATGACGTCAGCGGGCTGGATCGGGTCGTCCTCCGCTCCCCGGGCCTGGGCGAGATCGAGCTCGCAGTCCAGGCCAATGGAAGCTTTACCGCGATCGTGCCGGTCGAGCCGGGCGTGAACTTGCTGGCTGTACAGGCCTCGGATCTGGCGGGCAACACGACCGTGGTCACGCGCGGCTTCCACTACGCGCCGGACTTCTTCGGCTACGAGCAGGACCTGGAAGGAAGGCAGCGGCTCGGCTCGCGGCTGCACGCCCTGCTGTCCGAGGAAGCCCTGGACCGGGGGCAGCCACCGGCTTTCGACCCCTGCGGCTTCGACGTGTCCGAGGTCTATGCCTGCGATCCGCTCGTCGATCTGGCCTCGCTGCTCGAACTGGCGCTCAACAACGCGGACTTCACCTCCATGCCGCCGACCTTCGAGCGGACCTTCCCCCTCTTCCAGCCCCAGGTCACGGCGATCGACATCGGCGGCGTGGAGCTGGTGGTGGAGTTCACCGGCGACTTCGAGCTGGAGCTGGCCTTCAGCGAGATCGGCGTCGGGCTGGGCAAGGTGCGCGACATGTCCGGCTACGACGGCGGGGTGGCGGTCGACGCCCACTACGAAAGCTACGGCGATCACGCAGGGCTCAACGCCAATCTGGGCTTGACGGGCCGTCTGGTCTTCGGCGTCACGCTCGATCTCATCACACCGGGCTATAATGCCGTGCTGTGCGGGCTGGCCGCGGCGATCTGTGACGGTGGCCGCTGTCTCGACGAGTACATCGCCTCCTGTGTCCCGGACCCGCGGCCGGTGCTCGAGAGCGTGACCACCATCTCCACCCCGCTGCTGGTGGGGTTGTCGTTCGACACCCTGGACGTGGATGCCCGCTGGGCGATCTTTCTCGACTCGAGCGACATGCCGGAGGTGATCCTGGATCAGCTCGACCTGGAGATGGGCGCGGGGGCCGTGGACATGAGCGTGCTGCAAGGCTTCGACGTGGAGCTGGGTGTGGTCACGGTCGTGGGCTACGAGATCCTGGACCTGGGCACCTATACGCTGCAGTTCGATTTCCTCCAGGACCTGGCCGACTCCTTGATCGATCCGCTCATCGATCTGATCGTCCCGGTCATCGAACCGGTGATCGAGCTGCTGTTGTCGTGCTCGGAGCCGGACAACCCCGTCTGTTTCGTGATCCCCTTCTTCGAGCACATGCTGGGCTCCTTCGTGCTGGATATGGATGTAGACTTGAGCGATCCGTTCGGCGACGAGACGTCGCCGCCGCTCGCGAGCGTGCATCTGAGCACGGCATACGACGACCTCCGATTCCGGGAAGAACAGGGCGGGCGGATGGTGCTCGGCGGCCTTTTCGATGGTGAGACGAGCGAGGATGTCCTCGCTCACTGCGATGACGACTTGCTGGGTCTGGCGCTGGTGGACGGCTGCCAGCAGGATCCCGAGGCCGGCCTGTTCCGGCCGCCGCGAACCGACGGCAAGGCGGTCCAGATCGCGCCGGCGCTGGATCTGCTCAACATGGCCATGTTCGCGGCCTGGCGCTCCGGCGCCTTCGACCTGGAGCTCGACGAGGGCGACTTCGCATCCATGGCGGAGGATGGCTTCTCGGACGTGAGCGGCTTGAGCCTGCAACTGCTGCCCTGGCTGCCGCTGCTGATGGTCGACGACTGCCCTCCGCAGTCCGAGCCCGTGCTCCTTGCCGGGCTGGGCGATCTCTGGCTCGAGGGCGGATTCGACCGTGCCGGACAGAGATATGCGTTCAGCGGCTTCGCGAGCATCGCAGTGCCCGGAAGCGTGGTCGAGGACGCCCAGGGGGTCCAGGTCGAGTTCCAGCCGGACCTGGAGGGCGTGCAGATCGAGCTGGAGCTGGGCCTGACGGTCGACGGCCAGGTGGCGGATGAAGCTGCGCGCGACTTCCTCGCCGACCTGGCGAGCCGCGCATGGCTGCCTGAGCTCGTCTGTCGGCTCACCGGGCTCGCCCTGGAGCAGGCGCCTCTGTTCGCGCCGGCCTTCGACATCAGCGCCTTTCCAGGCATGGGCTCGGGCGACAGGCTCCTGGTCACGCCCTGGACCACCCACAGCGATCAGGGCCGGGTCGTGCTGAACGGCGACTTCAACGCTCCCTGATGCCGATCTCCGGAGGCGTCGGCTACTCGGCCGGAGACGCGCCGGGTCGATTCCCGGGCTCCTTGTGGACCAGGCGGGAGAGAATCAAGCATTGCTCGGTTTCCTGGAGACGCGCGACAGACAAGTCCCGCGTTCCCCGGCTGCTCAGAGGATAGGCTTGCTCCATCAGGCCCAGCATCTCGTTGGGCTCTGGCGTCTCGGTGCAGAAGAAGGCAAAGAAGCGCAGCCGATCCTCTTTGATGTCTCGGCCGTCCATGTAGACCGGCAGGGGGATGGCGCTCCCAGCGACGACCGGCCACGACACCGGCCCGGCCCGCGAGGGAACCCGGGCTTCCCCTGTCTCGGGTAGCACTCCGAGAAAGACAATCCTGGGCTCCTTGCAGTCGACCTTGAAGACCAGTCGGTCATCAGGACGGAAGACGGTGCCGTCCAGCAACTCCTTCCACTCCACTCCTTGGACGCGGAAGACGTCCAGGCGCCAGGCGAGATTCTTGCCCGCGGCTGGTCCGGGCTCAGCCCACATGGCCAGAAAGACCAGGCCGACCGCCAGCGCGGCGGCAATGGCCGGGGCCCAGATGGTCTTGCGACGCATCCTCTCCCAGAAACCGCTTGGCGGGGTGCGCCCGAGCAGCTCCCGCAGGGCCTTGCTCTCTTCTGCCAGCCAGGCGTCGCTGCGCATCCGGTCGCGTTCTGCTTCGAGCGATTGGATGCGCGAGCGGATCTCCTCGCCCTCCGGGCTGCTGGCCTCGCCGGCCAGAATGCGGTCCAGCTCCAGCTCGCTCGGACCCTCCGGGCTCGCCTGTGGATCAAAGGCGAAGGGATTGTCCTCGTCCTCCGGCAGCTCCGCTCCGACGCGCTCGGCGAAGATGGCGAGCCTTCGGCGAACCGACTCGATCGGAATGCGGGTCAGATCGGCGATGGATTCCGCGGTCATCCGGTCGAGATGGTGACAGACGAGCACCTCCTGATCATCGCGCTCCAGATCGACCAACAGGCTGGCGAGGGCGTCGCGACGGGCGTCGATCTGGGCAGCCTCGTCGCCCAGCTGGCGGATGCCGCGCAACCACTCGGACCGTTGTCCAGCGCCGCCGCTCAGCCGCTTCAGGCAGGCCGCGCTCGTGGCCTGGTAGAGAGCGGCCATGGCGGGGCCCATCTCGGCCGTGCGCTTGCGCAAGAATCCGACCAGGGCCTCGCGAGCTGCCGCGGAGGCCAGATCCTCGCGCGCCAGGATGCGCACGCAGCGCCGATGCACCTGGAAGCCGTAGCGTTCGAGCACCGAGTCGACGATATCCCTATCGGAGTTCTGGCTCACGTATGTCACTCCTCGTCTGCTTGACGGGGGCAATGTACCACGAAATCCGGCAGGGTCAAAAGCGAGAGGCTGGCAGCCTGCCGAGCTGCCTGCTATGCTCCCGGCAGACAGAGCGTGCAGGCGGTCCTTGTCGAGGAGGTGAGGAGATGAAGGCCTTCGCGGAACGGTGTGTGTCGAGCCGCTGGTCGCAGTGTGCAATCGTGCTCGTCGTGATCGCTTGCGCTGCCTGGCAGGTATGGGGCCGGCGGCCGCTGCATCCGGTGAGACCGGTTCGCGAGCTGCCGCCCAGGCAGCTCGAGCTCGAGCCCGCGGCCCGGCTGGCACTCGTGGGCTCCACGCCTTGTATGAGCTGGTCTCCGGACAGCCGGCGGCTGGTGATCAACAGCGCATTCGAGGCATGGACCGGAGAGAGGCAGAACCCTCGCGAGGGCATCTACGTGTTGGATGCCCGAACGGGTAGGGCCTTTCAGGTCGCGCAGAAGAAGGCCTATCACCCCTTCTGGCTGGATCGGCAGACGGTCGGCTGGGTCAAGACCTACTTTGCGGGCGAGCCCGCCGGGATCTTCCTGGCTCCAGCCCGGCGTGATGCCCAGCTGCGCCAGGTGCCCCGTATCCAGAACGCCCACCGGGGCCATCTGGCGCGCAACGGCATGATCCTGGCCTGTCTGGACGACGACAACGGCTACGGCTGGTTCTACGTGGACCCCCGAAGCGGCCGGGCGCAGAATGCGAAGATCCCCGAGAGCAAGGACTCCAGGGCGCCTTCCTGGCAGATGCCGAGAGAGTTCATCTCGGACCAGTGTCCGGATCGGGTGGGCGGGCTTGCCGCGTATGCCGACGCGGAGCACCTGCTGCTGTCCTATGGGCCCGGAGAGGTCTACGTCCTGGCCGGGGTCAAGCCCTTTCAGTTCGGGAACGCGTATGGGGATGACAACCCGGCGATCCAGCCCTGTCTGTCCCCGGATGGACGCCAGCTGGCCTACCTCGCCGCGACCGGACGGAGCGGGTTCGAGCTCCGGGTGGTGCGCGTCCCGGGCCGCTCCCAGGCCAGGATGTCGGCGCGCCAGGTCGCGGTCGCAACGCAGCCGCAGACGGCGCTGCGGGCCCAGGTCCGGCTCGCGCTGCACGGCTCCACGCCGTCGATGAGCTGGTCTCCGGACAGCAGCCGGATCGTGGTCAACAGCGCCTACGAGTACTACGGCCACGACGACCGGATCCGCCAGCTGGCCGACAAGCTCGGCATCTACGTCCTCGACAGCCGAAGCGGCCGATCCCTGCAGGTCTTTCGCGGCCAGGGCTACCACCCGTTCTGGTTCTCCACTTCGGCGGTGGGCTGGTGCCACTCGGAGTACGAGGACGGCAAGCCCGGCCTCTACGAGGCGCCGGTCCAGCACCTGGCGCGCGCGCGCCGCATCGGGGCGTGGAAGGGCGTGCACCGCAGCTTGCTCGCGAAAGATGGCAACGTGCTAGCCTACGTGGGCTTCCCCGAGGACAAGGGCTGGTCGCGCATCGAGCGTCGGAGCGGGGGGCTGGTCAAGCTGCCCGAGCTCGGCGGGGTGAGCTCATGGGACGATCCGGCGGGCTTCTACCGGGATCAGTGCTTGCAGCGCGCGGGCAGCGCCGCCCTGGAGGCCAGGGGAAGCGACGCCCTGGCCCTGGTGCGGACGGGCGTGAGCTACGCGCTCGGCGAAAGGCCGCTTTTCCAGTTCCGCGGTGACTATGGCCGGGGTAGCGGCCAGGCCGTGCGCGCCTGCCTCTCTCCCGATGGTCGGAATGTAGCCTACCTGGTCTCCGGGGAGCATACCGAGATCGAGCTGCACATCGCCCGGGTTCCCTGAGCCGCATGAACGCATTGTTCCTGGCGCTGGCGGTCGTCCTGCCCGCCCTGTTCTGGTGGACGGAGACCGATCGGCTGGACCTGCCCAAGCAGGCTTGCCTGCTGGCCGTGGCTTTGGCCGGGCTCGGCTGGCTGATCCTGAGGGCCGGCAAGCACCGGATCGACGCGATCTCGCTGAGCCTGGCCGCGGCCTTGCTGGGCATGCTGGCGCTGGCGCCTGCGGAGGCGGCCGCCCGGGTCGAGGGCTGGGCAGGCTTGATGGCGGCGCTCTGGGTCGTGCTCGGCGCGCGGGAGACAGAAGCCGAGCGCCTGCGGGCCTGGCTCGCTCGCCTGGCTCTCGGCCTGGCCGGGCTCGCCTGGCTGCAGGCTGCAGGCCTGCCCCTGTTCAATGCCGGGATCGAGGGCTTCGAGGGCCGACGGGTGCTCGGCACGCTGGGCGGGCCAGGGCACCTGGGCTGGATGCTGGCCGGGCTGCTGCCCTGGCTGGGCTGGGGGCTGTGGAATCGCGAGCGGTGTTGGCGCTGGAGCGCAGGCGTAGGTATCGTGCTGGGCGCGGTGGTGCTCAGCGGCAGCCGCACCGCCTGGGTCATGACCGCGGTCGGGCTGCCGTTCTGGCTGCCTGTCGATCGCAAGCGTCTGCTCGCGCTCGGTGCGGTCGCGCTCGTCGCCTGCTCCCTGGCGGTCGGCCTGGACGCGCATGCCCGCCACGCCAGACTCGGCGATCGGATCGAGGATCTCTCGGAGAGCCAGGGCACGGCCCGCGGCCGGCTCTACGTGTGGCAGGTCCACCTGAGCGCCCTGACCGACCTGCTGGTCTCGCCGGGCGCGGGCCCGGAGGGCTTTCAGCGCAGCTGGCCTGCCTGGCAGGCGCATTTCCTCGCAACGCACCCGGAGCTCGAGCCGTTCCGCTCGGACCTGCGCCACGCCCACGCAGACGCCGTGGAGCTGCTTTGCGACCTGGGCCCTGGCGGGCTGGCGCTCGCGATAGGAATCCTGGTGATCGCAGTTCGCCGACGCCGGGCCGGCGGGCATCCCTTTAGGGATCCGGTCCTGGGATGTCTGATCGTCCTGCTCGCCGGCGGCCTGGCCGCCCCGCTGTGGTCCTTCGCGCCCACGCTGGCGCTCGCCTCGCTATGCCTGGGCCTGCGCCTGGGCCCGATGCGCAGGCCCCTGTTCGCATACTCCGGCGCGGTGCTGCTCGCGGCGCTCCTGGCCGCCTCGGCCTGCCTGGGCCTGCGGCTCGGCTCGGAGATCGTCCGGGCCGAGGCCAGCCGAGCCCGGCTGGCCGCCCAGCCGGTCCAGGCCCGCAGCCTCGCAGAGCGCGCTGCCGAGATCGACGCCCGCAACCCGCTCGCCTGGATCGAGCTGGCCATGGACTGCGCGCAGCTTCGAGACGAGGGCTGCCTGTGCCAGGCGCTCCAGCAGGCCGCCCGCGACCTGCCCACGGACGCGGTCGTGGAAGCGCTCGCCCGCTGCGAGAGGCCGGCGAGGGCGTCTCGATAAAAGAGTCATTCCGCTATGGTCATCTCGGGTACTGTCCGAAGATCCGGATGGCGTTGAGCGAGTCCTGCGACGTCCAGCCGGAGAACACGACCAGGGAGTCCCCGCACAGGTTCGCGCAGCCGGCGCTGTCCAGGGCGTCGGACTCGGTGTGGGAGATCAAAAAGTCCCGATAGAAGGTCCCGTCCGGGTCGACCCGCGCGCCGCGGATCACCGTCTGCTCGGGGTCGCGATCGTCCTCCCAGGAAATGAGGATTCTCTCGCCGTCGAAGTGCGCCCGCGGATGGGACTGCTCGCCGTCGGCGGTCGAGATGCCGAGATAGCCCGCGCCGTCGAGGATCTCGCCGTCGGTGGTCACCTGCACGGCGTAGATGTCGCGGTTGTCCGTATCCTGCCATGCGACCAGATAGTATTCGCCGCCAAAGGCCACCGTGGGCTGGGAGGAGGTCCAGATGTCGGTGATAGGCAAGAAGGCCATGTCCAGGATCTCGCCTTCTCCGCTCACCCGCCTGCCGACCACGAAGCGCGGATCGAATGGGGTTCGCTGCCAGGTCCAGACCACCAGGTAGTCCTGCCCGTCCGATGCTGCGGACACGGAGTAGTTGTCGCCTTCCCCGGTCGAGATGGCGACGGCGTCCTCGCGCAGCTCTCCGGATGCATCGATCCACATGCCGAGCACGTCGGTGCCGTTCTCCACCGAGCGGGTGCACACCATGAAGTAGTCGCTTCCGTCGAAGAGGATCCCCGGTGGCGCGTTGCCCACGCTGCCCTCGACGAGCAGGCGCTCGCCGGGCTCGACAGCCTGTCCATGCCGGTCCAGGACCACTCCGTGAATCCCGCGATCCTCCTGCCCGTGGACGGTCCAGGCGACGAGGTAGTCATGCCCGTCGGAGGCAGCGGCCGGGTTCGTCTGGTCCCCTGCCGAGGTGGAGATGGAGAAGGACTCCTGGCCGATCATCGCACCGCTTCTGTCGAGCAGGGCTCCGTAGATGTCCTTCTGGTCGACCGTGTTGTCCGAGCTCCACACCACGAGGTAGTCGGAGCCGTTCGACGCTACATTTGGCTCGTACTGGCTGTTGACGGCGAGCGAGATGTGGATGCCGGAGGTGTCGAGGACCTGGCCGTCCGTCTGGACCCTGGCGCCCGAGATGTCCGACCAGCCGGCGCTGCTGTCGGAGAAGACCACGAGGTGCCTCTCGCCGTCGAAGACCGCCGAGGGATCGATCTGGCTCTCCGCCATCTGCACCAGCGGCATCCCGTCGGTGTCGAGAACGCTCCCGGACCTGTCCACCCAGGTCGCGTAGATGTCGGCCAGGCCCTCTCGGGCATCGTTCCAGGCGACGAAGAAGTCGCTCCCATCGAAGACGACCGTGGGATTCCCCTGCAGCTCTGGCGCCAAAGCGATCTGGATCGGCGCTGCATCCAGCACTGCGCCCGAGCTGTCGATCCGCGCGCCGAAGAGATCGGAGTGGCCGTCCGGCTCGTCCTCCCACACGACGAGGAACTCGTTTCCGCCGAATGCCACCGCGGCGAAGGTCTGGTTCGCTGCGGAGTCCGAGATCCGGAATCCGTCCGGATCGAGAACTGCGCCCGAGCTTTCGACTCTCGCGCCATAGATGCACGGCGCGGCGTGCCGCTCGTCCTGCCATGCGATCAGGTAGCTGTCCTGGCCGAAGGCCAGGGCCGGAAACTTGGCCAGGTCCGTGCGGACGGAGACGGGGAAGCCGTTCGGATCGAGCACCGTCCCGGAGCCTTCGACCCGAGCTGCGTAGATGTCGCATTGAAAGTCTCGGTTGTCGAGCCAGGCCACCATGTAGTTCGTCCCGTCGAAGGCCATCGAGGGAAGCAGCTGGTCCTCCGATGCATCGCAGAGCGCGAAGGGCTCGGGATCGAGCAGCGTGCCATCGGTGGAGATCCGGGCGCCGAAGATATCGAAGCTGGTTCCGCTCACCTGGTCCCAGACCACCAGGTAGCTCGTACCGTCGAACGCCACCTGCGGATCCATCTCGCTGTCGACGCCGTTCGAGATCTGGATGCCGCCCGGATCCAGGACCGCGCCTTCCCGATCCACCCGCGAGCAGTAGATGTCCGAGTGCGAGCCGCCGCGATAGTCGGCCCAGACCACGAGGTAGTTCGTGCCGTCGAAGGCCACCGCCGGGGTGTCCTGGCCGCGGTCTGCGAGCCCGAAGATGATGTCCTCGACGATCATGAAGTCGCCTTCGGGCATCCGGGGATCGCACTCGAACGCCTCGCCCGAAAGGTCGATTTCCAGATGGGGCTCGTTCGCCGAGCTGTTCTCCACCACCAGGGCAGCCTGGGCCTGGCCATCGCTCGAAGGAGCGAAGGTGACCGCAATCTCGTGCACCTCGCCCGGAAGGATCTCCATCACCTCGGATTCGTACGAGAAATCATCGGACGAGCCCGCGAGTGTGATCTCGGTGATGGCGATCGGGATCGCGTCGGACGGGTTGGAGAGCGAGACGCACAGCTGCTTGCTCTTCCCCACGGGCACGGTGCCGAAATCCAGCGATTCAGGCTCAGCCAGGATGGAGGCCGGGCCCTCCGCCTCTCCGTCCGAGCAGGCAAGGCAGAAGAACAGGCTCCATGACAAGAGTGCGAGGTATGCAGCTTTCATGTGGCGCCCTCCCATAGGCATCTCATTGTGGCTTTTTGCATCCGATGGGTAAAGGGGTAAAGTACGGAGACGAGAGGAGGACCCGCATGCGCATACCCGGACCGCTGCGATCCATCCGCCCCCTCCAGCTCCTCGCGCTGGTGTGGCTGACGCTTCCGTCCTGCCAGCATGCCCGCGGCCCGTGGGGCTACCCCGAGGCCCGCCAGGCGGACGTGGTGGACGTCTACCACGGTGTCGAAGTGCCCGATCCCTATCGCTGGCTCGAGGATCCGGATGCGCCCGAGACGTTGGCCTGGGTCGAGGCCCAGAACGAGCTCACCCGCCGCTTCGTCCGCACGCCGAGCTGGGCGCGTTTGAGAGAGCGACTTGCAGAGCTGCACGACTACGCGCGCCTGAGCGTGCCCGTGAAGCGGGGCGGCAAGATCTTCTACACCCGCGCAGAGGGCACGCAGAATCAGCCCCGGCTTCTCGTCGAGCCGGCCGGCGGCGGCGAGGCCAGCGTGGTGCTGGATCCGAACCGCTGGAGCGAGGACGGGACCGCCGCGCTCGGCTCCTTCTCGCCCAGCCGGGACGGAGCCCGCGTCGCCTACGCGCGCAGCATGCACGGCTCGGACTGGGAGGAGATCCGGGTGCGGGATCTGGCCTCGGGCGAGGACGGGCCCGAGGTGCTCGAGTGGTGCAAGTTCTCGGCCGTGGCATGGAAGCCCGACGGCTCAGGCTTCTTCTACAACCGCTACCCGGATCCGACCGGCCGGCCGCCCGAGCAGCATCACACGCACAACAAGGTCTACTTCCACGCGCTCGGCACGCCGCAGTCGAGCGACGCGCTGGTCTACGAGCGTCCGGACGCCGAGCTGCTGTCCTTCTACCCCCAGGTCAGCCAGGACGGCCGCTACCTGGTGCTCACGGTCTACCAGGGAACCGATCCCAAGAACCGCATCTATGTTCGAAAGCTCGACTCGAGCGAAGACTTCGTTCGCCTGCTGGACGGTGCGGACGCATCGTACACCTACCTGGAGAACATCGGCACGACGTTCTACTTCCGGACCGACCTGGACGCGCCCCGCTACCGGATCGTGGCGATCGACCTCACGCGTCCCCAGCCGAAGAGCTGGCGCGAGGTGGTGGCCGAGCTAGGAGGCAGCGAGGTCATCGAGCACGTGGAGATGGTCAACAACCGCTTCGTCTGCGCGGTGCTGGACGAAGCCCATAGCCGCCTGCGGATCTACGACCTCAACGGCAGACAGGTGCGAGAGATCGCCCTGCCCGGGATCGGTTCGGTCTTCTCCATTTCGGGCGAGCGGGAAGATGCCGAGTTCTTCTACGACTACACGTCTTGCTTGCAGCCCTTCACGGTCTATCGCTACCGCTTCGAGTCCGGGCGCAGCGAGCGCGTCTGGGATGTGAAGCAGCCCCTGGACCCGAGCGCCTATGTGACCCGACAGGTCTTCTACCGCTCGAAGGACGGCACCCGCATCCCCATGTCCATCACCCACCGCAAGGATCTGCCCCGGGACGGTTCGGCGCCGGCCCTGCTGTACGGATACGGGGGCTTCAACATCAGCCTGACGCCCTATTTCTCGATCCGACCCCTGCTCATGCTCGAGCGGGGCGGCGTCTTCGCCGTGGCCAACCTGCGCGGGGGCGGGGAGTACGGCGAGGCCTGGCACCAGGCGGGAATCCTATCCCGCAAGCAGAACGTCTTCGACGACTTCATCGCGGCGGCCGAGCACCTGCTGCGCGAGGGCTACACGCAACCGGAGCGCTTGGCCATCATGGGTGGCTCGAACGGCGGGCTTCTGACGGCCGCCTGCATGCTGCAGCGCCCCGAGCTCTTCGGCGCGGTGGTCTCGGCCGTGCCGGTCATCGACATGCTGCGCTACCACAAGTTCACCGTGGGCCGCTTCTGGGTCTCCGACTACGGCAACGCGGAGCAGAGCAAGGCGCAGTTCGACTTTCTGCGCGCCTACTCGCCCCTGCACAACGTCGAGCAGGGCAAGGTCTACCCGCCGGTGCTGATCACGACCGCGGACACCGATGACCGGGTCGTGCCCGCGCACGGCAAAAAGTTCGCGGCCGCACTGCAGCAGAAAGCCGATCCGACCCATCCGGTCCTGCTCCGGGTCGAGACCAAGGCCGGCCACGGGCGCGGCAAGCCCACATCCAAGCGCATCGAGGAGTACGCGGATATCTACGGCTTCTTGTTCCGGGTGCTGGGTGTGGATTGATGCTGGGCGGTGAGCTTCTGGAGGTCCAGGAGATCCTGCTGCCGTCCAGTGCTTCGCTTGTTGGCCACGAGATCATCTCGGTGGATCACGAGCAGGCGCGCGCCTGCGTAATCGGACTCGACTCGTCTCGCCCATGCCTGGCTGAACTCCACTCCGTCGATCTCGTTCACGATGTCGATCCGGTTGGGGGGAACGCCCAGCTGCACCACCCTGCCCGGGGAAGTGAAGTCCTCTGCCTTCAGGTCCAGATCGGAAAAGCCGAAGCCGGCCAGCGCATCGAGTATCTTCCGGGCGTTCTCCGGCGTGGCCCGGACCCAGAAGTCGATGTCCTTGGTGAATCGGGGCCAGCCGTGGAATGCGAGCGCATGGCCGCCCACCAGGAGGTACTCAACTCCGCTTCGGTTCAAGCACTCGATAAACTCGACGAAATCTCTGCTCAGGCTCATTCCGTAGCCTCAGGTACTCCCGAACGCACTCGCCCACTGCATCGAGGCGTTGCTGGGGGCTCATCTGCAGCCAGTAGGCGAGCTCTGCTCGATCCGCCTCGGCGTGTGACTCGAACACTCTCACGGTGCGCTTGTCCACGGCGGCCTCCTGGGACCTCGAGCATTGTATCACACCGGCTCTTTCAAGGCCTGCGTTGCGTTGCGCTTTCGACCAGGCGCTCGGAGATCAGCTTCCAGAAAGCGGCCAGGAAGGCGCGTGCCCGGGGACTGCGCTGCAGGCGCGCGTGGACGAAGTTCTGCTCGGGGCTGTCCTCGCGCTCGCGGTAGACCAGGTCATCGCGGTAGAGGATGCGCTTCTCGGGATGGAACTGCACCCCGAAGACAGACGGGAAGCGCTTGTGCACAAGCGCCTCCACCACCTTGCCGTCCAGCGAGCTGGCCACGGTCTCGAGATCCCCGGCCAGCCGTCCGACGGCCTGGTGGTGGAGGCTGAAGACGGTGACCGTGCGCTTCTTCGACTTCGGCATGAGATGCCGGGTGAGTGCGTGGCGCCGGAAGCGCACCTCGTGCAGCACGCCCCAGCCGACCCCTTCGGCCGGGTGCATCTGGGCATACGCCGAGCGATGACGCTCGGACGCGGGCGCCTCGGCGTATTCCTCCAGGGTCCGCAGCCCGTAGATCTCCGAGGGGATGTCCTGGACCAGGCTGCCTCCGAGGGCCACGTTGAGCGACTGCATGCCCAGGCAGATCCCCAGGAGCAGATAGCCCGGCCGCTCGTGCTCGCGCAGAAGCGGCTCGTGTTCGTGCCCGTCGCCGCGCAGCAGCGCATGGATCAAGGCCAGCTCGAAGAAGTGGCGGGGCGGATCCTCGATCGCCGTGGTCAGCCGGGTGGCCTGCCCATAGAGCGCCGGCGGGATGTCGGGCCCGCCGGTGAGGATCAGGCCATCCGACTCCGCGAGCAGCTTCGAGAAGGTCTCCCGGCAACCGTTCTTGCCGAGGGCCGTCTTCGCGCTCACCCGGCAGTCGATGCGCATCAGCTGCATCCAGTCGGGGCCCTCCTCCTCGAGGTAGCGCTGGCTGTCGCTGTACGTCTCCCACTCGGCCGCGTGGTGGATGCCTACGACTCGCAGGCCGGGCACCTCGAGCAGCTTCTCGTCCACGAGGGTGGCCAGGTTGCGAAGCTCGCGAGGCTTGGGGTGGGTCAGCAGCAAGACCACGTCGCCGCTGCGCGCCGGCAAGGCGAGCAGGATGCCGAGCGCGAAGGCGAGCAGCCGAAGGCCGCGTCGCGCGGTGGCAGCCCGTCTGCTCACGCTCACGCCTCGTCCACCTCGGCCAGCGCGGCCGCGATCCGCTCGTCGTCAGCGGTCTCGGGCAAGGTGAGCCGCAGGCCCGGATCCCGGTCCATGGCCTGCCTGGCCGTCCACACGGCTCCCGGGTTGGCGGCCCAGGCCCGCCTGGCGATGCCGTTGTGGACGTCCCAGGGGATCATGCGGGAGAGCCGCTGCTCGGCCTCCTGGCTGCCGTCGAGCACCAGGCCGAAGCCTCCGTTGATCACCTCGCCCCAGCCCACGCCGCCGCCATTGTGCAGGCTGACCCAGGTAGCGCCCCGGAAGGCATCGCCGATGACGTTGTGCACGGCCATGTCGGCGGTCAGCTGGCTTCCGTCGTGGATATTGGCCGTCTCGCGATACGGTGAGTCCGTTCCGCCCACGTCGTGGTGGTCGCGACCCAGCACGATGGGCGCGGAGACCTCTCCTCTGGCGATGGCCCGGTTGAAGGCGTGCGCGATGGCCACCCGGCCGCTAGCGTGGGTGTATACGATGCGGGCCTGGGAGCCTACCACCAGCTCGTTCTCGCCGGCCTGGCGGATCCAGCGCAGGTTGTCCCGCATCTGCTGCTCGATCTCCAGCGGCGATTCGGATGCCATCTCCTCGATCAGATCGCCGGCGATGCGATCGGTCAGCTGCAGGTCGGACGGCTCGCCGCTGGTGCAGACCCAGCGGAAGGGGCCGAATCCGTAGTCGAAGCACATCGGCCCCATGATGTCCTCGACGTAGGACGGGTAGCGGAAACGGCCATCCGCCAGCTTGACCGGAGCACCGGCGCGGTGGCTCTCGAGCAGGAAGGCGTTGCCGTAGTCCCAGAAGGCCATGCCGCGTTTGGCCATCGCGTCGATGGCCTCGACCTGCCGGCACAAAGAGGCCTGAACCGCCTCTTTGAACCCGATCGGATCGGCGGTCATCATGCGCCTGGCGTTCTCCAGGCTCATACCCGCCGGGTAGTAACCGCCCGAGTAGGGCAGGTGCAGCGAGGTCTGGTCCGAGCCCAGCTCTATCTCCACGCCGGCCTCGACCAGCCGCTCCCACAGGTCGACCACGTTGCCCGAGTATGCGATCGAGACGGGCGCGGCGTCCTTGCGCGCGCGCTCGATGCGCACGAGCAGCCGGTCCAGATCGCTCTCGACTTCCATGACCCAGCCTTGCTCGCGGCGCTTGGAGATGGCCAGGGGATCGATCTCGGCGATCAAGCCCACGGCGCCGGCGATGACCGATGCCTTGGCCTGGGCGCCGCTCATGCCGCCCAGCCCAGAGCTCACGAAGAGCTTGCCGGCCAGGCTGTCGGCGCCCAGGTAACGCCGCGCGGCGTTGAGCAGGGTGATCGTCGTGCCGTGAACGATGCCCTGCGGGCCGATATACATGAAGCTACCGGCCGTCATCTGCCCGTAAGAGGTGACGCCCAGAGCGGCCAGCCGGTCGTAGTCCTCGGGGCTCGAGTAGTTCGGGATCACCATGCCGCAGGTCAGCACCAGCCGCGGCGCGTCCGGGTGGGAGGGGAAGAGCCCCAGCGGGTGGCCCGAGTAGAGCACCAGGGTTTGCTCGTCGCTCATCTCGGACAAGTACTTCATGGTCAAGAGGTACTGCGCCCAGTTCTGGAACACGGTGCCGTTTCCGCCGTAGGTGATGAGCTCGTGGGGGTGCTGGGCGACGGCCGGATCCAGGTTGTTCTGGATCATGAGCATGATGGCTGCAGCCGCTCGGCTGCGAGCCGGGTACGCGTCTATCGGCCTGGCGTGCATGGTGTAGGCGGGGCGAAATCGGCGCATGTAGATCCGCCCGTCCGTGCAGAGCTCCCGGGCGAACTCCGGCGCGAGCTGGGGGTGGAGATCGCGCGAGAAGTACCGCAGCGCGTTTCTCAGCGCCTGCTGGCGCGCTGCCGGCCCCAGCACCTGCCGGCGGACCGGAGCGTGCGAGACGTCGGGATCGTCCGGCGGCAGAGGCGGAAGCGTATCCGGGATCCCCTGGCGGACCAGCTCCTGAAAGGATGGGCTCATGGCGTGCACCTCGCTGCGGGTTTGAACCCCTCAAAAAGAACGCCGACCAGCCCGCAAGTCAAGCGGGGATCGGGCTGGCGCCCGCTCTTGACAGAATCCTGGGCGGGGATACGATGGGCTCGTGTTCGCTGCAGATGCCAATCCGACCGGCTTCTCCGTGGATGAGTGGGGGCTCGTCTCGTTGCCCATGGAGGACATGGCCCAGGAGCTCGACGCCAGCGGGGAGGACGCATTCCGCGAGAAGTACACTTGCGGTTTTCTGGTCTTGCTGCAGGGGCCCCCGCGCAAGGACGAGTGGATCGACCTGAAGACCAGCGAGTCCTCGGCGCCGGATCTACCACCGCTGCGAAAGTTCGAGCACCAGCGGGCCATCCCGCTGGTCAACTCCGACCGCAATGCCTTCGATTCCAAGATCATGGTGGGCCGGGCGCGCAACAACGACATCGTCATCCGGGCTCCCAAGATATCCAAGCTGCACAGCGCTTTCATCCCCGATGGCCAGGGCGGCTACGCCCTCGTCGACATGGGCTCTCGAAACGGCACCATCGTCAACGGCAAGCGCCTGGGCCGCAAGGAGCAGGCCCAGCTGGCGAGCGGTGACATCATCCTCTTCTGGCGCTATATGTTCCTGTACGTGGACCAGGAGAACATGCTGGCCAGGCTCAAGGATCGCGAGATTCCGGAGCCCTGAGTCCGGCGCGCCTCCGTCTCCCTGCCGCCAGGCCGAGCAGCAGAAGGCCCAGGCCGACCTCTGACCGGCCGCTCGCCGCGCAGCTGCAGCCTCCCTCGATCACGAGCTGCTCGTCGGCGCCGGGCGCATCATCGGCGCCCGCGTCCTGGGGGCCGGCGTCCGGCGTGCCCCCATCGGCCTCCCCATCCATGCCTCCGTCGGGCGGAGACTGGCAGGCGGCCGGCTCGTCGATCTGTCCATCGCAGTCGTTGTCCAGCCCGTCGCAGCGGGTCTCCTCGGACTCGTAGTCATCGCCGTACTCGCCGGCCGAGCAGGCCAGCCAGCCGCTCTGACCCCCGCAGCGCTGCACGCTGCCGGCGCAGACGCCTTCCTGCAGTGCGCAGCCGGGCGGGCTCAGGTCGCCCGCCTCGTCGGTATGCGCGTCGCAGTCGTTGTCGAATCCGTCGCAGACCTCTTCCGTCGGCAGCACACCCGAGCACTCGCTCCAGTTGCCGTCGGCGTCGCAGACCTGCTCGCCGGCCACGCACTCGCCCTCGTCGGTGGAGCAAGCCACGCGCTCCCCCTCCGTACAACAGCCGGGCAGCGCCTCGTCGACCGAGCCATCGCAGTCGTTGTCCAGCCCGTCGCAGCGCGTCTCGTCGGCCTCGTAGTCTGCGCCGTAGTCGCACTCGCCCCAGCCGCTCTGGCCGAGGCAAGGACGGGTCGCCCCCTGGCAGACCCCGAGCCGGCGCTCGCAGGCCGGGCCCTCGAGATCCTCGTCCGTCGCGTCGTCGCAGTCGTTATCCAGCCCGTCGCAGCGGGTCTCGTCTCGCTCGTAGTCCGCACCGTAGTCGCCTGCGGTGCAGGCCTGCCAGCCGGACGCCCCGGCGCAGGGCTGCGTCGAGCCCGAGCAGACGCCGCGCTGCTCCGCGCAGTCGGGCGCGTCCAGGTTCTCGTCGGTCTGGCTGTCGCAGTCGTTGTCGAATCCGTCGCAGAGCGACGAGCCGTCCTCGGTCACCGGGCCACAATCGCTGTCCTGACAATCGGTCAGCCCGTCGCTGTCGTCGTCGACGAGGTTTCCGCAGATCTCCTCCGGCACCGTGTGGTGGACCTCCTCCGCCCACGCGCTCTCGTTGCTCGCCAGGTCCACGGCCAGCACCGAGAAGACATAGGTCTGGCCGTTTTGCAGATCGTCGATTCGGGCCGTGGTGACGGTCGAGCCCACCGAGAAGCCGTCGGTGTAGTCACCGGGTGGATCGATGCCGTAGCCGACCCTGTAGCCGCGCAGGGTCTCCGGCTGGTCGTAGATGTCGAGCGTGACCGGGTCCCAGTCGAGGATCACCGACTGAGCGAGGGCTTCGCCGGTGAGCAGCGAGCAGGCCAGGACGATAGCGGGTATGCGCATGGGCCATCTCCCGAGTCGAGATGTCTCATTATACACCAGAGGAGACAGGGCGCTAGTCCTGAAACGACCGCCCTTCGGGCGGCCAGCCCTGAAAACAAACGCGGTTTGGAAACCGCGCTTGTTTTAGGGCTAGCCATAAGCGAGCATCAGGCTCGTCCCCGGGTAGTAGTGGCCCAGGATCTCCTGGTGCTCGAATCCCGAATATGCCATCACCGCCGCTCCGATCTGGCAAAGGCCCACGCCGTGTCCCCAGCCAGCGCCGCGCAGGACGAAGGCATCGGGCCGCTCTGCGGGGCCCTCGCAGTCGACGACGAAGGCCGAGCTGAGCAGATGGGAGGACGAGAGAGCGCGCCGGATCTCGAGCTCCTTGCCGATCACCAGGCTGCCTTTCTCCCCATCGATGCGCAGGCGCTTCATCCGGCCGCTCAGGCCTCGCTCGACCGCCTGCAAGCGGATGATGCGCCCGAGGTCGGTGCCCAGCTTCGCCGAGACCAGCCCGCCCGCCTCGCGGGCATCGAGCCGGACCTGCCAGCGGAAGAAGTCCCGGGTGGCCAGATCGTAGTCGTTCAGGGCATGGCCCAGGATCTGCGGGTCGCTGCAGTTGCAGAAGGCCTTCGGCGGATGCGCCAGAAAGGCGCGCAGGGCGGCCTCATCGTGAAGCGGTGGGTCCGGCAGCGCGGCCTCCATCGCATCCGCGACCGGGGTCAGGTAGGCGACGGCCGCGTCGCTCCAGGCGGTCCTGGCGTCCTCGGTCACCCCTCCGCAGCACTTGCTGTAGCGCGTGTCGCAGACCGTCCCTTCGTGGGAGAGCACCAGCCCGCGCGTCTGGACGACCGCGCGATCGACTTCCGGGCTTCCGATGCGGCCGATGCCCTGGTAGCGCTGGCAGTGGTCGTCGGCGCAGACGTCAAAGCGGGTGTGCGCGCGTTGATCCGTCCAGCGGATATGCTTGTCTTCACGGGCGATGACCTCTGTCGCTCCCGCGCCTCGCGAGCGCTTCTCCACCTGGGCTAGCAGCCAGCTTCGCGAGATGACGGCATGCGCCTTGAGCAGCTCGACCGGGGCGCTCGCGCGCATCTCGGAGCAGACCACCGATCGCAGGTAGGTCTCCGCGGCCACCTCGTTGATGACCAGGAGCCCATCGTCTCCGTCGAGCGCGAGCTTGAGCCCACCCCGGAATCGCTGTATCTCCTTTTGCTCCCAGTGGAAGTCGATGCCGATGGTCGCCTCGATGCCGAAAGACGCCGTGTCGGGCTCGACTGGCGTGAGCGCGATGGCCTGCGATTCGAATGCGCTGGGCCCCTGACAGCGGATCCCTCCCGGGCAGGGCTCGAAACGATATGCACCGGGCGGGAGCTGCCTTCCATCCGCAGCCTCGAAAGTCCCCTCGGTGCGCACCGCGACGGAATCTGCACCCTCGATCAGGCCCACGGCCACGCGCGGCTCCTCGCCGCCTCGCAGGGCTTGAAGTCTCATGCGCTCTCCACGAGCCCGGAAGAGCCCAGGCCGCGGATGAAGGACCGGATTTGCGCTCAGCTGTCCTGCGCGCCGTCTCCGGCACTGCGCTTCTTGCGCGAGGCCTTGTTGGCGCGCGGGCGGGTTCTGCCGAACGAGTGCCGGAAACGTTTGCCCTTGGCCGATCTGCGATCACCCTTGCCCATCTTCGACTCCTCGATACGCGGCCGGATGGCCGGAGTGCTCTGCATAGCACGGGTGGCCGCTGCGTGTCGATAGGCATCACGGCATTCAGGCGAGCTCCCCGAGTAGGTGTGCGATCTCGCCCGCGCGCCCATCCCAGAGGTGCTGGCTACGGGCCTGCTCGGCCGCGGTGCGGCCCAGGCGGATTGCCAGATCGGGCTCGGCCAGCAGGCGCTCGATGGCTGCAGCCAGGGCGGGCACATCGCCCGGCTCGCAGAGAAGCCCGCTGTGGCCGTGCTCGATGAGCTCGGCCTGCCCACCGGCTCGCGTGGCGACCACGGCGAGCCCGAAGAGCATGCCCTCGAGCGCGCTCTGGCCGAAAGTCTCGAAGCGCCCCGGGCAGACGAGCATCGAGGCTCGGAGGAGCTGGTTCGCGAGCGCCTCTCGGTCGAGCCAGCCGACAAACGCGACCCGTTCTCGGGCTGGCTCTGGAAGTCTGTCCATGAGCCGTCGCCGCCAGCGCATCTCGGAGCGGGGCCGATCCGGGACTCCGCCCGCGACGACGAGCCGCGCCTGCTTGCTCTCGGACAGGATCGCAAAGGCATCCAAGAGGTCGAAGGTGCCCTTGAGGTCTGCGAAGCGCCCCGTGTAGAGCAGCGGTCCCGCGGCGCAGGCTCCGCGGGCGTGGCTGTCCGCAGAGCGCGCGGCCTCGGCGCTGTCTCGTATCCCCGGCCTGCATAGCCGGATGCGATCCGCCTGCTCCGGGAAGGCGCCGACCAGGATTTGCTCGGCCGCCCTCGAGCCGACAGCGATCCGATCGGCGCGCGAGACCGCACGCATCTCGTCCAGCGCGCTCCGGGTAGGCCGCTCGAGCCCGTGCAGGCGGTCCTGGTGGCCCTGGAGCGCGTGCAAGAACAGCAGCGATCGCAGCTCCGCGCGCCGCGCTCGGAGCTGCTCGGCCAGCGCCCAGAGCATGGCGTGGTGCACGCAGACGACCTCCGGCCCGAACTCGAAAGCGAAGCGAAGCGCCCGATCGGGTGCATCTCCACCCCGGACGCGCAGCACGCGTGCGCCGTCCTCGCGCAGAATCACCGGCGCTGCCGTACCGGGCCGGCTGCAGGGTCGGTACCCGTCGAAGGAGATCGCAGCGCACTCGACCCCATCCAGCGCGCAGCAGGCCTGCAGCAGGCCATCGACAGCGATCGAGATGCCGCCGGTGACCGCCGGCAGCAGGTCACGGGTGATGTGGAGTACGCGCATGCGGTCATTCTAGTCCTGAAACAAGCGCAACGCGCTTGTTTCAGGACGAATCATCTATCAGGGGGCTTTCGCAAAGCCCCCTCTGCTGGAATTCCATTCCAGCAGCTTCACCCCAATACGACCGCCCTGCGGGCGTCCAGCCATGGACTTGCATTCCAGCGCGGTCTGATGCTTGCATGGAGTCATGCTCAGGCGGCTCTCGATCGGCGTGGCGCTCGTGTGGATCGGATGCGCGCCGGGCAAGGAAGACGAGCTGGCACCGCCGTCGGGCGTTTCGGTGGACGAGGCCATCTGCCTGGCCGCGACCCTGCCGGGAGGAGACGGCGATTCGGATCGCGCGCGGCGAGCGCAGCGCATCGATCTCGCCATCCAGGCTCGGGTGCGCGCATTTCGCTGGGAGCTGCCATGGAGCCGGATCGAGCCGCAAGCCGGCGAGCTGGACTTCAGCTCCTACGATCGGGTGGTGGACAGCCTGCACGAGGCACAGATCGACTACCTGGGGCTGCTCAGCTACGGCAATCCCTGGGCCAGCTCGGCCACGAGCTCCAACGACAAGTTCCCCCCGGACGATCCGGCCGACTTCGCGGCCTATGTCCGCGCTGCGGTGTCCAGATACCGCGATCGCGTCTCTCGCTGGGAGGTGTGGAACGAGCAGAACGCGGGCTATCGGTTCTGGCTCCCCGAGTCGGATCCCGCGGCGTATGCCGAGTTGCTCGAGGCGGCCAGCGCGGCGGCCAGGGAGGCGGATCCCGGATGTACGGTCGCATATGGCGGGACCTTCTTCGCGCCCCAGGGCATCCAGGGCGCGGTCGATTTCATCGAGGCCAGCTATCGGGCCGCGCCCGCGCTCGGCGAGAGCTTCGACGCCATGGCCTTTCATCCCTACATGCTCTACCCGCCTGCCGTGCCGCCCGAGAGCAAGCAAGCCCTGCCGCCCTTCGATTACCTGGAACAGCGAAGCCTGGTGGAGATGATCCGGGACGTGCGAGCAGTGCTGGCCGCACACGGGGACGGAGACAAGGCGATCTGGATCACCGAGCTGGGCTGGCCCGAGTTCGAGACCGTGCCGGCCGATCTCCAGGCCGCCTGGCTGGCGCGGGCGTACCTGCTCGCGCTGTCCGAGGGCGTCGAGCTGATCTGCTGGTACACCCTGCAGGACTCGAGCGGTCACGACGCACCGTGGGAGGATTGCTTCGGGCTCGTGCGCGGCGACGCCGACCCGCTCGCCCCGCCGGAGCCCGAGCGCAAGCCGGCCTTTCACGCCCTGGCAACGCTCGCCCAGACCCTCGCCGGGATGCGCTTCGATGCGGACCTGACAGCCGAGGCGGGGCTCGGGGTCGGCGCGCATCTGCTGCGCTTCGCGGCACCCGATCGCAGCCGGCAGGTGCTGGCCGCCTGGAGCAGCGCGGAGCCGGTCCGCGTCGAGCTCTTTCCGAGCCTGCCCGGATACGCTTTCGAGGGTGCCGTGGGCCTGCTTGGAGAGCCGCAGCCGCTCGAGGCAGGACCGTCAGCCGAGATCGAGCTGGGGCCCGACGTGATCTACCTGCTGGAGCGGGCGCGGGACTGAACAGGCCGAGAGGAGCGCTCAGGGCGTCCAGACGAGCTCTGCCAGGACACCGGCCCGCAGCACATCCGTCCCGTTCACGAGGTTGACATCGAACAGCAGCAAGTCGTGTCCCTGGTCGAAGCGGTTCACGCCCTCGGGCTCGAAGCAGACCAGCTCGTCGCCGGGAGAGAGCTTGCTGTCCCCATCCCGGTCTTCGAGCCGGATGGCGCGCGGATGGGTGAAGATGAGCACCACCTGTCCGGGGCCGAAGACCCAGACCTGGATCTCGTCCATGGCGTAGCGCTTCTCGCCGCTATCGTATCGGATGTGGAACAGCTCGTCGGGGCCCGGTCCCAGCTCGTCGGCCGCATCGGACAGGGAGAAGCCGTTGTCCGTACGGCCATCGCAGGGCCACCAGGCGGGCGGCCTGGCGGTCAGGTCCCAGTCGGGCTGGGTGCAGGCCGTGAGATCATGGCAGCCGGCGAGCTCGTAGCGCCGGGTGTGCGCGCAGTAGGCCTCGGGATCCAGCACGTACTCCAGGCTGTTACGATGGTGGCAGATGATCTCGCGATCGGCTGGCGGCGGCTCGGCCGGATAGCTGCTCGTCACGGGCGCGGGCTCGCAGATGAGCTGGCGTACGGACTCCGAGTCGTCGAACCGCAAGGTGATCGTGGTCTGCTCGATGGGTGCGAGCTCGCAGATCACACCCCGGTCCCAGTCGTAGGCGAGCCGGATCTCCGAAAAGCCGTTTTCGGGCTCGGGGCAGGCGAGCGCAGCGAAGAGCTTCCAGGCCGGCGAGAGGAGCCCTTCCCGGTAGACGATGAGCCGTGTGCCGTCCTCGAACGAGGAGGCCAGCACCTGGTCCGCGCTGTGCCGCTCGCCCGGCTCGACCAGGCCGAGCTGCCCGTCGCCATCCCCGTCCTCGTAGACGACCAGGATGCCGTATCCAAAACGCTCTCCGGCTGGGCCGGACAGGACGGCCGGATCGGGCAGGCGGTGCAAGGGCACGTCGAAGGCCGCCGGGAAGGCCGCCTGGATGGGGATGGAGTTGGATGTATGGGCGGGCCGGAAATCGCTCGGCGAGGCGCAGGCGAAGATCTCCCCGGGCTCTTCTGCGCGCACCAGGCAATCCAGGAGCTCCTGGGGCAGGGTCTCCCAGATCATCGACGCCCGCAGGCGCTCCGGGTCGACGCCTGTCGGCAGCTCGCCTTCGATCCGACCCTCGATCACGGCCAGGGGATCGCCCAGGTCGGTGACAGAGTGGACACCCTGGCCGCACGCGGTCCCGAGCAGGACCAGCAGCGCCCACGGAAGCGGCCACAGGCGCTCGGCGCGGCTAGAACACATAGCCCACTCCCAGAAGGCCGCTGCCGGCCAGCCGCGTCTGCCAGGAGCCGGATATCGGCAGGCAGGCCAGGTGCATGTCGCCGCCCAGCACGAGGATCCAGGCGTCGACCAATGCCAGCCGGATCTCGACGCCGAGCACCGCACTGGGCCCCACCGAGCTGCTCGCGCTGCGCGTTGCCGCATCGCTGACCGCGGAGATCCGCTCGGCATCGATGCGCTCGGCCTCCTCGCGCACGACGAGCAGGCCGGCGCCCAGGCCGGCTGACAGGCGGAGCGGTCCCGCGAAGATCGCGTAGCCCGCCGAGGCGGTCAGGCGCAGGTCCAGGTGTGCATATCGCCAGACCTCATTGCTCGCCCGCGCATGGCTGACGAGCAAATCCGCCCGCAGCAGGAAATGCTCGCCGAGCATTCGCTCCAGCCCGGCATGCCCGCCCAGGCCGATCCCCTCTCCCAGGGCCGTGGGGCTGGCTGCCACGGCGGCGACCTGGACGCTCCAGGGGCTGGGATCGAGATGGCTGCCCTTGGCCAGGGCGGCCAGGCGCGGCTGCTCGCGGAGATCGGACGCGCGCAGGGTCTGCGCGCCACCCCAGTCCAGGGCCACCTCGCCCGCCCAGATACGGCTCGCGTGGCGGAGCTGGATCCGATAGCGGCCTGCGGGCAGCGCGATTCGCCTCGACTCGCTGCCGGGCTTGCGCACCTCTGCCAGCACGTGTCCATTGCGGTCATCCACGATCAGAAAGTCGCCATCCAGTCCGCGCGGAAGGACCAGGCTGGAGCTCGATCGCTGGAGGTAGGACATGACGATCTCGCCCTCTCCCTCCAGGCGCAGCTCCATCTCGGGGTGCTGCACGGCCGAGGTCTCGCCGTGCGAGGACGCCAGGGTGTGGTGGTAGGCATATCGATAGAGCTCGGCCAGCGTCACCCGGCCGTCCGCGTCCGTGTCCGCGGCGCCGCGCAGGCCGCTGAGCAGGTGGTGGGTGAAGAACGAGCCCCGGAGCTCGTCCGACTCCTGGGCGATCTCGTCGTTGCCGGCCGAGCTGATGATCACCTGGCCTGCAGGGCCGGGCTCGCGCGCCAGGCTGATGTCGAACGCTGGCCCGTGCACGGCCCCCTTCGCCCTCCCGCTGCGCAAGGCACCCGCCCGGCAGGCGTCGAGAATGGTCACGGCCGAGTCGGCCGGGATGGAGCGGATCCGGCTTCGCAGCTCGTCGAGCGGGATCTCTTCCTCTCCGATGTGCAGCGCGGTCGAGTCTCCGTGGCCGGAGTAGAAGACGAAGATCTCTGTCCGGGTGCCGTGCCGCCGGGCCTCCTCCACCTGCCCGTGAAGCCGCACCAGGGCCGAGCGGATCAACTCGGCGCTCGCGCCCTGCAGGAGGATCGCCCTGCCGCTGGCCACCTGCCCCAGCTCGCGCATCAGCTCTGCGACGCGGCGAGCGTCTCGCTCGGCCCAGCGCAGAGCGCCATCGGACTCCGCGCCCACGTTGTTGCCCACCGCCAGCACGAAGCGGGTCGCAGCCATGGCGGGCGCCGCAGCCAGGACGACCGCGGCGATGACGGGCGCGAGCCATCTCGACAGCGGGCGGCTCAAGGCAGGGCTTCCTTGACGACGCGGATCACGCTCACCGCGCCCTGCAGCGGCTCGTGCGCCCGGATGGTGTCCGCCAGCGATCGAGCGGGGATTGGATCCGGGCTCAGGATGACGATCCACTCCTCCGCCTCCACTCCGTCGTCCAGGATCAGGCTGTCGGGGACCGTGTACGTGCCCGCGTGGGCTTCCAGGTTGTCGTAGTAGATCTCCATGCGGGAAGGCCCGCAGCGGGCGATCAGGCTCAAGAAGCCTCCGGTCGGTGACTGCACGCTCAGGCGCACGCGGTCTCCGGCCCGCAGCAGCACGCCGTCTCGGTAGGTGAAGGTCCGGCCATCTCGCAGCACGGCGAGCTCTGCTGTCGCCGTGCCCCTGGCCCGGATTCCATTCCGGGGCGCATCGCCGGGCAGGGTGATCAGCAGCACCGCGGCGAGCAAGCCGGCCGCGGCAGCGGAGATGGCGAGCGGCATCCAGCGCGCTCGGGCGGGTCGGGCTTCCGGCTGTGAGAGCCTCGGGTGGGCCTGGAAGAACTCCGCCTGCTCACTCCGTCTGCGCGCCACGTGCGCCGCGAGCTCGGCCGAGGCGGAGATGGCTCGCTCCACGTGCGCCCGCTCTTCTGGCGTCAGGTCGTCGCAAAGGTAGCGCTCGATGTCGAGATCGCTCAGCGGGTCGAGGCGTCCCTTGATCCTGGTGCGCATCTTCAGTCTCTCCTGCCCTTGCGCGCGAACTTGCGGGCCCTGCTCAGGAAACGCTCGAGCTTGCGCCGCACGGTGCGCTCGTTGACGCCCAGGCGGTCCGCGATCTGTTGGAGCTCGAGCTCGTCGAAGTAGCGAAAGACGACGATCTGGCGCACATCCCCGGGGGCGCGCGCGAGCAGGCGGGCCACCAGGTCATGGCGCGTGAAGACCAGCTCGGCGCCCGACTCCTCTTCCCGGACGAAGGACTCCACATCCTCGCAGGCGATCGGCTGCTTTTTGCGCAAGGTGTCGAAGAAGCAGCGATCGGCGATGGTGAAGAGCCAGGTGAGCGGCGAGGACTCCGCTCTGAACGATCGCCGGTAGCGGTGGGCGCGCAGGAAGGTCTCCTGCACCAGATCGAGGGCCTGGGTCGGGTTCCTGCAAAGGCGCAGGCAGCGCCGGTGGACCGACTCGCCGTAACGGCGGTACCACGCCTCGATGTCCACTTCGCATTCGGGCGAGGCCATCGGTCTACTCTAGCGCTGCAAGCAGAGCCGGTACAAGCCGGCTTGCCCGACCGGGATCTCTCAGCCTTGTCCTCGACCGCGGCCGGCTCGAGCCCACCCGCACCGCTGCTGTGTCGCGCAGCAGCGGAAGGCCCCCCGCCGTGCGGGAGGGCGGGCGAGTCAGGAGCACGAAACTCACAGGAAGACGGGGCACTAGAGTCCAAGCTGGGATCCTCCTCGGCGCTCTGCATCCGTTGGACGGCAGGGCTGGCCAAGGGCGGACATCTTTTTCGTTGGTTCACACGGATCTCGTTATTGTGTATGATGAGGCCCGACGGATCACAATTCGTCGAGAGGGAGAAGCATGACCGAGGAGAAGCGCACCCAGTTCGCCATGGCGGCAGTCGACTTCGCCAGCCTCTTCAACAACACGTTCGCCGATTTGCAGGCTTCGGGCTACCGGCTCCAGCTGACCGCACCCGAGGGGCAGTCCACCGGGGGTGGCGTCCAGGCCCGCCAGCACATCACCTTGCAGGACGGGGCTGGAGACTCGATCGTGGCCGGCGCGTGCAATACGGTCGAGAAGACAGCCGAGCTCAAGAGCTATGCCTACGTCTCCAGCCAGTATCGGCGATACGAGGACAAGCCTTTCCCGATCGACAAGGTCCAGTACGACGACATCGCCAAGCAGTTGGATCGCTTCTTCACCAGCCAGCTCTTCCAGCTCAAGAACGTGGAGGGCGCGGACAAGGGCCACCAGGCCGAGCGGGCTCGCGCGAAGAGCTCCGTCGGGCTCATCGTGGCCATCATCGTGCTTCTGCTGGCTCTGGCCGGCGGCCTGGTCTGGTACTTCGTCTTCTACCAGCAGGGCTAGCACCTGAATGGGCTTGGAACGAAGGCGGATCTCCGGCTTGCGCCTTCTGGTGCAGGCGGCGTGCTTTTTCTTGCTGCTCTACGGCGGCTTCGCGGTCGAGGCGCTGGCGGGCGTCCAATCTGGAGACAAGCCGCCGCCCGGACGGGTCGAGCTGGTCGAGCGGGCGCCGACCTCGACCCCGCTCTACCTGCCGGTCACGACTTGCATCTACCAGAAGAAGGGCCTGTGCAGGGGCTGCAGCCTGTACTACTTGACCGAAGCGCTGGTCTGGCGCCACCCGGTGGAGAGGTGGCTGCCTTACGGCCTCGTGCTGATCTTTCTCATGCTGCTGCTGGGCCGCCTGTGGTGCGGCTGGGTCTGCCCGCTCGGCTTCCTCTCCGACCTGCTCACCCGGGCCCGCCTGGCGCTCCACCTGCCCCAGCTCAGGCTGAGCCCCGCGGTTCGCGACGGGCTGGTCTGGACCAAGTACATCCTGCTGGCGCTCGTGCTGGGCCTGGCCGCGCTGGCGGGCTGGCCGGGCATGGAGGGCGTGCGCAACGATCTCATGGATCCCTTCTGCCAGATCTGTCCCACGCGGGTCTTCGCGCCGCTGTTCACCTTCGACACGGTCTGCTGGACCAACTTCGCGAGCCCGGCTGGCGTCGTATTCACACTGCTGGGCCTGCTCGCCTTCGGGCTGTTCTTCGGCGGTCTGGCTGTGAGGCGATTCTGGTGCCGGCTCTGTCCGATCGGCGGGCTGAGCGCGCTGTTCAACCGCAGCGGGCTCGTGTCGCTCGTCAAGGACGCGCGCCGTTGCACTCGATGCGGGGCCTGTGCGCGCAGTTGCCCGCTGGACGTGCGCCGGGTCTTCGAGGGCCGGGGCCGCAAGGCGGTCACGGCCTTCGAGTGTCACCTCTGCCTGCGCTGCGTGGAGGCCTGCCCGGAGCCGGGCTGTCTGCAGTTCCAGTGGCTGGGAAAGCGGGTGAGCGGCAAGTGAGCGAGCGAGCCCTCAGGGACAGCTGCCGGACATCCGAGCTCGAGGCGCTGGATGTGCTCTGCGCCCGGCCGGATCGGCCGGCCGGCATGCGGGCCTTCGACGACTTCCACCGCTCGGGCGTGCGCGCAGACGAGCTCATCGCCCTGCAGCGCGGCGGGCGCAAGCTGGTGGGTCAGATCTGCCACTTCGTGCCAGAGGAGCTTGTCATCGCGGCCGGCGCGGAGCCGCTGCGGCTGGATCAAGGCTTTGCCGAGGCGGTCGATGCGGCCTCCGGGCGGCTGCCAATGGATGTCTGCTGTGCGGTGCGCGCCCTGGCCGGAGCGCGTCGGGCCGGCTGCTCGCCGGAGGTCGACCTGCTCGTGCTGCCCGGTACCTGCGACGGGAAGCGCAAGCTCGCATCGCAGCTCCGGGCTCGAGGCGAGCAGGTCTTCTCGCTCGAGCTGCCGCCGTCGAAACGGGGCGAGATGTCGGCGGCCTTCTGGCACGCCCAGGTCCGGGCCCTGATCTGCAGGCTCGAGGCCCTGACCGGCAAGCGCATCTCGCGCCGCCCGCTGCGCGCTGCTGTCGAGCTCGTCAACCGGCGCGCGGCAGCTGCGCGGGCGCTCGACGAGCTGCGCAAGCGGGATCCGCCTCCTCTCTCCGGTCTGGACGCCCTGCTGGTCGTCCAGACGAGCTTTGTCGCGGATCTGCGATGGTGGTGCGAGCGCTGCGAGTCGCTCGTCGAGGAGTGCGCCGAGCGGACAGTCGCGACCGGACCCAAGGCGCGGATTCTACTGACCGGCGCACCGGTGCTGTGGCCCGACTTCGGACTGCTGCACCTGCTCGCCGAGGCGGGCGCGGACGTGGTGGCGGACGAGATCTGCTCGGGCAGCGCGCACCTGGTCCAGCCTGTCGTCGTCGACGAGGACACCCGGGCGGGCCTGGTCCAGGCGGCGGCCGAGAGGGTCTTTCTGCCGTGCAACTGCCCGTGCTTCGCCGAGAGCGAGGATCGGCTCGATCGCCTGCTCCATCTGGCCGAGGCCTGGCGCGTGGACGGCGTGGTCCACCACACGCTCAGGCTCTGCGCGGGCTACGACATGGATGCGCCTGCGCTGGCCGAGGCCTTTCGCGAGCGCGGCATCCCCTGGCTGTCCGTGTACACCGAGTTCGGCCAGCATGCCGGGCTGCGAAGCCGGGTCGAGGCCTTCGTGGAGATGATCGGCTCCAGCGCCCGCAGGTCCGATCGAGGGCAGGAGTAGGCGCGATGGCGTTTCCATGCCCGGCTTGTGGAGCCGAGCGTCCGAGCTTCGACTCGAGCTGCTCGCAGTGCGGCTGGGCGAGGCGGGAAGGCCGCGCTGCACCCGAGCAGGATCCGGTCGCGACCCCGCCCGGAGGGCGGCATGCAAAGCGGTTTTTCCTGGCCGCGGCGGTCATCGCGATCCTCACCCTCGCGGTCCTGATCTCCTGGTGGTGGCAGAGCCGGGAGGTCGGAGCCGCCTGCGAGCAGGACGGGGACTGCAACTCCTACAAGTGCTTGAAGCTCTTCGGGGGCGAGCTGGCTCTCTCGATCCGCGTCGGGGTCTGCACCGAGCTCTGCGACCGAGATGGGGACTGCCCAGGCGAGATGATCTGCGGGGATGCCACCCGGGGAAGCGAATGGAATTATCCCCCGGGCGACAACAGCCGGCGGGTCTGCGTCCCCACCGGAGGGCGCCTGAGAGAGCTCCTGGGCCGATGAGCCCGCGCGCCTGAAGTCAGCTCGCGGCGAGCGGCAGCGCGCGCTTCCAGATGGGCTCGAGCGCCAGGCTCCAGGCACCCACGGTGCCGTCTTCCAGGCCGATCGGCGCCTACGCCTTGGACCAGGCCGAAGACGGCAAGAAGGCGGGCGGACCGCCCGACTACGCCAAGGTATTCCCGCGCCTGTTCGAGAGCATCAAGGACGACTTCGTCTCCAAACGCAAAGAGACCATCCGCCGCAATCTCAGCCGATTCTTGGCCAGGCTGGACGGCGAGGAACTGGATCCCAAGGATGCGGCCCGGGCCGAGGAAATGCTCAAGCGTTTGAAAGACGAGCACGGCTATTGCGAGAAGTGCGCTGCCGAGGCTATGGGTTACCTCTTGAGCGTGCGGGGCTAGGCAATTCCCCCGTCAGCCACCTTCTCCTCCAGGGCGGAGAGCACGGGATAGGCCTCGTTGTAATGCTTGTTGATGAAGTGGGGATCCCGTTCCCGGTAGAGGGTCTTGCCGATCCAGTCGGCGGTCTTGACCAGCAGCTGCTCATTGCGGCACAGGACCGGGGAGATACGGTTGACGGTACCGGTGGTCTGCCAGTTGAGGCAGCCGCAGGTGTTGTTGCAGCGTTCCCGGATGGCGCAGTCGCGGCAGGTGGCTTTCTCGGTCTCGGATTCGGCGAAGATGCGTGCCCTGGCTTCCTCGTCGATGCCGTCGAAGACGGTGCCGATCTGCCAGCGGCTGCCCGGGCCGGCCTTGTTGAACTGCACACAGGGAAAAAGGTTGCCGGCCGGATCCACGGAAATCTGCTTCTGGCCCAGCGCACAGCGGTCCCGGTGGTAACAGTGGGCATTGATGTGGGACGACAGCTTGACCTCGAAGGGGCTCAGGTAAAACTTGCGGCCTGCGCGGGTCCAATCCACGTAGCGCCGGGCCAATTCCCTGTACTGCCTCTGGAGCACGCGGAAGTCTTTCTCCCGCCACTCGGCCGCGTAGTTCAAAGACACGAGAAGATAACGGCAGCCTAAGTCCAGCAGGTAGCTGATGGACTCGGTCAGATACGGGGCCGTATCCGGGTTCACCACGCTGAGCACGCTGGCGCAGGGCTTGACGGCCAGCAAGTCCTGGAGCTTTTCCTCCAGCAGGTCGAAAGTCGGACCACCGTCGGCCAGACGCCGGTGGCGGTCCTGGGCCTGGCGCACGCCATCGAAACTCATGGCCACCATGACGCGTTCTCGGACCGCCCAGTCCAGGAAGTCCTCGTCCAAGAGCAGGCCGTTGGTGGTGACCTTGAAGTGGAAGCGCCCCTGCCCCGCCCGTTCCATCTCCCGGGCCCGGGCCACCATGCGCTCCATCAGCGGCCTGCGCAGCAGGGGCTCTCCGCCGAAAAAAACCACGCCGCAGGATCCTTCGTTCATCCGCGCCCCCAGCTCCAGGGCGCGCAGGCCCACCTCCTCGCTCATGCCGGCGCAGGCCTTGGGTGGCGCGTAGCAGTAGGAGCAACGCATGTTGCAAGCTTCGGTGAGGTGGAGGGTGAAATGCATCTCAGATCACGCCCTCGGACTGCAGCCACTCGGCGAATATCCGCACCTGTTCGCGCAAGAGCTGCTCGGAGTGCTCTTCGTTCCCCTGGGCCGGATCGCTGAAGGCCTCGAAATGAACCTCCGGGTTCTCATGCGCCACCAGGGATTCCTGCTCCGCCTTCACCGCATCGAAGTCGCAGTATTCATCTTCGGCTTCACCTCCGCCCTCGGCCACGCAGTCGTCTTTGGAGATGAACTCCACGGCGATGCCGTGGTCCAGATCTACGGCATCGGCGTCCACGGCCAACTCCAGCGCGCTGACATCGGCGGGATCCACCGACAGGTTCACCCCGTGGCTGGCGAACTCGTCCCGGATGATCTCCATGGCCTCTTCTTCCGTCAGGTAGACAGGCGGCAGGACGACCATGCAGCCGGTGGTTGCCGTGCAGCCGCCGGAAGCCGCCACAAAGAGGGCCAGGGCCGAGGCCAGCCCGGTCCCGGGCAGGCGAAAAGTCGACATGCTCTTTTTCAGAATCTCCGGGTCCCGCATGATCATGAGTTTGGTGGGATAAGCCGGCGTGCGGTAGCGCTTGAGCGGTTCAGGTTTCATCGAGTCCGTCCTTCGTCTTCAATGATAGAATAGATCACCGCGGTCCGATGAGCCCGCGCGTCTGGAATCACCTCACGCGCGGCAGCGCGCGCTTCCATATGGGCTCGAGCGCCAGGTTCCAGGCACCCACGGTGCCGTCTTCCAGGCCGATCAGGACGTGCTCGCCGTCCGGCGTGAAGGCCGCCGATCGCGGGGCGGCGTCCAGATCGTACCACTCGAGCTTCGCTCGCGGCTCCAGAGGAGAGCCGTCTCCTGACGAGCCCGGGCAGGCGAAGATCAGGACCGCATCGCCGCCCGCGGCGAGCAGGGCCGCGCCGTCGGGGCTCAGCTGGACATGGGTGAGCGAGTGCGGCCATGCCTGCGCCAGCAGCGTCGCCTCCCATGACTGCAGCTCCGCACCCAGCGCGGGGGCGATGCGCCACAGGCGCAGCGCGAAGAACTCGCCCGCGTCGGCTCCGACCTCGCCTTCGGGCGAGAGCCCCATGAGGACCTCTCCCCACCCCGCCGCAGCGAGCAGCCGTCCGTCCGGGCCGAGCGCGACAGCATTCACGGCTGCCGCCGAGCAGCTCGAGGGCGTGGGGACCACAACGCGCAGCACGAGGTCGCCCTCGCGCGCCCTTCGCACCTCGACCCCGGCAGCCAGTCCGCAGGCGAGGTGATCGGTCTGCCCGGAGAAGGTCACGCATCTGGCCGCCTCGATGTCCAGAGAGCCGAGCCGTTCCAGCGTTCCTGTGTCCCACACGGAGACGCGGTCGCCGCTCGACGACACGCCGGCGAGCAGGTCGACCGCACCGCTCGCCGCGAGCCCGAACACCTGCTCCCTTGCGGTCCTCAGCGCGCGACCGTCGTCGAGCGACAGGAGCTGGATCTCCTCCGGCGTGGAGACGGCGATCTGCCGGCTTTCAGCAAGCAGCGCGGCCGAAACGCAGGGCATCGCGCGAGACCACCGCGTCGCGTTCGCATCTGCATCGAAAAGAGCGATCCCGTCATCGCCGAGCGCGATGACGCTGCTGGCGTCGAGCGGTATTACGGAACGCAGCATGCACTCCCTCCACCGGCCCGTATCATCGCTGCTCGGGGCGCGTTCGAGGTGCGAATGGTACGATCCCTGGATGGCAGAACACCTCTATGGAGTAGATACGGTAGGCGCCCGCTTCCCGCCCCGGATCCAAGCGCAGTCGACCGATCGCTTTCGGAACTCGTAGCGAGAGCCTGCCTCTGCCCGCCCGGATCTTCTTGACTACGCTGCTTTTCTCCGAGTACCTGCGTTCACCCGGGGCCAAGTAGAAGAGCTGAAAGAAGGTGTCGACCGGGCTGTCCAGATCGACCTGGACGACTATCTGCCCGCACTCCCCCAAGGGCATTTCCGGCAGCTGGAAGTGCGGATCGCGACCGAGCGACTCGACGACCAGGGCCTCTTCTTCCGAGCGAATATCGACTTGGTTCATCGGGCGCATGCCATCGAGGTTCTCGGCGGACAGACTCTGCAGCAGGGGCAAACCCGGCTGGCTGACCTCGACTGGATTGTCCTGGAAAGGCGCCATCATGAATCGTTCGACCATCTCCTGTATGACGATGTCCGGGTGCTCCGTCTCTACCATCCGGGTGTCGAAGAAGTCGGACTCGCCCCGTACGAAGACACTCCGGCGAAAATGCTCTCCGAGATAGTCCTTCAGCCTCGTTCTCTCGGTGAAGGAGTCGCCGAACACGAGGAGCGAGGGCAGGTCAGGCTGTTCGTTTTCCTTGATGGAGACGAGCCGGCCTCCGCGGTGCCCTTCCGAGAAGAGGCGTGCAGAGAAGCCGCCCTTCGGTACGACTTGGACGCTTTTATCTGTCAGGTAGGCATCGAGCGAAAGAAGCCTGGCCAGATCTCCACTCTGCTCGGCCACCGGGATAGACCGCATCCGGCCCGCCGCCAGGGGCTGCATGCCCAGTGCTTTCATGATCTCTTCGTACGCGGCGAAGGCGCCGCTGTCGTTCCAGTGCGTGTCGGTCCGGGAGAAGGTCTGGTGGATCTCCTTGGTCTCCAGCAGCGGCTTTCGGAGATCGAGAAACGCCAGGCTCGACTTGTGCTGAAGGTGCTCCGCGAGCTGGTCGAGCTTGGACTTCTTCGCCAAGCGGTGAATGTGATCGGGGAGGTGCTCCGGGTAGATTGTGGACTTGTTGGGCGCGATGACAAAGAGGTAATCGATTCCCTTTCCGGCCAGCCATTTCCGCCGCTGCTCCAGGATGGCCTGGATCCGCCCGAGGGCGGCGGCTGAGAAGGGGCGACGCGTTCTATAGTCCTTGACCGCGCTGGTGTAGAAGAGCCAGCCATCCTGCCCAATGGTCACCCGAGAGGAGCCGGAGACACTGAAAACGTAGTACTTGGCCAGGTTGTAGCCCTCGATGAGCTGGCTTCGAAACCCGAAGTGGTCGTTGAAGTAGTGGCTGAACTGGTCGCGAAAAGCAGCCGCTCCCTTGTGCATCAGGGTCTCCAGGGTCGGTGCTTCGGACGGCCTGCGTTTTTCTTTCTTGACGGATGGGATACCGACACCTGTCAGCATGCCCAGCAGAGGAAGCCACAGCAGGCCGAGGAACGACACCGCCAGGAAGATGTGAGACGCTTGGCTGAGCTTCTCGTCGCGCATGGATTGACTCGTTCAAAACCTGAAATAAATGAACGGGTTGTGAGTCCCGCCGGCCAGTGACATGCAACAGAGGACCAGGATGACGACCAGCCCGAACGCCGCTCCTCCAGGTAGCAGTCTCCGAATGACCGGCTGGAAAAACGGACTACCCTCCTTTCCAAGCTGTCTCTTGATGAGAGGTAACAAGGGGGTGGAGCCGGCAAGCGCCAGGAGCAAGACCGCAACGATCTCCACGTTGGCGTAATCCCAGAATGGCAAAGCGTCAGCTCCTTCCTGGTCCATGAACAAGAGCGAGCGGAAGAAGACCAGGGCGGATGTCATGTTCTCGGCGCGGAAGAACACCCACGCCATCACGATCACTCCGAGCGTGTACACCCGGCAGAGTGGTGCTGGCAGACGTCGGAGAAGGCTTCCGAGCCATCCTCTTTCCAGAACGAGGAATAGCCCGTGAAACAGCCCCCAGGCCACGAAGTTCCAGCTGGCGCCGTGCCACAGGCCGCAGAGGAAGAACACGACGAGCAGGTTGCGGTGGGTCCACAGCGCAGTCGTCCGGCTTCCCCCCAGCGGAATGTAGACATAGTCGCGGAACCACGTGGAGAGTGAGATATGCCAGCGTCTCCAGAACTCGCGAACAGACTTCGAGAAGTAGGGGTAGTCGAAGTTCTCGGGGATGTCGAATCCCAGCATCTTTCCCAGGCCGATGGCCATGTCCGAGTAGCCTGAAAAATCGAAGTAGATCTGGAATGTGTAGCAGGTGATGGCGAGCCAGGCCAGGTCGGCTCCGATGGGGCCGGGCATGAGCGCGAAGATATTGTCTGCGGGTAAGGCCAGCGTGTTGGCAATCAGAACCTTCTTGGCCAGACCGATCGTGAACCGTCGAACGCCGAGCGCGAAATTCTCCACGGAAATCGTCCTGTTCAGGAGCTGCCCGGCGATCTGCGGGTAGCGCACGATCGGACCAGCAATGAGCTGGGGAAAGAGAGAGATGTAGAGTGCGGTGTTCTTCAGCTGCTCCTGGACGGGGCTCTTCTTCCGGTACACGTCCACGATGTAGCTCATCGCCTGGAAGGTGAAGAAGGAGATGCCGATGGGCAGGTGGAGTTCGGGATGGCCGATGGTTTGCCAGCCGATAGCGCCCAGCAGGATGTTCAGGTTGTCGACCATGAAGTCGACGTACTTGAAGGAAGTGAAGAGTATCAGGTTCGATGTGATTCCCAGCGCAAGGATGACCTTTCGCGCGCGGGGAGTCGCACTCCGGTCCAGCAGCAGACCCACGAGATGGTTCAGGCCGATCGAAGCGAGCATGACCAGCAAGTAGTAGAGCTCCCCCCATGCGTAGAAGATCAGGCTTGCCGCCAGGAGTATGGAATTCCGGACTGAACGGGGAACCAGGAGGTACGAGCTGAGGAACAGGGGCAAGAAGAGGAATAGGAAGATGGGGGAGCTGAAGACCATGTCGTGCTATCCGCCTTTGCGGTCAAGTCGCCGCAGGAGGTGATCAGCTCCCTCGCGTCCGGCGCTTGAGGTAGATCCCGAGGCCGAGAAGAACGAGCAGCGGGACGAGGCCCAGGATTGCCAGCGCGGCCATGCGTCCCCTGCCGCTTCCGGCCTCGACCCGAAGCACGCCCACGTCGATCCAGCCCTCCTCGGCCTGCGGGGGGCCGGGCAGGGCGTCGACCAGCATCCGGAAGGCGCGCAGATCGGCATGCTGCCTGGAGCGCATGCGGATCATGACCGGAAAGCGCGTCCGGGGCGTCCTGTCCGTGGCGCTGAAGCGGATGCTGAAGCCGCATCGATCCGACGGCAAGCAGCTCGCCAGGCGCGCAGGCCGGACCTGCGCCTCGCAGCGGCCGGCCGTGTCCACCTCGAGCTCGATATCGCTGAGCTCCAGCGCGGTCAGGTTGCGGAACATGATGTCCAGCGTGCGCTGCTCGCTGCCGGACAGGCGAACCATGGACAGGGACGGCACCACGGAGATGATCTCGGCCAAGAGGAGAAGGACTGCAGGTGCGACGCTCACCGCTTCACTCCTGGGGGACCACCATGTCGAGCGGGCTGCGGCCCGAGTGATCCCTGGCCAGGGCGTTGGCGCCCGCCCTGAGCAGCACGTCGGCCACCCTCTCGTCTCGGGCCAGGTGCAGCGGGGTCATGCCGTTCGCGTCTCGCGCCTCCAGGTTGGCGCCGGCCTCCAGCAGCAACGCGGCGCTGCCCGCATCCGTGGCCAGGTGCAGCGGCGTGCAGCCGTAGCGGTCCCGCGCCTCGAGATCGGCCCCGCGCGCGAGCAGCCGCTTCGCGATCTCGGCCCGCCCCCGGAGCGCGGCCCAGTGCAGGGGCGTCATGGCGTTGCGGGCCCGGGCATCGATCTCGGCGCCGGCCTCGAGCAGGGCGCTGACCACGTCTTCACGGCCCAGGATGACGGCCGTGTGCAGGGCGGTCCAGTTGTAGCGGTTGCGGGCGTGGATCGAGGCGCCGAGCTCGATCAAGGCGCGCGCTGCGGCCGCGCTCCTGGCGAGGTGCAGGGGGGTGAGCAGCATCTCGTCGCGCAGATCGGTCCGCGCGCCCGCCGCCACCAGCGCGCGGATCGCCTCGGCCGTGGCCGCGATGTGCAGCGGCGTCAAGCCGCGCGCGTCGCGGACGTTCGGATCGGCGCCCGATGCGAGTTGCGTCTTCAGCGCGCCCAGGTCCCCATCGAAGGCCGCGAGGTGCAGAGCCGAGATCGAGCTGCCGGGCTCGGCCTGCCCGTGCAGGGCGAGCACCCGTGCCCACTGTGTATCGCATGCCGGGAATGCGAGCAGCGCTGCTGCGATGGTGAAGAAACGCCTTGCCATCGGGCCTCATGATGAACGCGCAACATGCCCAGGTCAAGAGCGGTCGGATACCGTGGACAGCCCGGCGGGCGGTGTGCGAGACTCGGGCCTTGCTTCGCCGGCAGCAAGCAGGCGAAGGGAGGGAGCAGCGATGGATCTCGATGCGCGCTTCGAGGATGCGGCCGTGCGGGTCAAGGGCCTTCCGTCTGCCTCGCCGGATCAGCTTCTCAAGCTCTACAGCCTCTACAAGCAGGGCACCCTGGGGGACGTGGCCGGCAAGCGGCCCGGCATGCTGGACATCCGGGGACGGGCCAAGTACGACGCCTGGGCCGCGCGCAAGGGAATGGGCCAGGACGAGGCCAAGCAGGCCTACATCGACTACGTGGACGAGCTTCTGGGCGCCTGAGCGCCGGCGCGCGCCAGGGCCGCGCACAGCCGGCCGCGGTCGAGCAGGCGCCAGCGCGCCTCCAGCGTACCGCCCTCTGCAAGAGCGATCTCGGCCGGGCGCCAGCCATCCGCGCCCGTGGAGCCCAGCGCGCGCAGCTCGACCGTGCGGGTGTCGCGCCGCAGGCCGCATCGCAGCGCCTTGAGCGCGGCCTCCTTCAAGCACCAGAGCAGCGAGGCGCCGATCGCGGGATCGATGCCGGCGATGAGCGCCCGCTCGCGCGCCGTGAAGTAGTCTGCCGAGAAGGAGGCGCTGCGGGGCTCGACCCGCTCGCAGTCGGCGCCGATGGCACCGTCTGCGCTCGCATCGATTGCGACCAGGGCGAGATCGCCGCTGTGCGAGATGCTCAGGCACAGGTTCAGCGGCTCGCCGTCTGCGCCCAGCGCGCGCGGCCAGCCAGCGCCCGTGCGCTCGATGCGCAGCGCGCAAGGCGCGGGCGCCTTCTGGCCCAGGCGGCGCGCGCGGGCGGCGATGAGCTGTTTGGCCGCGTGCCGGCCGAGCAGGTACTGGCCACGCCTGCGCGGGTCGCAAAAGCGCCGGGCTTCACGTCGCTCCTGCGGGTGGAGCCAGCCGGCCTCCAGGCCGGTTGCGCTCCGCGCGAGCAGCCAGTCGATCATGACGCTGGCCGGCGGAGCAGGTCGAGCGTCTCGGCGCTTAGGCCGGACGGGAGCTTGGCGCTGCGGTAGCCGTCCAGGGCGATCAGCACGCGGCCGCCCTCGTCGAGCACCTCGACGGCCTGGGTCTGGTCGGCGCGCTGCTCGACCCGGGCGGTGATGTGCGCGGGCTTGCCGCCGTGCTCGTGAAGTGCGATGCGCCGGGCGGCAGCCGGCAGACCCAGCCGTCCTGTCTCGCGCGCCTCGGCCAGGCCTGCCGCCTGGAAGGCGAGCTCGAGCAGCATGGGCTGGGTGCTAAGCACCGCCTGTCGGCCGAGAGGCAGCTGATCGCGGGCCGTGTCGAGCCAGCCGGTCAGCCGGTCGCCCTCCAATGTGGCGCGCTCCAGGACCTGGAAGCCCGGCCCGTGGAAGAAGATCCGCTCGTAGATCGTGGCGGCGCGGATCTCCTCCGGAGACTCCGTCGCGGGCTCCCGCCTCGGCCCGACTGCGCCCGAGCGCAGGGTGTGGATCCGGGCGCTGTGATGCCGCAAGCGCTCCTGCCGCCCGCCTGCGAGCTCGCGGGTGGAGCTCATCTCGAGCAGCCAGGTACGGCCGCCTTCCCGATTCCAGACTGGCAGCACGCGCAGCGCGGCCCGGCGAGGCTCATCTCGATAGAGCTTGAGCGGGGCGTGGAACTCCAGATCCTCGATCGCCAGCGCCTCGTCCTCCTCCCCGAGCAGCCGGCAGGCCTCGGCGAAGCATTCCACGACCGCCACGCCCGGCACGACTGGGGTGCCTTCGATGCGGTGATCGTCGAGGTAGGCGTCGCGCTGCGGATCGAAGAGCACCTCCAGCTCCAGGCCGCGGTCCAGCGTCCAGCCGGTGATCCCGTCGAGCATGGCGAAGCGCTCCGGCTCCTCGGCCAGCCTGCGGCGGAGCACGTCGAGATCCGCTGCCTGCGCGTCGAGATCGGCGGCCAGGGCGCCCAGCTGCCCGGCGACCACGATCTCGCCGCCCAGGCCGGCGGAAATGGCGCGGAACACGCTCGCCGCGCCAGCTGACTGCGGCATGCGCTCCACGCCGGCGCGTTGCATGATCTCCGGCACCGATCCCCGGCTCGCCATGCCGGGCCCGTCCCAGGCGCTGAAGGCCAGCGTGAGCACCCGCGGATCTCGCTCGAGGGCCATGGCTGCCTTGGCCAGCATGTCGTTCGCGGCGCCGTAGTCGGTCTGGCCCGCGTTGCCAAAGCGGCCGGCGATCGAGCCGAACAGGACCAGTCGAGCGCCTGGTGCGCGCGGCAGGGCGAGCAGCAAGGCGCGCAGGCCGTCGGCCTTGACCGCCAGCACGCGATCGAAGTCGGCCGGCTTCTTCCGGGCCAGCGCGGCGCTGAGGTCCAAACCGGCAGCGTGCAGCAGCAGATCGATCCGTCCGTGGCGCGAGGCGATCCGCTCCAGGCTCGCAGCCACGGCGTCTCTGTCGACGACGTCGCAGCGCTCGAACTCGGCTCGGCCTCCCGCGCGCTCCACGATCTGCAGAGCCTGCCTCGCCGCCCCGCGGCGCTCGATCTCGCGCATGTCCCGCTCGATCCGCGCCGGAGTCAGCCGCTCGCCGCTCGCCTTGAGCCGGGCGATGAGCTTCTGCCTGAGCGCTGCCCGATCTCGCGCGAGCAGCGCGCAGGCCTCATCCTCGGGCCCGGCGGGTGCAGTGCGCCCGAGCAAGTAGTACGTCCCGCCGCAGCGCGAAGCCAGGTCGGCGGCCACGGCCGGCGCGACGCCACCCGTACCCCCGGTGATGACCACCACGGGATCGGCGGGCAGCTCGGACATGTCGTCCGCGGATAGCTCGACGCGCTCCAGTCCGATGCCGAAGCGCCCCTGAGGGCCCACGGCCAGCTCGACCGTGGCCGGATCTCGCTCCACCTCGCCTGCCAGGGCGCGGGCTGTGAATCCCGGCTCCGCGTCGGAAGCGAAGTCGATGCACTTGCAAAGCGTCTGCGGCCACTCTCTGGCCAGCGACTTGACGAAGCCGCTCGTCGTGCCGGCCATTGGATCGCGAGCCTCTCCGAGGCCGAGCTGACCGCCCATCTGCACCGCGCAGAGGAAGAACGAGCCGGATTGGTTCGCGAGCATCGGCTCGAGCGCGCGCGCGAGGTGGAAGGGCAGCCTTGCGCGCGCGTCCAGGGCGCGCTGCCACGCTCCGTCGTCCAGCTCGTCGAGCGGCACGCCGGGTCCGAGCGCGCACAGGAACACGACGCCCGAAAGCGGACGGTCGGCCGTCATCTCGAGCGCCTGCTCGGCGAGCGCTTCGGGCTGGGAGCCGTCAGTCGTGAGCTGCACAGGCTCGCCGCCTCGAGCGCGCACCTCACGCGCGAGCGCTTCGAGATGTGCGCCCTGTCCGACCACCAGCACGCGTCCCGCGCAGCTCGCACCCGTGGGCAGGCACGCCGCGAGCGGCGGCAGGCCATGCAGCCTGGGGCGGAGAAAGCGCAGCTCGCGGTCCGCGTCCGGGCCGGTCTCGGCCGCGTCCGGAGGCGCCTCCTCTGCCGGCGAGCTTCCAACGGCCGCGCGCTCGGTCACGAAGCGCAGCACGTGGCCGAGGGTGGGGTAGTCGGAGAGCTTGAGGTCGTCGGGCCGCGGGATGGCGAAGGACTCGCGGAGCGCCGAGAGAAGCTCGGCCTGCTTGACCGTGTCGATGCCCAGGTCGGCCTCGAGATCGAGATCCTCGTCCTCGAGCATCTCGATCGGGTAGCCGGTCTTCTCGGCCACCAGCTCGCGCACCCGCACGCCGATCGCCGCCGCGTCCAGCCCTGGCGCGGCCGGTGCGGGTGCCACGGGCGCCTCGGGCGCGGGCGCTGCGCGCTCGGTCACGAAGCGCAGCACGTG
>JAFGRB010000425.1 GCA_016935365.1 Deltaproteobacteria bacterium
AAAAGTCCATCAACGGCCGGTGCTGGAAAGCGCCGGCCGCCAAGAGGGGGTGGAACCACTTGAATTCATTTCAAGTGGCGGGGGAGGAAAGGTCCATCCCCCGTCGAGCATAAGTCGCGAAGCGACTTTTTACGAGTCCATCAATCATGGGGTATTTTCTTTTCCTGACTTGTACAAACCCGCACTGCAAGTGCACTTGCGAACAACGCGGATTGCTCGTTGACATTCTAACGTCCAGCATGGATCTTCGGGCGATGAAACTCCGCACAGCCACCTGCTGCCTGGCAGCCAGCCTGATGCTCTCGGGCTGCCAGGCGCCCGAGGCCCTGGCGCCGACCCCGCCCGGCGATGGGCCGCGCGTGGTCTGGGACCTGGACGCCCGGCCCTTCCCGGACATCCCATTCCCCAACGACCTGGCCTGCCGCCCGGATCCGGGATCGCCCACCGGCCGGCGGCTCAACGTGAGCCTGATCGGCACGACCGCGCTCGAGATGGACGTGCGGGCAGAGCTCGACCTCCTGGCGGGCTTCTCGACCTTCGCGCCGATCTCGGTCAGCTTCGAGGCCCCGCTCGACGTGGCCGATCTGCTCGCGCGCCACGGTCCGTCTCTGGACCCGCGCGACGACGCGGTCCTGCTGGTGGATCTCGAGAGCGGAGAGCCGGTCTACCTGGACATCGGCAGCGGCGCCTACCCGCTCACCCTGGAGCGGCCAGGCCGTTACTTCCCCTGCGATCCGCGCGCCGACGGCTCCAACCTGCTCTTCGAGACCCGCGCCGAGGACCTCGATGGAGACGGGGTTCTGGACCCGGGCGAGGACACGGACGGCGACGGGGTGCTGGACCGACCCAACACCCTTCGCCCGAACGGCGATCCGGTCGACGACCTGCTGACCTGCTACGAGCGGGAGACGAACACGCTGATCATCCGGCCGCTGGTGCCGCTCGAGCCCGAGCATCGCTACGCGGTCGTGCTGACCGATCGGCTGGCGGGCGAGGACGGCCAGCCGGTGCGCTCGCCCTTTGCAGGCGTCAACCACACCGAGCAGACCCGCGAGCTCCAGGCGCTGCTGCCGGCGCTGGCCGACCTGGGCCTGGGGGTCGAGCGGGTGGCCTTTGCCTGGACCTTCACCACGCAGCCGACCTCCCGCGACCTGGAGCACCTGCGCATGGGGCTCTACGGCCAGGGGCCGTTCTCCCGGCTCGCTGTGGACTTTCCGCCCGAGACCAAGCTCGAGGTGGCCTGGGACGATCCGAGCAGGCTCGACCACCACCCCTTCATCGTGCCCCTGGACGAGTCCTGGGCAGCTGTGCGCCTGTTCGCCGAGGGGCTCTTCGGCCAGAACGAGATCTCGGCCGCCCTGCTCGCGTCCTATGCCCATATCGACTACCTGGTGCTGGGGCGCACGACCACGCCCATGCTGCTCACGGGGCTGGAGCAGGCGTGGCGCCTGGATGCCCGGACGGGCGAGATCGAGCTCGGCCGCGAGGCGCTGCCCTGGCTGGCAGCCATCCCCCGGGCGCGGCCCGAGCTGGGCATCGGCCCGCCCTACCCGGTGGCGATCTACGTCCACGGCACGGGCGGCTCGCGCATGGAGTCGCTCGGCTTCGCAGGCCACATGGCCCGGCTGGGCATCGCCACGGTCGGGCTCGAGGTCCCCATGCACGGGATGGTGCTCTCGCCCGAGGACCTGGAGCTCTACACCATGCTGATGGGCAGCTTCAACCTGGGAGGGCTGATCCAGCGTCTGGCCGACAACCGCACTGTCGACATCACCGGCGACGGCCTGCCCGACGAGGCCGGCAACTTCTGGTCCTTCCACACCTTCCACACACGGGACGCGGTGCGCCAGGGCGCGCTGGACGTAATCCGGCTGATCCAGGTGCTGCGCGGCTTCGACGGGAAGCGCCGCTGGAGCCTGGACGCGGACGGCGACGGGGTAGCGGAGCTCGAGGGCCTGGCCGGCGACTTCGACGCGGACGGCCAGGTGGATCTCGCGGGCCCGGACGGGCCTTACTACCTCTTCGGCATCTCCCTGGGCGGTATCGTCAGCTCGGTGGCCGCGCCGCTGGAGCCGGCCGTGCGCGCGGCCGCGCCCATCGCGCCGGGCGGCGGGATGAGCGACGTGGCGCTGCGCTCGCTGCAGACCGGCGTCCCCGAGCAGGTCGTGATGCCCATGCTGGGGCCCCTGCTCTACGCCGCGCCCGGCGCCGACGGACAGGTGGAGCTCGCCTTCTACCTGGCCGAGAGCTACCGCGAGCGCAGCCTGCCGGTGCTGGCCTTGCCCGAGCTTCGACCCGGCGACCTGGCGAGGCTCGTCGACCTGGAGAACGGCGAGTCGTCCGAGGCGCCGGTGAGCCCGGAGGGCTGCTTCCGGCTGAGCGTGGCCTGCGACCGGGGCGATCGCCTGCGGCTCGAGCTCCGCCGGCAAGCCGACGCCGCGCCGTTCTTCACGGCCGAGCACACGGATCGCGAGCTCCGCTGGAAAGGCGAGACCTTTGCGGCCGGCAGCCCGCTCACGGCGCTCGAGTCAGGGTACGGTGTGCGGCGTCAGAGCCCGCAGCTCAGGCGCTTCATCCAGATAGCCCAGACCGCGCTCGACCCGGGCGATCCGATCAACTACGGCCGCTACTACCAGGACGCCGAGCTGTACCGCGACTACCCCGGCACCCACGCGCCCACCGCGCTCGCCCTGGTGCTGAGCGCGGGCGACATGAACGTGCCCATCTCGACCGGCGTGAGCCTGGCCCGCGCGGCCGGCCTGCTCGGCTATCGGCCCGAGGACGAGGACGCGCGCTACGGGCTCACCGCCCAGCAGGTGCTGGCCGACAGCTACGTGCTGGAGGGGCTGGAGCGGCTGCGGCGCTTCGCCGGAGCGCCGTGGAACGACGAGCGCGAGATCCTGCTCGATCCCGACGACCTCAGCCAGGGCCTGGACGGCTTCGCCGCCCCGCGCCTCGATCCCCCCCTGCGCCTCGGCCGCAGCGAGGCGAGCGGGCGCCTCAACCGCCTGCGCTTCATCTACCCCAGCCCGCGCGGCGCCCACGGCATCATGACCAGCAATCCGAGCAAGGACTACAACATCGACCTGCACGTGGTGCTGGCCGTGGCGCGCTACTTCCGCAGCCAGGCCCGCGAGTGGCACGACGAGACCTGTCTGGGCGCGGGCGATTGCGCCTGGCTGCCCGAGGCGCTCGAGCCGCCCTGAGGCGCGGATAGAGCGCAGGGACTGGCCAATCTCCGAGAGCCCCGCAAGGGGCTCGAGATTGCCGCGCCCTTTCAGGGCGCATGATCATGTTCTCTCCGCTTCCCTGGGGCTGAAGCCCCAGGCTATATCCCATCGCTGCTT
>JAFGRB010000426.1 GCA_016935365.1 Deltaproteobacteria bacterium
CAGCAGCGAGGGGGCTTTGCGAAAGCCCCCTGAGATGGTATTAGGCCTGAAGCAAGCGCAACGCGCTTGTTTCAGGCCTAGTCGGCCAGCAGATCCTTGATGGCCCGCAGCACGGCCCGGGCCTCGCTGCGCGTCTCGGCGTCCAGGTCGGCCAGGTCCCTGTCCGGATCGAACGCCCAGCCCGCGTGCAGCCTGGCAGCCTCCTCGCGGGCCTGGCTGCCGCCCACATCCCGGATGAGCTGGCGCAGCCGATCGTAGAAGGACAGCACCTCGTGGGCGGCGCCCGCGCCCTGGCGGGCGGACTCGATGAACTCGCGGGTCACGCCCTGGCGCCTGAGCAGGTGATCGCCGGCCAGGTGGGCCATGCCCTCGCCCGCCTCGACCGCGAGCGTGACAGTCTTGCTCTCCTGCGCGGGGGGCGGGGGAGCGCCATCCGGCCCTTCCTTCTGCCCGGGCTCGGTGCGCGCTTCGCCGGCCTCTTCCCGCAAGGCGTCCATGTCGAGCTGCCGGACCTTCTCGATCAGCTCCTCCAGGGCCGCTGGCGGGAGCGCGCCGGGCTGCTGGAAGATCAGGGCCCGGTCCTTGAAGACCGCCAGGGTGGGGACGGCCTGGATGCCGAAAGCCATCGCGATGCCGGGCTGCTCGTGCGTGTTGCACTTGGCGAAGGTCAGGTCCGGATGGCTCTCGGAGGCCTTCTCGAACAGGGGCCCGAAGACCATGCACGGGCCGCAGCCCGGGCGCCAGAAGTCGATCAGCAGGACCGCGCTCTCGGCGATGCTGCTTTCCAGGTTCTCCTCGGTGAGCTCGATCACGGCCATGGCGCACCCCGCTTTGGTCGCCCGCGGTTCAGCCGCCGATGATATCACGGCTGCGGGTCGTGCGACAGCTCGATGACGTGGATGCACTCCGGCGGCACGTGAACGCGAAGGCTCTGTCCGGGTGTCCAGCGCGGCTCGCCGGGCCCCGGCAGCGGCGCGTGCAGCACGAGCTGCAGGCCGCCCTCGGCGGCCGCCACCAGCTCCAGGTGCGCGAAGCGCGACCGGATCCGATCCAGGCGGCAGCGCAGCACGTTGCCCTCGTCGCCATCGCCGGCCAGCCGGATGAACTCGGGGCGGATGACGGCCTGGACCGCGCCCCGGGCCGTGATCGATGCGCGCAGGCTCGCGCCGCCCGCGAACACGAGCCGGCACGCGCCGGCGTCGTCGGGCCGGGCCTCCGCGTCCAGGATGTTGCGCGCGCGGGTGAAGCGCGCCACGAAGACGTCGGCCGGCCGCTCGCGGATCTCGCCCAGCGTGCCGACCTGGACGATGCGGCCTTCGCGCATGACCGCCATGCGCTCGGCCACGGCCGCGGCTTCCTCGAAGTCATGGCATACGTGGACGAAGCTGCAGCCGAGATCGCGGTGGATGCGCTCGAGCTCGGCGCAGACCTCCCAGCGCAGGTGCTCGTCGAGGGCCGAGAGCGGCTCGTCCAGCAGCAGGACGTCGGGCTCGATGGCCAGGGCTCTGCCCAGGGCGACACGCTGCTGCTCGCCGCCCGACAGCGTGGCCGGCCGGCGATCGCGCAAGGCCTCGATCTGGAGCGCCGCGCAGAGCTCGTCCAGGCGCTCGATCACGCTCTGCTGGGGCAAGCGCCGTGCCCGCAGGCCGAAGGCCAGGTTGTCCGCCACGGACATCGAGGGAAAGAGCGCGTAGTCCTGGGGCACGTAGCCCAGCCCGCGGGCCTCGGGCGCCAGGCCGCTCACCTCGACTTCTCCGAGGAAGATCCGCCCGGCGCTCGGGCGGTGGATCCCCACCAGGCACTCGAGCAGGACGGTCTTGCCGGAGCCGGTCGGGCCGACCAGCACGAGATACTCGCCGGGCCGGACCTCCAGATCGATGTCGCGCAGGTGAAAGTCGCCCAGATCGATCGACAGGCCCTGGATGCGAATGCCGCCCTTGCTCCCGCTCGTGTCCGTCATCTGGCTGCCCTCGTCGCCCCGAGCAGCCGCATGGCGCCCAGGATCAGGACCGACATCAGGGCCAGGCTGAAGCCGATCACGACCGCGCGCTCCAGATCTCCGGCGTTGACGTCGAGAAACATGGCCACCGGCAGGATGTCCGTCCGCCCGCGGATGGCGCTGCAGAAGATGAGCACCGCGCCGAACTCGGCCAGGGCCCGGCTCCAGGCGAGCAGCGCTCCGGCTGCCAGGCCGCCGCGGGCCGCGGGCAGGGTCACCCGCAGGAAGGTCCGCCCGCGGCTGCTCCCCAGGGAGCGGGCCACGTGCTCGGTCCGGCGGTCCACGTCGTCGAAAGCCGCTTTCCAGGCGCGCACGCCCACCGCCAGCGCGATGACCGACTGGGCGACGACGATGCCCGGCAGGCTGTATGCCAGCCGGAATCCGATCGCTTCCTGGAGCCACAGCACGGGCTCCCACTGGAAGGCGACCAGCAGCATCAGACCGATGGTCGAGGCCGGCAGCACGACGGGCAGGCTCAAGAGCAGGTCGACCGTCCCGTGACCCGGGAAGCGGAAGCGCGACAGCGCGTATGCGGCTGGCACGCCCAGCACCGTCACCAGCGCCGTGGTGACGAGCGAGGTCCCCATGCTCAGCCCCAGCGAGCGCCAGAAGGCGGCCTCGGAAAGCGTGCGGGCCAGGTCGCCGAGGCCCATCAGGCGCAGATTGCCCGCAAATAGGGCGATCGTGGCCAGGACCGCCAGGCCGAGCAGGGAGGCCAGGCTGGCCGGGAAGAGCCGGGCGCTGCGGGGCCTGGATGCCGGTTCTCTCACGCCTGCCCCCTCCGAGCGCCGAGGCGTCTGATGGCCCACAGGCTGACGACCCCCAGGCCGGCGCACAAGAACGAGAACACGGTCGCCCACTCGAGCTTGCCTGCGGTGGTGTCGAGATAGACCGCCAGCGGCATCACGTCGGTGCGTCCCTGGATGGCGCCGACGAAGAGCATCAGCGCTTCGTACTCGGCCAGGGCCCGGGCCCAGACCAGGCAGGTGGCGGCCAGCAGAGCGCTTCGGGCCAATGGCAGGTGGACCCGGAAGAAGGTGCTCGCGAGCGAGGCGCCGAGTGAACGGGCCACGGCCTCGTAGGTGGGCGGGATGGCCTCGAAGGCCGCCCTGCACACCCGGACGCCGAAGGCGCAGGTGACCACGACCTGGGCCAGGACCACGCCCGGCAGGGCGTGGACGAGCTGGATGCCGAGGCTCGACTCGAGCCAGGCGCCCGGCCCGGAGCCGAACAGGCCGAGCAGGAACATGCCCACCGCGGCCGGCGGGACCATGATCGGCAAGTCGAGGAGCGCTTGCAGCAGCCACTGGCCGCGGAAGCGCGCGCGGGAGAGGGCAAAGCCCAACGGGACGGCGAGCAGCATCGAGACGCACGTGGCCAGGCCGGCCGTGCCCACGCTCAGACCGAAGCAGCGCCAGGTGCGGCCCTGGCACAGGAAGTGGATCCAGTCGCTCCAGCCGAGGAAGAGCGCATTCGCCAGACCGATGAAGACGAGCCAGATCGCGGCCAGAGCCAGGGCGCCGCCGAACAGCAGCCCGAATCCAGGCCGCGCCGCGCGCCTGTCTCCCATGACGGCCTGCACGCTAGCGCCTCTGCCGGCGGACCTCGCCCACCAGGTGCCCGACGGTGGCCGGCGAGATGGGCGAGTCGGGATTCTTGGCCACGGCCGCGGCCTTGATAAGCCAGTCCACGTCCGAGTCGGCCTGAGCTGGATCGACGACGTAAGCGTGCTCGTGGAAGAGCGCCCTGGCCTCCTCCGAGAGCAGGAAGCGCTTCAGGTCCGCGGCCAGGCGCGGGTGCCGGCTGAAGCGCAGCACCGATACGGGCAGCGGGATGAGCCCGCGCTCCCGTTCGGGCAGGGCCGCGATCTCGCAGTCGGCCAGGTAGAGCACGGCCGTGGCCGCCCAGACGATCGAGGCGTCCGCGGCGCCCAGCTTCAGGGCGTTGCCGATCTCCGGGATGCACTGGGCATTCATGACCGCATTTCGTTTCACCTGCTCGTAGATGCCGGCTGCGCGGAAGAGCTTCTGGTGCCAGATGCCGATGGCGTTGGCCTGCGGATCACCGAGCGCCACCCGGACACCCGGCCTGGCGAAGTCGCGCAGCCCGTGCACGCCGGCCGGATTGCCGCGGGCCGTCAGGATCACGGTCAGGAAATAGGCGGCCACGTCCCGTTCGGGATCGTAGTCGACAAGGTAGCCTCGCTCCGCGGCCTGCTCCAGGTAGAAGACCTCGCCGGGCATGTAGAGGTCGCCTTCCTGGCGGGCGCGGATGTCGGCTAAAAAGTAACCCGAGCCCTTGTAGGCGCAATCGACTCGCACACCCGGGTGGCGCGCCTCCCAGATAGGTACGATGGCGTCCAGAGACGAGCGCTGGCCCGCGCCGGAGTGGAAGAGCAAGCGGACCGAGTCCTGCTGGCAGGCGCCGAGCGCCAGCGCGAGCACGGTGCAGATGGCGAACCGCCGGCGCATGACGGCTGGAGGTTAGCTCCGAAAGCGGCGAGCGGTCAACCGGGGCTTGCATAATACGTGGCCTTCTGGGAAGAATGGCCGGGCGTGATTCCCGGCCTGACCAGGCACTGCACGGGAGGTGGCAGGTGGAAAGAGCACTCGTCTTCATGCTGCTGTGCTCGCTCTGCTCGGCGAGCTCGGCCGTCGCGGGGGACGAGGTCCTGCGCGTGCCGGCCGGGATCCACAAGCTCGACAAGGCCGAGGTCTACCTGGAGTCCTTCGAGATCGACCGCCGGGCGGTGCCCGAGAAGACCGAGAACTGCGCCGAGCCGAGCGTGGAGCAGTGGCTGGTGGCCGCCGGGCAGAAGGGCTTCGAGCCGAGCAAGGCCTACGAGTACGTCGCCACGCCGCCCAAGGTGGGCTGCGACTACAGCCAGGAGGAAGTCGAGGCCGAGGGCGTGGCCGGCCAGTACTACTTCGCCGGCCTGGGCGAGAAGCTTCCGGGCGAGGCCTGGAAGCGCTCGGGCTCGAGCGTGCGCGACACGATCAGTGTGGTGCCGGCCCTGGTGCTCGACGCCTGGGGCCAGAAGCCCTCTCCGGTCATGCGCCGCTGCCTGCGAAAGGTGCACGCCGGAGAGCGCGTGCGCAAGTACGTGCTGGCCTCGACCCTCAACCTGCGCGCCGGACGCTCGTCCGAGTTCGAGGCGCTCGAGCAGCTGCGCATCGCCATGCCGCTCGAGGTGGTGCATGCGGCCGGGGACTGGCGCTTCGTGGAGGTGGAGATCACGCGCAAGGACAACGGCTGCAAGTACCGCACACGCGGCTGGGTCATGGATCGTTTTCTGACCGATGAGAAGCCGGATGCGGACAAGCTGTACGCGGAGGGCCGCAAGCTGCTCGAGGCCGGCAAGACCGACGAGGCCATCCCCGAGCTGCAGCGGGCCGCCAGCCTGCGCCTGGGCCACCGGCCCACCCTCGAGGCGCTGCGCGACGCCTATCGCAAGGCGGGCCGCAAGGCGGACGCCGAGGCCGTGGAGAAGGACCTGCACAGGTTGAAGTAGACCGCGAGAGCGGAACCTCGAGGCGAGATCGGCATGGATGGCCAGGAGCACAGCGGGCGGCTCGTCGAACGGACGCTCGCGGCGGCTGCCAGCGCGCGGGCACTGGGCTCGACCTGGCGCCGAAAGCTCCTCGGCCGTCAGCGCTACGCGGGGCGGGCGCCCGAGATCTGCGAGCAGGTGGTCCGGGCTTGCTTCGACTCGGGCCGGCGCTTCTTTCGCGCCTCACCGCGGGGCTGGAGTGGATTCCGCGTCCGTGACTTCGGCCGGGTGGCGCCGGCGCTTTTGGAGCTGGGCTTCGAGGCCGAGGTGGGCGACAGCCTGCGCTACGCGCTCAAGCGCTACGAGCGGGCCGGACGCTTCGCGCTCGTGATCTCGCCTTTCGGTCGCGAGGTCTTCGATGTCCGCGCCTATGCGCCGGACGGCTTCGCCCTGCTGCTGCGCGCCTTGCACGGCCTGAGAGACGGACAGCTCGTCGAGCGCCACCGGCCGTGGCTCGAGCGCGAGACCTGGCGCTTCTTTCGCCTGGTCGTCGATCCGTCCACCGGGCTCGTCCGGGAGCGGGTGCCCTTCTCCGAGGCGCGGGGCCTTGCGGGACGCTCCTCGTCCTGTTACTCGAATGCGATGTGCTACCTCGTTCAGCAGGAGCTGGACGCGCTGCGACTTCCCAATCCCCTGGCCGCATATGACTATGGACAGCTCGTGCGCAAGCGATTTCTCATCGGCGATCGCTTCCGGGACGAGATGGGCAGGGCGCCCACGCCTTCGGGCGACGCGGCCATCATGCCTTTCTGGACGGGCCTGATGGGCGAGGGGGCGAGGACCCGCGGCTTGTTCGAGCGGGTGCTCGCCAGGCTGGACGCGGACGGGCTGACGAGGCCCTATCCAGCGCGCTATGGCGGCTCTGGCGCTTCGCGGCGGCCCGGCTTCTTCGAGCGCTTCGATCCCGACCTTCGCGATGCGGTCTGGACGAGCCTGGGCCTGCAGCTCCTCGAGACCACCGAGAGGCTGCTGCCCGAGCGCCACGAGCTCGAGCTCGCCCGTTACGTGCGCATGGTCGAGCGCCTGGGCTGCTTTCCGGACGTTCTCGATGCGCGCAGCGGCGATCCCTACTCGGGCCCCTTCTACCAGGCAGAGGACTCGGTGATCTGGGCGGCGGCGTTGTGGGCCATGCTGCGCCGCAAGCGCCGGAGATGAACGGTCGTCTCACTGGCTGCGGAGCATCTCGTCCCAGCCCGTGTCGGCCGCCCACTCGAGGTTGCCCGCGTTGTACGCACCGTCGACGGTCTCATCGCAGGGGAAGTAGATCGACAGTCCGTGGGCATTGGCGTGATCGCTGCGGTGGCGCTCGTAGAGCACGGCGTCGTCCACGGCGTCCATGGCGGCTTGATAGACCGCGGCGTTGCCCGGATCGCGCACTGCGGCCCGCTCGGCCAGGCGGTGCAGGTCGGTGATCTTGGGATCGAGCCACAGGTAGATCCCGAACCACTCCAGGCCGCTGTCGTTGCACAGCGCGTTCCAGGTCGAGCTCCCCAGCCCGCGGAGCGCGGTGGCCATGTCGTCCGCGGCAGCGGCCAGCGCATCCATGGCCGTCAGGTCGCAGGAGGCAAGCGTGACGTCGTTGTAGCTCGCCGAGTTGATGAAGGTGTCGACGGCGAGCTGGCCGAAGAGCTCGGGGCTCGGGGAAGCAGCGTTCTTGAACTGGCTGAGCAGCGAGGTGTAGGCCCAGCCCTCGCCGGGCTCCATCTCCTCGGAGGCCACCATGACGAGGGCGTCGTTGCGCAGCTCATAGGCCACCTCCACCATGCCCTCCAGACAGGCGTCGAAGCCGATCAGCTGCAGGCCCTGTCCGGCCACCGCGGACTGGAGCTCGGACGTGGTCAGCCAGTCGTCGCCGCTGGACATGTCCACCGCCACGGTCTTGACCGGCCGGTCCTCGGGCGGGGCGCTTCGCCAGCCGTCGCCGTGGTTCCAGATGATCAAGTAGTAGCTGGCGGAGCCGGCGATGTCCTTCACGTCCAGGATGAAGTTGCGCAGCGTGTTCGGATCGCCAGTGTTTCGCTCCTCGTGGCTGCCGGTCTGCAGGCCCAGGTGAGGGGCGTCCAGCTCGGTGCTCGAGTTGTTGTGCACCTCGTACAGCCGCGTGTCGCTCCAGGAGCTGGAGCTGTACCGATCGATGAAGACGAAGACGCGCAGCCAGTCGGCGTCGTCCACCCGGGCGGCTTCCATCTCGTCCCAGTCGTCCATGCCGAAGGAGTCCAGGTCGTTGTCGGCCGCCAGGTAGACCAGGATGACCACGTTCTCCCCGCCGCAGACATCCGGTCCGGACATGCAGTATCCGTCCTGGCAGACGTCGGGGTCCGTGCACGGGTCGTTGTCGTCGCACGGGTCGCTGTTGAAGGGGTGGAGGCAGTCGCCGCTGCCCTCGTCGCAGACATCGTCGGTGCACGGATTGTCGTCGGAGCAGTCCTTGGCCACGAAGTCGCATTGGCCGTCCGAGGGATCGCAGCTGTCGTCGGTGCACAGATCGCCGTCATCGCATATCCGGGGCGTGTGGGTGCAGCCCGAGGACGGATCGCAGCCGTCGGTCGTACACAGGTCGTTGTCGGAGCAGTCGAGCGCCGGGTTCTCGCACAACCCGTCCGTGGGATTGCACAGGTCCTCGGTGCACAGGTCTCCATCGCTGCAGTCCTTGGGGGTGTACACGCACGCGCCGGTGGCCGGATCGCAGCCGTCCGTCGTGCACAGGTCGCCGTCGAAGCAGACCCGATCCCGGAACACGCACTGGCCGGTGTCCGGATCGCAGGAGTCGAAGGTGCACAGGTCGCCGTCATCGCAGATGACCGTGAGGGTGAACACGCAGCCCGAGCTCGGATCGCAGCTGTCCGTCGTGCACAGGTCGTCGTCGTTGCAGGTGACGGGCGAGAAGACGCAGGCGCCGGTGGCCGGGTTGCAGGCGTCTTCGGTGCACAGGTCGCCGTCGTTGCAGGTCACGGGCGAGAAGACGCAGGCGCCGGTGGCCGGGTTGCAGGCGTCTTCGGTGCACGGGTCGCCGTCGTTGCAGGTCACGGGCGAGAAGACGCAGGCGCCGGTGACCGGGTTGCAGGCGTCTTCGGTACACGGG